>JAZKBU010000006.1:300000-397908 GCA_040388375.1 Bacteroidota bacterium | reverse complement strand
ATTGTCCGATGGTGTAACTGGCAACACGACTGATTTTGGTTCAGTAGAGTCTAGGTTCGAGCCCTAGTCGGACAACAAGTTTTATAGAAAACACAGATAATTAGCTTACTTGACTAAATCGGGTAAGCTAATTGTTTAATCAATACCTATTAACTCACTGATATGGCTAACAACAACGAAGTAAAATTATTTTCGGGAACAAACTCACGTTACCTTGCCGAAAAAATAGCTGAAGAATATGGTCAACCGTTAGGTGATTGTACCATTTCGAAATTTAGCGATGGCGAGTTTCAGCCAAATTTTAATGAGAGTGTGCGTGGTGCTGATGTGTTTTTAATTCAATCTACTTTTGCCAACAGCGATAATTTAATGGAGCTTTTAATGATGATTGACGCTGCAAAGCGTGCATCGGCACATTATATTACTGCAGTTATTCCTTATTTTGGAATGGCGCGCCAGGATAGAAAAGACAAGCCCCGTGTTTCTATTGGTTCAAAAGTAGTAGCTGATGTTTTAACAGCAGTTGGAGCCAGCCGTGTAATGACAATGGATTTACATGCGCCTCAAATTCAAGGATTTTTTGAAATACCGGTTGATCACATGGATCCATCGGTTATATTTTTACCATATATCAGAAGTTTAGCGAAAACAGACAATTTAATTATTGCTTCGCCAGATATGGGTTCAACAACAAGAGCCCGTACTTATGCAAAAGCTTTAGGTATTGATATGGTAATTTGTGACAAAGAAAGACGTAGAGCAAATGAAATTGCTGCTATGACCTTAATTGGTGATGTAAGCGGAAAAGATGTAGTAATGGTTGATGATATTATTGACACAGGAAGTACATTGGCTAAAGCTGCAGGTTTAATGAAAGAAAAAGGTGCTTTAAGCGTAAGAGCCTTTTGTACTCACCCGGTTCTTTCAGGTAAAGCCATCGAAACTATTGAAAATTCGGTAATTGATGAATTAGTAGTTTGCGATACCATCCCTTTAAGAACCCAAAGCCCTAAAATAAAAGTACTAAGTTCTGCCAAGTTATTTGCCGATGCTATTCGCAACGTAAATGAACACGGTAGTATTAGTTCATTATTTGAAATACAACAAAAATAAAATATAAATTAATTATTAACCAAAAAGCAAAATTAGTATCGGATAACCGAAATGGGTTTTGCCAATCAAAAAAAAGAAAAAGGAGAAAAACAGTATGAAAACAGTAGCAATGTTTGGTAACAAACGTGACAATTTAGGTAAATCAAGTACAAAAGCAGTAAGAGCAGCAGGACAAGTTCCTTGCGTATTGTACGGAGGAAAAGAACATTTGCATTTCACAATGTATGAAGCTGATTTCAAACTTTTAGTTTATACTCCAAATACTTATAAAGTACAATTAGATATTGATGGTACAGTAATAAAAGCAGTATTAAAAGATATCCAATACCACCCGGTTAATGAGTCAATTATTCACGCTGACTTTATGGAATTAAACGATAACAAAGAAATTGAAATTCCAATTCCTGTTAAATGTGTTGGTAATTCAGTAGGTGTTCGTCAAGGTGGTAAATTGATGATTAAACAACAAAAATTAAGAGTTAAAGGTTTACCGGCTAATTTACCAGAATCAATTGAAATTAATATTGATAATTTAGAAATTGGTAAATCAATTAAAGTAGGCGATATCACAGTAAACAATATTGTATTATTAGATTCACCTAACAATCCGGTTGTTACCGTTAAAACGACTAGAGCAGCAGTATCTGCAGCTACAGAAGAAGCAAAAGGTAAAAAGAAATAGTCTCAAAAAGATTATGAATAGAAAAAAGAGGTTACTTTTAGTAGCCTCTTTTTTTATTTAAGCTTCTTTGTAAAATAGTTTTAAGTCTGTTTACCGGTAAATTTTATATAGAGTCAATACAGAAATATTAAGGCATAAAAAAAGGTTAGCTTAAACAAGCTAACCTTTTTTGTTAGAAACAATATTGCTCTATTACTTAACCATAAATTTCTGAGTGAAGCTTTTGTTGTTTGTATTCACCACTGCAAAATAAATGCCTTGGCTAAAATTGCTTAAATCAATATCAACTAAGTAATCAGCAGTAGTATGGCTATAAACCAATTGTCCTTGGATATTGAAAACCTGGTAAGTTTTAGATTCAAAATTTAAAGGCATATCCAATTGAATGCTTACCGTTTTAGAGGCCGGATTAGGAAATACCAGCATGGTATTTTTAGTTTCATCCATGTCATTCACACTTAATGGTGCTTGGCCTGTAAAGTGTTGTGTAATAAAAGTACCAAAATCAGCATTGTAAGTTTTTAATACACGGTACGGATTAGTAGCTGTAATACGTAAGCTTCCACTACCTGTATTAGCTGATGATGCCCAAAAGCTTAATCCGTCCTTGCCTGCATCGTCAAATTGAAAAGTATAACAACCGTAACCAATATTTACTGTATCTAAATGGCGTGTGCTTGTTTTGGTAAATAATTTTGAAGCAATAGTATCACCATTTTCATTTTTAATTATCCAACGGTTTTCTCCCGGCAGTTTATTGGTAGTTGTTTCTATAATAATCTGGCTGGGGAAAGTAGGCGGGCTTACAATATTGCCTACCTGTAAATTGTTATTGGTAGTATTTTCATCTGTTGCTCCATTTGGACTTTCCACCCACACTTTAAATGTTTTTACGTTAGCATCCCATTGAATATAGCCTAAGTCAATAGTAGATGTTGCACCAAACGGAATGTTCCCTTTCCAAACAAAAGAATTAATGCGTTTATCGCCTGACTGGTATTTAACCGTAAAAGAGGTTAAAGGGTTTTTTCCATTGTTTTTTACGGAAACTCTTGCCGCCTGGCAAGAAGGATTTAATCTTTGGTATCTGAAATCATTGCTAGGCCATAATATTTCCTGTAAGCCTACTTCGTTGTTATAACTGTAATCTTTGTAATGTATAAGTGTAGCCATTACCTGATAACCGGCACTACCATTGGCAACAAAATCTTCAAAATCAATATCTACATTATTATTGCCTGATTGTGTATTTAATTCGTACTCGTAAGGAGCTATTTGTTCTCCAGGGCACCAATTTGCTCTATCGTAAATCCAAGTTCCTCCTTGGTTAATAATAGCATTTTTACCACAATCATCTTTCCAAACCAATTGTTCAGCTATTTGTGTATTGTTTAGTTTTAAGAAATATTTTTTGGCACAAAACTCAGAGCATCCTTCGTTGTTCTCTCCTCCATGGCCTGTAACCGTTAAGCGAAGTTTTATGGATTTAGTGCCGGCATCTTGGGTAAATGCTTTAGCAGGTAAAAAATTATCAATTGGGTTTGATGTATTGCCATAAGGGAAATAACCTTTGTAAATGTTTTCAATTTTTGCTACTTCTCTGTTAGGTGTTCCTTCAATCATTTCAAAGTCTACGGTGGCTGTAAAACCATAACTGTAACCAGAGTAATCCATTCTTATCTGAACTGAATCTTTCAATTTGCCCGCAAAATCAGTTACATCAAATACATAAGTGTATTGGAAGTTTTTATTAAAAAATTTAGCGTAAGGAGTAATCATACGTCCTAATTCATAATCGTTTATTATGTCAAAAACCTGGTAATATGTGCGCATGGCTTTTGCAATATAACTAGCACTGTTTTTAACCAAGGTAGAATCAGTAGCAACACCACTGCCATTATAATTAACACGGTAATAGGTAGGCCAAACTTTTAGCGTATCTGTAACCAAAGTCGGATTGCTTGTGTTGTTGTATAATAAAACAACTATTGCATTTTGTTTTGTGCTATCAGCCGTTTGAGTGGTTGTATTGAAAAAATATTTATAAGCTGTATCGGTTAAATAATACAAGGTGTCCGGAGTGGTTGATTGGCCAACAATAGTATAATTGGGGGCTTGTTTCTGTGTGGAGTCTTTTAAACCGGTATTTTCTCTTACCAATAGAGTATTGGTATAATCCCATTCACATTGTCCGTTACTTAAACACCCTAAGGTGTATTTCATAATTATTTTCTGATATTTTTTAGCACCATCAGGAAACTTTACCCATGCGTCAAAATTCCCATAATGATTCATGTCTAGTTTATCAAAGGCTCTTATTTTAGTAGTGTCTCCGTTCAGAGCATTTGTGTTATGAATAATGGAAAGTAAGAATAGGATAAGGTAAATTTTTTTCATTTTGTTGGTATTTAAAAGGCAGCAAATTAAAAAATACTTTCAATATTTGAGTATAAAGATTTATTTGCATAAAAAATCGCTAACCAATGAAAAAATTAAACATATTCATTTTATTAACTTTAATCTCAATAGGAGCAAGCGCTCAGTTCGGTTTTTACACTAAAAAGGCGGAAATCGAAAAATTTAAAGAAACAAAATTGATAGTCGTATTGTTTTTTGATAGTGCCTACAATGCCGCTATTGAACAAGCTGTTATACGCCATTGGAGATACTCGCCATATGAAGTAGCTTTTGACAATGATTTGACAAAATACAAAAAAGAAAATGTAGCTTATTTGGTTTTTAGTAAATCAAAAGGAAGTAAAAATAAAGCCAAACTATGTAGTGCTGAAGAAGATTTTAATGGTTTGATGATTTTAAACAAATTTAAACGCAAAGCCATACCGGAAGAAATTATTGCACAGGCATTTTGCAGCAATCAAATTGATACTACCGATTGGGATGCCGAATTGCAAAGAGGGGTACAAATGTTAAATAACTATTTTGAGTACGCGGCAAAAGCAGAAAGAGATGCAGATATATCACCTTCTAAAATGATCAGCAATTACCCTTCAGATAAAAACCAATTATTAGATAAAAAATTATTGGTTGAAGATAAAATGCTGGAATTAAAAGGAAAGAAAGATGCCGCTGATATATATGATGGAGAAGTAGAAGAAGTAGACAGGGATGTTATTGCTAAAGCTGTTATCGACCAGGACAATGCCTTAGTATATTATCTTTGGGTAAAAGATGAAAGATATTGCAATAAAATGGTAATAAGCGCTCAGAATAGTGAGTTAATGTATTATGTGGTTTCCAGTCCGGATAATTGTAAACTGAACAAGTCTGATTTAGAAGCGTTGAATAAAATTAAGAAGACTGTAATGAAACAAAACAGTAAATAAAAAAAGGAGCCAATCGGCTCCTTTTTTATGACATAAACTTTTTAAAATAACACATCGTTATACTCATCAGTTTTGTCGAAAAAACTTTTTGCATAGGGACAAAGCGGCATTATTTTTAAATGGTTTGCTCTTGCAAAATCAATAGCTGCTTTTACTAGAATTTTCCCTAAGCCTTTTCCTTCCTGTCCGGGATTAACTTCGGTGTGGTTTATAATAATTTTATCAGGTCCGGCATAAACGTATTCAAGCTCGGCAATGGTTGAGCCGTTTTCTTCTATGAAGAAATTTCCTTTGGTGTCGGTTTGTTTATTTTTAACTTCCATAATAGCAATGTAAAATTGATTGGAACAATGCTACACATATTTGTACTTTTCGTCAAGTAAATTATGATGAATTATAACCAACATTTTGCCTTACTATACATTTACCATATACAGTGTATATTATAATTTTTATTTCAAATCAAATTACTTTTCTTTTGAAAAGAGCGGTTAATTTATTCAGGAATACGTTATAACGACATTGATAACTTATGATTTTACAAAAAAACGATACAATAGGCATTGCTGCCACAGCCCGACATATTGATGAAGCTACTATTGCCAATACCGTTCGGTTGCTGGAGTCGTGGGGATTGAAAGTAAAATTAAGTTCAGCGTTGTTTGAGCGCGATAATGCTTTTGCCGGGAACGATGCAAGCAGGGCCAAGGCCTTTAACGAATTGTTGTTGGACGGTGAAGTAAAAGCTATTTTATTGGCACGTGGTGGTTATGGTACCATTCGTATTATTGACGATATTGATTTTTCCGGTTTTGCTGAGAACCCTAAATTAATTATTGGTTTTAGCGATGTAACAGTTATTCATGCACACATTAATAAACATTATCCAACACCAACATTACATGCTTGTATGCCTATAACCATGCAGGGTGATTATTACAATGAAACAACCATAAGTAGTTTGCAAAATGCACTGTTTAACAATAAAATTAATTACACGTTTGCAAAGCATCCTTTAAACAGAAATGGTAATGTAGAAGCAAAATTAGTAGGCGGTAATTTATCTGTTCTATATAGTTTACTGGCAAGCGATAGTTTAGTTAGTTTTGATGATTGTATTTTGTTTATTGAAGACATAGGAGAATACTATTACCACATTGACAGAATGATGATTGCTTTAAAAAGGGCAGGTAAGCTGGCTAAGTTAAAAGGATTATTGGTGGGTGGTATGAGTAGTATGAACGAGAATGCGCCTCCTTTTGAGTTTAACAAGGATTGTTATCAAATTATTAGTGAAACGGTGGCTGAATACAACTATCCCGTTTATTTTAGTTTTCCCGCAGGACACGAAGCACTGAATGTTGCTATCAGACTGGGTTCGCTTTGTACATTGCGAAGTGATGCTACCCAAGTTTACTTTGAACAATAAATTTTCTTTAAACACGTTATTTACTTTCCCACAAACACAAAATTAGCTTGTTGTTTGTGGGCTAATTTAATTACTTGCAGCTATGAAATATTTCATTCAATTTATTATATTAAGTTTAATAAGTTTAACAACTTTTGCGCAACGCCCAACCAGTTTTTCCTATGACCCTAATACTTTTATAACCGAGTTTGAAAGTTTTATAAAAACAGGTAAAAGCGAAGTAAAAGACGAGCTGGAAAATTTCAGTGCCAATTACAATACAGGCAAGTTTTCCCTCCCTCAAAAACAACAAGTGGTTCGTTTATGTAACGATATGTTACAACAACAAATGCAACCAAATACCGAGTTCTACGCCTATATTAAAACAGTGAATGCTTTAGTGTCAAATAACCAGATGAATAAATTTGACAACTGGCATAAAACACTGATTGGAGCAATCAAAAAAAACAAAGATGAATTTGTTCGATTCTTGAATGTATCGAGAAATATTTTTGCCGAAAATGTAATGTTACGAGTAGGTAGTTTTTTGTGGGTTTGTAACGCAACGGATGTTGATTTGAAAATGGAAGGTCAGGCCACTTTTATTTTTAAGTCGCTTGATTTATTTTGTTATACACCAGGAGATACGTTTGAAATTTATAAAACTACTGGAAAATATTATGCAGGTACCAATCAGTTTGTAGGAAAAGGCGGTAAAGTGGATTGGACAAGGGTAGGTATTGACTCTTCGCGTGTGTATGCAAAACTCAATAATTATAAAATTGATTTGAGCGATGGATTAATGATTGCCGACAGTGCCTTATTGTTTTATAAAGATAAATTTAAAGAACCTGTTTTAGGCCGGGTAACCGATAAGCCTCTTGGAAGTGCGCAAGGCGATAAATCTATTTACCCTCAGTTTGATGGATACTCAACCCAGTTTACCGGAGTTACTTATGGCAAAGCTAAATTTAAAGGCATATTTGGTTTAAAAGGAGCTTTAATAGTTGGTAAAGGATCGCCAACCCAAAAGGCCGAATTGTATTTTTATTTTAAAAACAAACCCGTTTTAAGAGTAGCCAGTGAAGAGTTTTTTATAAGGGATAATAAGATTACCAATGATAAAGTAGAGTTAACTATCTTTTTGGATAAAGATTCCGTTTATCATCCACAGCTTAGGTTCTCTTACAATGTTAAAGAGGATTATATCAGTTTGTACAGAGATACTAAAATGGGTATAAGCGCAGCCCCTTTCGTTGATTATTTTCATAACATGGAAATATACGTTGATGAACTGCAATGGGATATTAACAACCCCAAAATTCAGTTGGATAATATTGCCAGTGATGACCCGGCTAAATTTCAATCTATCAATTATTTCAGAGATATTATTTATGAGCGCATACAAGGTGTTTTGGGTTATAATCCATTGCAACGCATAAAACAGTATTGCGAAAAAAACAATTCCAATACATTTACCATTGAAGAATATGCAGCCGCATTCAAAAGCAACATAAGCGATATAAAATTGCAAATGATAGATTTAAATGACAGAGGTTTTTTAAATTTAAATGACAAGAAAAACATAGTTACCATAAAGCCTAAGCTTAAAGATTACGTAAATGCGCATTCAGGCCGAACCGATTTTGATGCGATTAGTTTCAGGTCAACCATTAACGCTATCCCCAATGCGGCCATCAGTTTAATCAATAACGATTTAATTATACAAGGTGTACCTAAATTTTATTTTAGCGATTCGCAGAACGTATATATAGTTCCCAAAGAACAGGTACTAACCATTAAGAAAAACAGGTCGATGGACTTTAGCGGTAAACTTCGCGCGGGTTTAGCAGATTTTTATGGAAGTAATTTTACTTTCGATTATACAAAGTTTGATATTCGTTTGAACAATGTTGATTCACTTAAATTTTTGTATTACGATGATTCATTGGGTTACTTTGCCAATGTAAAAAGTGTTATTCAGAATATATATGGTAACCTGCAAATAGATCATCCGTACAACAAGGGAAGTAGAAAACGCTACCCGGGCTTTCCTAAATTTACCAGTGAGGTTGCTTCAAAAATATTTTACGATTACCCAACTACACAAAAAGGAAACTACGACCCCGAAAGATTTTATGTAAACGTTGATCCTTTTCAATTGGATAGTTTGAGTGATTTAAATTTATTGACCTTAGCATTACCTGGTACATTAATAAGCGATGGAATATTGCCGGAATTACCACGCGATATCAATTTACAACCCGATAAATCATTAGGCTTTTTTATTCCGGCAGAGGAAAATAGGGACTTTAAACTATATAAAAACAGAGCCAATGCTAAAATGAGTTTACGCTTGAGTAATGATGGTTTAATAGGCGATGGACAAATATTTTATTTATCATCAACCTCCACGAGTAAGCGGTTTATATTTTTGTTAGACAGTATGAATGCGGAGTGCGAAGCCTTTAAAAATGACCGTTCAGCGAAGTTTCCAACCATTATCAATTCAAAAAACGTGTATAATCATTGGATTCCGTACCACGATTCCATGTTGGTTTCCAATAGAGGCGAGCCTATTAAAATTGCTTACGAAAAAACAGAGCTGAGAGGAACACTGGTGCTAACACCTGAAAAAATGACAGCTAACGGTTCCATTAAAATTGAAGATGGAGAACTATTGGATGATAATTTTGAATTGCGGGCCGTTGAGATTTTAAGTAAAGAATCCATATTCCGCCAACGCTGGCCGGGCGACTCAACACGTATAGCCTTTGAAACGAAACAAGTTGATGCTTATTTAAACCAGGAAGAACGGTATGGGGAATTTACCTATTTAAAACCGCATGAAATAAACAATGTGTTTTACTTAAATAATTACGAAGGTAGTTTTGAAAAAATGCGTTGGGATTTTAACGCACGTACCATGGAATTTACCGGAAAAACGTATGAGCAAAATCCAATTCAATCAAGCTTTTTAGTTTCTAAAAAAACAAGCCAAGACAATCTAACTTATAAAGCCGGTAACCTAAAGGTAGGTTTAGCTGATTATATTATGCATATAAAAAAGGTACCATTTATAAACGTGGCCGACAGTAGAATTATTCCTGATAGTGGCGTAGTTACCGTAAGAGCCGATGCTGAAATGGATGAGTTTTACAATGCAAAAATTCTTTCAGATACCATTAATAGTTACCATAAAGTGGAGCAAACCACGGTAAAAGTAAACGGACGAACAGATATAAGAGGTCAGGGAAATTATATTTACCTGGATAAAAACAAAAAAGCCCAAAGGTTTTATTTAAATGAAATATACATTGAAGATAAAAAATATATGGGAGGTAAAACCAATATTCCGGATTCCATTAACTTTTTAGCAGGACCAAAATTAGCTTTTCAGGGAAATGCAATTTTACACTCATTCAATAAAAATTTGGAATACAACGGACATTTTAAACCATTGCATAGTTTACATTTTCCCAGAACCGATTGGTTTAGGTCAGCAGCGGTTATTAACCCCGATTCAGTTTATATTGACTTATTACCACCTATATCTAATTTAAACAGGCAAGCCTTGTACTGTGGAATGAATGTAACCATTGATTCACCACACGTTTATCCGGCCATGTTTACGCGTAAACGTGTTACCAGCGATTTTGAAATGATTAAAGTAGAAGGAACTTACACCTACAATGAAAAATTTGAAGAATTCAGAATTGGTCCTTATGATAAAGTATTTAGCAAGCCAACCAGAAAAGGAAATTTTTTAGCCGTAAGTGAAGCCAAAAAATCCATTTATGCCGAAGGTAAATTTACCTTTGGTTTTGACCAGCCTAAATTTAAAGTGCCCGTTGCAGGCAGTTGTATATATAATTTAAAAGACTCCAGTTTCAATATGCATTTGGCTATGATACTTGATTTTCAAATGCCGGGCAATGCTATTAAGTTAATGTACGATACCTTAACAGATCAGTCAACGAGTGCATCCAATAACTATTACGATAAACAAATACTCAATTTAGCCATACCCGAATTAGTAGATGAAAAAGTATTGAAAAAAATACTTGGAGACCCGAGTGATGAGTTAACAGGGAAACTAATTGAAGATTTATTTAAAACTATATTTATAACAGATTTAAACCTGAAATGGAATCAGGCAACACGTTCATTTATCAGTGTAGGCGATATAGGCATTCGCAGTTTCGATAAATATGTGTTTGAACGCAGGGTACAAGGCAGAGTAGAAATAATTAAGAAACGTGCAGGCGATGAGATTATAGTTTACCTGCAACAAAACAGGGGCAGTTGGTACTACTTTAAATACACCAAAGGAAGCATGGGCATTTTAAGCAGCGACCCGGCCTTTAATGAAATTATAAAAACAGCAGGCGAAAAAAGTTCATCAGAAGGTTTTACGCTCAGAGCGGCCAGTATGAGCGATAGAAATAAATTGCTAAAAGCAATGAAAGAAAAATAGCAGTAAAGGCTAATCTTAGCACATTAAGATTAGCCTTTACTTTATGTATGGATTTTTTTTATTTTTTTTATACTTTGCCAAGTCTAAAATTATAATTAATGCTGATATACATTTTGCTTTTAGTTGCTTATTTGCTGGGTTCAATTCCTACGGCAGTTTGGTATGGAAAAACTTTCCATAAAATAGATGTAAGAGAACATGGAAGTGGAAATGCAGGTGCTACCAATACACTGCGTGTATTAGGAAATAAAGCAGGCTTTATTGTTTTGTTCATTGATTTGTTAAAAGGATTTTTGGCAACCAGCCTTGTTTTCTTTACCAATTACCAATGTGGTACACAGCCCTATTTTAATTACCAGATGAGTTTGGGAGTAGTAGCTGTTATTGGGCATGTATTTCCTGTATTTGCCCATTTTAAAGGTGGAAAAGGCATTGCTACCTTATTGGGTATGGCTATTGCCCTTAATTATCAGATAGCATTGATATGTATTATTACATTTATCATTATTGTTTGGTTAACAAAATACATATCGGTAGGTAGCATAAGCGCTGCTATACTGGCTGCTTTATTATCATTTTGTTACTATAGGGAGAACTGGATAGCCAATGTGTTTTTTTGTGCAATAGCAGTAATGGTTGTATACACACACCGAGCCAATATAGCTAGGTTAAGAGCAGGTAATGAAAATAAATTTGCCTTTAAAAAATAGCTTATTTCAATTTTTTCTTGTCTTCAATTAAAGCCGGTACAGTTGTACCCAGCGGCTTTTCCCCATTAGCAGCAGCTCTTTTTTCAATTACCTTAAAAGTGGCCGTAGTTTTTTCAGAGCGAACAAAAGGCTCAGTTCCTACCAGTCTAATCGTATATTCTCCGGGAGGAGTTAAACTGTCAGTCATAATTAATTCAAACTGGCCTTGCTTATCATCGGAAAAGTCAACGTAATCATCATCAAAGTCAGTATTGGCTTTGGTTAGTTGTAAAACAGTATGGTTGTCTTTACCAAAAAAACCAAATGTTTTAAAAGGAATCAATATTCTTTCCCCAACTACATAATCAGGTTCTATTTGCCAGTCTACCTCAATTCTTGGTTTAAGTTCTGACGTTATTTGCTTAGTAATATTATTCTCATGGTCAATCATATACAAAATGCCTTTGCGTAAAAAACAACTGGCATATTTTGCATTACCCTGATCAATTTTTACCCACTGAATACCATCATGGTCATGAAAATAAATATCACCGGCTTGATTTAAAGCATAAAAACCATTGCTATCAGATTCGATATTGACAATAATGCTATCTACCAAACCAAGGTTAACCGGTTCGTAAGAGTTTCCATCGTCATTGGTTTTAACTACCCCACGAATAGCAGAAGCAATAAACAATACATTGCTGTTTTTTTTATAATAAGTAATACCGGTAATTTTGGTAACAAATCCACTTCGGCTAAATTCAATCCACTGGTCCGATTTTGCCTCCTTTTGATAAACCCCTGCGGATGAAACAGTACAAATTAAGCCATCAAAATTTTTAATAATGTAAGCAGAAGATGCCATCAATCCTTTATTGATAATATCAGCTTTTACATCCACCTTGTTTATACTGTTTAGCCTGAATTTTAAAATACCCAGTTGAGCTGAACATACATAAATATATTTCTCGTTTTTAGTAATGCCATTACATATTACATTTTTAAAATCGCTATAAATATGGTGTTCGTTAGTAATGGTATTAAATAGGACCAAGCCCTTTTCACATGCCAGAACCAAATTGTTGTTTACCTGTATAGAGCCAAATACACGCCCTGTTTTTAACGATAAGTCAATAACCTGTTGTTCCTTGTTTTTACTTTTGTTGAAAATAAATCCTTCGCTGGTTATACTTACGTTGGCACTTTCATTTTCATAATAATCAATAATTGAAAACGATTTAATATCACTACCAACCTGTAAGGTAGTATTGGTTTTGTTTACGTAGTATAAGCATTGACCTTCTGTATTATTGTATAAAATATTGCCATTACTTAATAGTGATGCATTGTTGCAGTTGGTTTTAATAACAGTACTTACTTGTGCATTAGCCATATTAAATTTAGCTATTTCACTGCCTGTGTTAAAAACCACCATATTATCAGCAGTGCCAATAATACTGCTTGCAGTAGTTGTGTTGTTAACGTAGTCTGTTTGTTTGTTTAGTATGTTATATATGCGAAGCCCCTGTTCCGTGTTGTAAATAATACCATTGCTGCTTTGATGAATTGTTTTAGCAGAATCTAATTTTATGGTTTTTACAAACAAGTGCTGTTTGGTAAATTCGTATATAAAATTACTGTTGGTTAAAGCAATTAGCTTAGGCCCGGTTATTAAACTTTTTATGTAAAATGGTGCTTTGTAAAAGTCCTTATTGTTGGCAAATAATAAGCCGTCAGCAAAAGCTATAACCAATTCATTGTCGTAAGCTGATACTGATTTTATAATTTTAGTAGATTCAAAGTTAAAAGCCATTTCCCAACTTTGCAGACTGCTGTTAAAAGAGAAAACTTGGTGGTCATTCCACGCTAATAAAGAATCGTTATACTGATAAATTCCTTTTATATTGGTAATAGTAGCATGTTGTTTATTGGCTCCCGACTCTGCATCTAAACAATATAAACTATTGTTCTTTCCTAAAACAAAAAGCGATGATTTAAATAATTCAGCATTTTTGAAAATGAGAATATTGGGAGCATTATTGGCTTTGGTAATAAAAACAGTAGCTGATAAAAACAATAGCATAAAGCAAGCTTTATATAGTATTTGGCTTATAGCATACTGATTGTTTGTATTTTTTTTCATTGTTTTAGCTGAAAAACAGCTGCATAAATAGGTTTTTCTACTGATTAAATAAAAATTATTTCTGTAAAGCACTGTTTTTTAGCATTTTTATTTGAAATATGCTGCTATTCAAATAAAGGAAGAAAATAAAAGCTTATCGAAAACATTTCACGAGCAAAATAAATTTATTTAAAGGATGGGTAGTTTAATAAGTATGCACAATTTTTATTGTTTGTTAATAATTGTGTACAATTTTTAATTTAGTTCAAGCTAACTATTTTGTTTGCATACGCCCACTTAATTAATATTTTTGAAAGCCCAAATTTGTAATTTTAATAATTAAAATTAAAGGGATTACGTTTAATGTACATGTCAAAAGAAAAAACAAAAGAATTAGCTGAAGTTGATGTGCTTGATGCAATTGAGTCGGGCGCAAAGGTTGTTTTATATAATGACGATGTGAATACATTTGATTGGGTAATTGAATGCTTATGTGAAATATGTGAGCACGAAACTTTGCAAGCAGAGCAATGCGCCATGCTTGTTCATTTTAAGGGTAAAGCGTTGGTGAAAAAGGGAGAAGAAGATAAAATGAAAAGCATTTGTCAGGCTTTATGCGATAGAGGATTATCAGCAGTAGTAGAGTAATTTTAAAAAATATACAATAAAGGTTTAACCTTTAACTTATTAAATATGTTAAATAAAATAGTAGCCAATGCCGATGAGGCAATAAAAGATATACAGGATGGTGCCATCATTATGTTAGGTGGTTTCGGATTGTGTGGTATTCCGGAAAACAGCATTACAGCTATAGTTAAAAAAGGAATTAAGCAACTTACCTGTATCAGTAACAATGCCGGTGTCGATGATTTTGGAATAGGCTTAATGTTAAAAACACGTCAGGTAAAAAAAATGATTTCATCATACGTTGGCGAAAATGCTGAATTTGAACGTCAATTGTTAAGTGGTGAATTAGAAGTTGAGTTAATTCCCCAGGGCACTTTAGCTACCCGTTGCATGGCTACAGGTTACGGTATGCCGGCTATTTTTACTCCGGCAGGTGTAGGTACCGAGGTCGCCAATGGTAAAGAAACAAGAGAGTTTGATGGTAAAACATATTTATTAGAACATGCTTTTAAATCAGACTTTGCTATAGTAAAAGCTTGGAAAGGCGACACACATGGTAATCTTGTTTTTAGGGCCACTTCGCGTAATTTTAATCCATTAATGGCTATGGCCGGAAAAATTACCATTGCCGAGGTAGAAGAGTTAGTACCGGCAGGAGAACTTGACCCCGATACGATTCATACACCCGGAGTTTACGTAAACAGAATATTTAAAGGAGAAAACTACGAAAAACGTATAGAGCAAGTTACTACCCGACCTAAAGCGTAAGCATGCACCCAATTGTACCAAATAAAATTCATTTTAGAAACCTCGATGTGCTACGTTGTGTTTGTGCTTTAATGGTTGTTTTGGCACATTCATACGAAGGTTTTTGCGGTTGGCTGGGCAGTCCACTTATTGCATTTCCGGTACTTGATGCCAAGGTTAGGTTATTTATAGGCAACCTGTCAATTGGGGTAGATGTTTTTTTTGTGATCAGTGGTTTTCTAATCACCTATTTGCTGTTAAACGAAAAACAAACTTCCGGTAATATACATATTGGAAAATTTATTATCAGGCGGAGTTTACGCATTTGGCCACTGTACTTTTTTGCTATATTTTTTGGATTCATTTTAATTTACTCCTCCAACCGTTCAGCTCCTGATTATGTAGCCAATTTACTCTTTTTAAATAATTTTAATGCTATTAGAATTGATGGATGGCAATTCCCGTTTGCCCATTTTTGGTCTATTTGTGTGGAGGAGCATTTTTATATAGTCTGGCCATTTATATTGTATTTTACTTCGATAAAAAATGTTCCATTTGTAACCCTTTTTTTTATTGGTGTCAGCATTTTATCACGCTGGTATTTTGCAGAGTTCTCAACCAATTTACAAATGAATTTACATGTGAATACGTTGGCCAGAATCGATGAAATATTGATTGGTGCTTTGGTTGCCTGGATTCATTTTAAAAAACCAATTGTTATCAATACCGATACCAAAACAAGGCTTTTGGTTTATACAATTTTTATTACCTTACTATTTGTTGACGGTTACAATAATTGGGGAACAGGAATATTTGATGTTCTGTATAAAAAGTACATATACCTGGGCTTAATCGTTTTTTGGATGTGCAATTATTTATTCAATCCCGAAGCACTTTTAAATTTTAAGCACAAAAACTTTATTCATTACTTAGGAAAAATTTCATTTGGTATTTATATATACCATAACATGCTTATAGAGCCATTTATATCAAGGGTTGTTATCAGGTATTCTATAAAGAGTTTCTGGGTTTACGAAATAGGCTACTTAGTTGTAGTAATAGGTATATCCATACTTAGCTATGAACTTTTTGAGAAATATTTTTTACGCTTAAAGCAAAAATTTGAAATAATAAAAACAGAACGTTAGTAAACGATTCAATATAAATTATACAATTAACTATGTTAGATAAATTTGGAATAGCAAAACGTATTGCAAAAGAGTTGCAAGATGGATATTATGTAAATTTAGGAATAGGTATTCCTACCTTGGTTGCTAACTATGTTCCCAAAGGTATAGAAGTTATTCTGCAGTCAGAAAACGGCTTATTAGGCATTGGCCCTTTTCCGTATGAAGAAGATGTGGATGCGGATTTAATCAATGCAGGTAAACAAACGGTAACTACTACCATAGGCTCCAGTTTTTTTGATAGTGCAATGAGCTTTGGAATGATTCGTAGTGGCCGGGTTGATTTAACCGTGTTAGGAGCTATGGAAGTAGCCGATAATGGCGATATAGCCAATTGGAAAATTCCGGGTAAAATGGTAAAGGGAATGGGAGGAGCTATGGATTTAGTTGCCTCAGCTAAAAATATAATTGTAGCCATGCAACATGTAAACAAAGCAGGCGAATCAAAATTATTGAAAAAATGTACTTTACCCATTACCGGTTTAGGGTGCGTAAAAAAAGTAGTTACCGAGTTAGGTGTGTTTGATATAACCGAACAAGGATTTATGTTATTAGAATATGCACCGGGCGTTACCATTGATTATATTAAATCAAAAACAGAGGGACGTTTACAGGTAGCTGATAACGTTTTTGAAATGAGTTTATAAGTTTTACCATGAAAAAGTTTTACCAAGACCAACCCCTGAGCTTTATATTAATTGTTGCTTTTATAGTAAGGTTAGTAGCTGTAATTTTTAGCCAGGGATATGGCATGAGCGATGACCATTTTTTAATTATAGAAGTAGCCCAAAGTTGGATTGATGGCAGAGACGACAGCCAATGGTTGCCGGGGCCAACAAATCCTAATGCAGTGGCCACAGGCCATGTTTTATTATATACAGGTTTTCACTATTACTTTTTTAAATTATTAGCTCTCATTGGAATAGTAGAGCCTAATTCAAAAATGTTTATTGTTCGTTTATTCCATGCTTTGTTGTCACTAATAGTAGTAAAATATGCTTATAAAATTACTCAAAAATTAAGCAATGACAATGATGCAAAAACAGTAGCGTGGATGTGTGCTTTGCTGTGGTTTATTCCTATGTTAAGCGTACGTAACCTGGTAGAAGTAGTTTGTATTCCACCATTAATATATGGCACCTGGTTAATTGTAAGCAACGATAAAAAAACCATGCTGCAATTTCTATTAGCCGGCTTTATTGCAGGTTTGGCCTTCTCAATACGTTTTCAAACCTCTACTTTTATTGCAGGTTTAGGCTTGGTAGTTTGGTTTCAACACAAGTTTAAAAGTGCCTTTTTTTATGGTATAGGTGTAATACTATCCTTGTTCGTTTTTCAGGCAAGTATAGATATGATTATTTGGGGTAAACCCTTTGCAGAGTTTATAGCGTACTCGCAGTATAATGTAGATAATGCTTATAATTATATTGTAGGTGATTGGTATAATTATTTGCTGCTTTTAGGAGGTATTTTAATACCACCAGTAAGTTTGTTTTTATTCTACGGATTTGCATTAAGCTGGCGCAAGCACCTGATATTATTCCTGCCTGCATTCCTGTTTTTTGTATTCCATTCTGCTTTTCCAAATAAACAAGAACGATTCATATTACCCATAGTTCCGTTTGTGGTTATGGCGGGTGTAATTACTTTTAATCAGCTAAAAGAAACCAATGCTTTTTTACTGAGAAACAAAAAGTTTGTAGCTGGTAGCTGGAAATTCTTTTGGGTGTTTAATACTATTGTATTAATTGCATTAACACCTTCATCTACCAAATTAAGCAGGGTAGAGGCCATGAATTATTTATCAGATAAAACAGATGTTAATTCATTTATACTAGAAAGCAGTAACTCAGGTAACGTTTTAATGCCAAGGTATTATTTACAAAAATGGGTACCTTATTACAATGTAACCAAAGAAGAGCCTGCCGATACCTTATTAGCCAATTTAAAAAACACACACGATGAATTACCAAACTATCTGGTTATAGGTGAAGCCGAAAAACTAGTGCAGCGTTTAGCACCTTGTATTAAAAACTTTGGTAAGGTTCAATATTTAACCACTATCGATCCCAGCTTTTTAGATAAGTTTATGCATTGGCTTAATCCATATGGAAACGAAAATCAAACCTACTATATTTATAAGTTTGAAAGATAGTTATAACAAGTACTAACCACTCACTATATTGACCAATTATATTAATTTACATACACACCGAAAACCCAGGGTTGATGGAGAAATAGCTTTGCGAAATGGTTTCCTAAAGAGTGTAGATTTTGGTAAGGTTAATTATCCAATTTCATTAGGTTTACATCCTTGGCATGTACATAAAACTAATTTGACCTGGGCTTTAACACAAATAAAGCAATACCATACAAAAATTATAGCCATTGGAGAATGTGGTTTAGATAGAGTTATTCAAACTCCTATAGAGGTACAGTTAAATGCTTTTCATAGGCAAATAGAATTAGCCGCTACTTACCACTTGCCTGTTATAGTACATTGTGTTAAAGCCTATGCCGATTTTGCTGCTATAGCAAAACAATATCCACAGGTTTCATTTGTATTACATGGTTTTTCGGGCAATGCAGCTATTTTACAAATGCTATTAGCTTTTGAAAATGTTTTCTTTAGTATGGGTAAATATTTATTCAATCCAGCATCAAATGCCAGTTTAATAATAGCAGATGTGCCCTTAAACAGGTTGTTTTTAGAAACAGATACCAGTAAGTATTACATTGATAAAGTATATGAACAGGCTGCGCAAATTTTAGAGATGGAAGAAACAGTTTTAAAAAATCAAATCTTTCATAACTTTGCGCTGCTTTTTAAGCAATAAATTAATTTGTAAATGAAAGAAGTACAACCATGGATGGGCCGCACCGAACTTTTGTTGGGTCCGGATAAATTAAAAACTTTAGTCAATTCTAATGTATTAGTAGTAGGTTTAGGTGGAGTAGGTGGAATCGCTGCAGAAATGATAGCCCGTTCAGGGGTTGGTAAAATGACTATAGTAGATGCTGATACAGTTGACCCAACCAATAGAAACCGCCAGATACCCGCTTTAAAAAGTACTGAACACAAAGTTAAAGCAGATGTTTTAGCAGAACGTTTATTAGATATTAACCCGGAGTTAGAGTTGCAGGTTTTACCCGTTTATTTCCGTGACCAGATAACCGAAGATGTGTTAAATAACAATAAGTTTGACTACGCTGTTGATTGTATTGACACGCTTTCGCCCAAAGTATATTTTATAAAAGCGTGTATAGATAAAGGTATTCCTATTGTAAGCTCAATGGGTGCCGGTTCAAAGGTTGATCCGACACGTTTAAGAGTAGCTGATATTTCAGAAACATACAATTGCCATTTGGCTAAGTATGTAAGAAAATACCTGCACAGGTTAGGTGTTTATAAAGGAGTAAAAGCTGTTTTCAGCGATGAGCAACGTATGCCCGAGTTTCAAGTGGTAGAAACACCAAACGATATGCGTAAAAAATCAGTAGTAGGTACTATTAGTTATATGCCGGCAGTATTTGGTTGTACCGTTGCCAGTGTTGCTATCAGAGATTTATATAATCGTCAATAATTTCCTATTTTTAATAAGAAGGGGGGTTAGAACCTTTTTCTGATAAATGCGTTTAACCCAAATGAATAAGGATACTGTTTTATCCAACTTTCATCGTTAATAATATTAGATAAACTTGCTTTTACAGTAGGCATAAATCCTATCGAAATGCCAGGATTAGCAGGTAAGTTGTACATTATTTGTGGCTGAAAAGTAAAGAACAGCGTGTTTTTAACTTTAGGGAAATCGTCTTTTCCATTTACTTCATAAATACCAATATTGTCAGTGCTGATAATATAAGTATTTACACCGGTAATAATACCCAAGCCCAAACCTGATTGTAAAGCAAATTCAAATTTTTGGTTTTCAAATACTTTATAAGTAATAAATAAAGGTATTTCAGTATAAGAGTATTTTAATTCAGCCGTGTATGAACCTCCTGTAGTAATAGTATCGGCACCGTGTTGAAAATTTTCACCTTGCTTAGTAGGGTAATTATTTTTTGGTGCTTCAACGCTATAACTAAGCGTTTGTTTAAAATTAGCTAAAATAATTCCGGAGCTAAGCGTAAAACGTTTATTCAAGTCATATCCAATTAAGAAACCACCATTAATATCGCTTGCAGAGCGTTCTGTTTTTTCGCGTAGGTTAATATTAGCAGTTGCATTGGTTTGATTGTTTCCTGCAGTATAATACATATTGCCAAAGGCAAAACCTGCATAAGCTAAAATAGTTAAACGTTCTTTTTTTAGTGAAGGTCCAGTATAGTCATTTTCACTTGCTTGGTTGTTTGCCATGCTTTTTACTTGGGTACTTTCAGTAGCGGTATCTACTTTGTTAGTTAGTACTTCAGCTACAGGTGTTGAGTCAATTTTATTTTGTGCCAAAATATCACTGTTGCCTTTGTTTTCTGAACTTATTGTAGGCGTATTATTGCTAAGTGTTTTATCGTTGTTGTTGGTTTCTTTTTTAGCAATAGGTTCATCATTGCTGTTAGCGGTATTATTACCTTCTAAAGCACCTGTTTTGCCTAGTGTGCTGGCAATTGTATTTTGGTTGTTTTGTGGAATAGTGTTAGATTCAGTAGCAGTTGTTGCAGCATTTGTTACGTTGTGCTTCCCTTGTGAAACAATAGCATTGCTAGTAGGTAGGTTTTCATTTTCTCTAACAGAGGCAACGTTTGTGTTTGCTATTTCAGTACTATTATTATGTGATTGTGCTGATAAATTAGGTCTGTTACCTGAATGACTTTTCTCCGCTAAAGCCAACGTGTTTTCATGAGTAGTTCTAGTTGGAGCATGAATACTGCTGGTTGTAGTAGTTTCGGTTATGGTTTGTGCATTGGCATCAGACGTTTTGTTGTTTAACCAAACAAATGCTTCCGGATGCGTTAAGTCAGCAGTTAAGTTATTTATATTGTTGGTGTACTGGCTAATGAAATAACCGGCTATTAAGCCAA
Organism: Bacteroidota bacterium; assembly: GCA_040388375.1. NCBI lineage: Bacteria > Pseudomonadati > Bacteroidota > Bacteroidota bacterium. The sequence continues at coordinate 376,487 of JAZKBU010000006.1, read as the reverse complement.
AAGTTAAAACAACACCGGTCCATAAATAAATCAACTTTTTATTCATTTGGGTAGCGATGAGTGGTAATTTTTTCTCAATGGCTAACCATACATTTTGGCTGGGAGTAGTTTCTAATGAACTAAGTTTTGAAGCAATGCTTTTTTCAAATTTATCTTCCGGTAAATTTTGGGCAATACTCTCCCACAAGGCCTCATTTGGTTTAGCCTCGAAATTGTCAAATTGCTCTTTTAGCTTTTGTTCAAAGTTATTTTGGTTCTTCAAACGGTTCATTCATTATTTCGTAATGTTGACATAATACTTTTTTCATCCAGTCTCTCGCACGTGAGTATTGCGATTTACTTGTTCCAATAGCAATGCCAAGTTGTTCACTAATTTCTTTATGGGTAAATCCTTCTACCGCATAAAGATTAAAAATTAATCTGTATCCGTCAGGCATTTGTTGAACAAACGCCAAAATTTCTTTTACCGAAATTTTCGAAACCACATCATCATCATATTTTGCATCGTAATCACGTACATCAAGGTCTTCCTTAAAATGGCGTAGCCTGTGTTTGTATAAATTAATAGCATTAAATACTACCACACGTCTTACCCATCCTTCAAAATTGCCTTCACCCCTGTATGTATGTAAATTTTGAAATATTTTAATAAAACTTTCCTGTAACATGTCTTCTGCTTCTGCACGGTCTTTTGCATAACGCATGCAAACGCCTAGCATTTTTGATGCGAAGTAATCGTACATTGCTTTTTGCGCCACACGATTTCCTTCTTTGCAACCAGAAATCATATCTTCAATGGAAAGATGCATGTATTGGTTTAAAGTTGAATTTGTTTAGGGTGTTTAAATATAAGTCAAGTTACGTCAAATGGAGGTTGCACTTAGGTATTAAAATTTTATTTTAAATAGCCACTGGACAAAACTTTCTTACACGCTGTTTATATAAAATTTCCAGTGCAAATGTAGTGCGATTTGCCTATTTTTTGCCTTTTGACAGAGACGGTTTTATATTTTTAAACCATTCTGGTGCACATTGTGCTGGAAAATAGGCCTAAAATGAGGTGTTTATGGCTTATAAGTATAATTTTTTTATGAATAATAGGGAGACTAATTTGTGAATGAAAATCGGCTTTTATGTCGTTTTATCATTAAATCTATTAGCTGATTAACGACAAAATAATTATTATTTAATTCGACTGTATTGTGTTTAAATGTTAGAAATTCAGCTTGTTATATCCATTTTCTGAAATGGGGGCAAGGTGACTTGTTTTTAGGTGTCGTAAATTTGTCATACTAATATGCAATGGCACAATAAGTGTGTAAATGCAAAACATAAATCATCATTGATTTATATTTTTCTACAAAATTTAATAAAAAAAATAAATATGTCAGTATCATTAAAACCATTAGCCGACAGAGTGTTGGTGGAGCCAGCACCGGCAGAAGAAAAAACAGTAGGAGGAATTATTATTCCTGACACAGCTAAAGAAAAGCCACAAAGAGGAATTGTTGTTGCAGCAGGAGCAGGCAAAAAAGATGAGCCTATGACAGTAAAAGCAGGCGATACCGTATTGTATGGTAAATACGCAGGTACCGAAGTTACTGTTGATGGTAAAGAATATTTAATCATGCGTGAAAGCGATATTTTCGCTATTGTTTAAAATGTTTCAAAGGATGTGGGTTGATATAAATTAAATCAACAGCATCCTTAAATCAAAAATCTTAGATCAAAAATCAAAAATTAGAATTATGAGTAAAAAAATATTATACGGGGTAGATGCGCGTGATGGTTTAAAACGCGGAGTTGATGCTTTAGCTAATGCAGTAAAAGCTACTTTAGGACCTAAAGGAAGAAATGTAGTAATAGATAAAAAATTTGGTTCTCCATCAGTTACTAAAGACGGTGTTTCAGTAGCCAAAGAAATAGAATTAAAAGACCCTATTGAAAATATGGGTGCTCAAATGGTAAAAGAAGTAGCTTCAAAAACAGCTGATATTGCTGGTGATGGAACAACTACAGCTACCGTTTTAGCACAAGCTATAGTAGCAGGCGGAACTAAAAATGTGGCTGCCGGTGCTAATCCAATGGATTTGAAACGTGGTATTGACAAAGCGGTTGAAGCCGTTATTGCCAATTTAAAAGCACAATCAAAAGAAGTTGGAAACGACAACAAAAAAATCCAACAAATTGCAGCTATTTCAGCTAATAATGATGAAGTAATAGGTACTTTAATTGCTGATGCAATGGCTAAAGTAGGTAAAGAAGGTGTTATTACTGTTGAAGAAGCAAAAGGTACTGAAACGGAAGTTAAAACAGTAGAAGGTATGCAATTTGACCGTGGTTATTTAAGCCCTTATTTTGTAACCAATGCTGAAAAAATGGAAGCAGATTTAGATGCTCCTTACATTTTGATTTATGATAAAAAAATCAGCAATATGAAAGAAATATTGCCAATTTTAGAACAAGTTGTTCAAACGGGTAAACCACTTTTAATTATTGCTGAAGATTTAGAAGGCGAAGCATTGGCTACTTTGGTAGTAAATAAAATTCGCGGTTCTTTAAAAATTGCTGCTGTTAAAGCTCCTGGTTTTGGTGACAGAAGAAAAGCCATGTTAGAAGATATTGCTATCTTAACTGGTGGAACTGTTATAAGTGAAGAGCGTGGATTTAAATTAGAAAACGCTGATTTAGCCATGATGGGTAGAGCAGAAAAAGTAAACATTGATAAAGACAATACTACTATTATCAATGGTGCCGGAAGCAAAGAAGATATTGCTTCACGTGTTGGCCAGATTAAAGCACAAATAGAAAATACTACAAGCGATTACGATAAAGAAAAATTACAAGAACGCTTGGCTAAATTAGCCGGTGGTGTTGCAGTACTTTATATTGGTGCAGCTACCGAAGTAGAAATGAAAGAGAAAAAAGACCGTGTTGACGATGCTTTACATGCTACACGTGCTGCAGTTGAAGAAGGTATTGTAGCAGGTGGTGGAGTTGCCTTTATCAGAGCTATTGATTCATTAACTAACTTAAAAGGAGCTAATGAAGATGAGAATACAGGTATTCAAATTATACGCAGAGCTTTAGAAGAACCATTGCGTACAATTGTTGCCAATGCTGGTGGTGAAGGTTCAGTAGTTGTAAATAAAGTGCGTGAAGGTAAAGACGACTTTGGTTACAATGCACGTACTGAAGTTTACGAAAACCTGATTGCTGCCGGTGTAATAGACCCTACTAAAGTGAGCCGTGTTGCATTACAAAATGCTGCAAGTGCTGCCGCTATGATTTTGACTACTGAATGTGCTTTAGTAGAAGAAAAAGAAGCTGCTGCTCCTGCTATGCCGGGTGGAATGCCAGGCGGTATGGATGGTATGTACTAAAATAATCAAATAACTATTTATTAATAGTTGTTGATTATCAAATATAAAAGGCTCGAAACCAGCAATGGCTTCGAGCCTTTTTGCATTGGAATAAAAATATTTGTAAAGAGAAGTGTAATCATTATTTTGCTCACATATTTAAAAACTACAACCAATGAAAAAAATTCTATCCATTGTAAGTGTATTGGCAGTAATGGTTATTGCCGGTACAAGTTCAGCTAAGGCTGAAAGTTACGTAATTAATGATGATGCAGTAGAAGCTGTTTTTGCAGCGGCTGTTGCTGCTCCGGTAAGTGTTGATTATATCAACGCTGCTCCAACTATTCCAACAGAACAAGCTAAAGTAACAGGCGGTAAAAATGCATGGGTTGCTTTTGCGTTGGCGTTTATTGTTGGTGGTTTAGGTATTCACCGTTTTTATTTAGGAACTGCTACCTTAACCGGTATTGGTTACATTTTAACATGTGGTGGTATTTTTGGTATTGTTCCTTTTGTTGACTGGATTGTTCTTTTAGTAGGAGCAATTGAGAAAGACATTAACAAATACGAAGACAATACTAAATTCTTCATGTGGTAATCACTAAATTATTAAAATGAAAAATCCCGGATATAATTGATATATCCGGGATTTTTTTTGCCATTTAATTAAATGTAGTTATAATGGAATTGTTTAGTTCTTTATTGATAGCATCTACCTTTACTTGGTTATACTGAATGGCATTACTAACAGCATAGTTTATTCCTCCGCCATAAAAGGCATATGATATAAAGAAGCCGCTGAATACACCTGTAACATAATAGCCATTAAAAACATTATAAGCGCCCCATGCTAATCCTGATAAAATAAGCGTTGCATTGATAATGCCATGCGTTGTTTTTCCTACATACATATGCCCGGTTCCCGGTAAAAAAGTTTGTAGAGCCTGTGCAGTTTTGGTTGACTTAGGTTTAAAATGTAAAGCATTTTTATACAATTGATGAATGCTGTTAGAATCCATTTTGCCTTTGTTTAATTGAATAAGCAATTGCTTGGCTTCTTCCCATTTCTGGCTTCTGTTTAAATTTAAAATATCGAGCAATACTATTCTTTCCCTATTATATGAAGTATCATTTATAAAGTACTTTATTTTAGTTAGGTTTAAATCTACCTCAGCATTGTTATCGGTTAAATAATTCAATATGGCCAATTGATAATAATAACTGAATTTAATGCTGTCATCCAATTCGTTTTCATTTATTCTTACCAGTGTTTCAATGGCTTTAGGATAGTTTTTTATTGTTTTTAAATAGCGGGCTTTTTCAAATAGTATTTTATATTGATTGGTTACATTATCAGTATTGTTATAAATAGCCTGTTCATAGGCTATTTCTGCATGTAAGGAGTTGTTGCTTTTATATAAGCTATCAGGTAGTTTTACTATTTGAGCATTAGTTATAATAGCTCCTAAGCATAACATTACACTGTAATAAAATCTCATTCTTCCTGTCAAAATTAACCTCCTTTCTGTTCTTTAAAATATAAAAATAACTACTCCATATATTACCAATATAGAATAAAGAAGCAATGGCTGAAAAGGTAATAAACCGTGGAGAGTTTACGCCCGCTTTACTTTGACTTTCAATTAATATAAGTGCTAGTGGTATATGGGTTAAAAAGGTACTCAAACCATCGTATGGCTTATTGGCGTATACTTTCCCCAAGCCAGGTACTATGGCTGAAAGACCTGCAGCTACAAGCGGACTTTTTTTATGCTTTTCACTGTTAACCCTCCATTTGTTTAAAGTTGCCTTTAAACTTTGATAATAATATAAGGAGTCGTTTATGGTGCGCTGTAAACTATCGTATTGTTGAATATTATTTTTTATTAAAGCAATAGCTGCATGCGAAATATTTACTATTTGATTGAATACACTATCTGAAGGATTATTAGCAGGAAACCTGCTGATGATATATTGCTCCGAACTGTCGAGATAGGCTAAACCAATTACTTCATATAGTCTGGCTTGTTGTAAAAAAAGTGAGTTGGTACTTACTTTATTCAATGCATTTACAGCAGATGTAAAATCCTTTTTATCAAAATGTAATTTGCCGCTAAAGAACAATAAGCTATCCAATACTTGTGGATTGCTTGTTATTTGGCTGCAATTATAAAGGTATAATAAGGCTACATCATTTTCTTTTTGATTGATTAAGCTTTTGTAAAATGAATAATTAAATACCTGCTGCGCTTGTAATTTAAAAAGCAGTTGAATGCCTAATAACAAAAAGAATAAAGTAAATTTCTTCATTTAATTATGCTTACAACTATAATCGTCAGCCGAATCGTTGAAACGATTGTGTTTATTTAGTTTCTTTAAGTCTAAACCTAACAATGTAATTCTGTTACACTTTTGTACTCGGTCGGCTGCTAAAAACATACCTTTTATTAAGCCATATTTTTTTATACAATCTTTGGCATATTCGCTACATGAAGGAGAGTATAAGCAACTGGCATTTATTTGCGAGGAAATAATATTTTGATAGAAGAACATCAAGCCCGAAAAGGTTAAATTGATTGGGTTATAAGTTTGCCATTTGCTTTTGTGTAAATGAGTATAAGGTCTTATGGGGGTTTGTGGTTTAAACGTTGTTTCTTTCTGTTTTATTAGGGCAATATCAATGCTGTCAATTTGTGCATGCACAGAATGAGTAAAAGTACTTAGTATGATTATAAAAATAATTGCTCTCATTTGTTGCCGCTACTTTTTAGTTTGGCATTGGCCGGTATATTAAAATCAAAATAAGAGTTGTTGCTGGCATTATTTACTTTTATGTTGGAGTATATGGTTTTTTCAACAGTCGAATCACCATTATCAAAATAACTGATATGTGTAATGGCTAAAGGAAAATTTAAGTTCAATACTTTGGTATAATTATAATAATAACTCTTCTTAATAGCTTTGTTTTTATTATTGATAAATTTAAGGAAAACAGGCTTGCCTTGCTGGTAAACAAGCTCTACTGAATTAAACATTTTCATATACTGAGCAGGTGGTACCCAGCTTGTAACTATATATCCATTTTCTACTTTCGAGTTATTTAATTTAAAGCCTAAACTGCGTAAACCCAATTCATTGTTTCTGTCTTTTAAAAAATAATACAATGAAGTGCTTTCTGTCCCTTGGTTATAATTAAATTCTTTGTAAACTTCATTTTCCCTGGGGTTGTAAATGTTTAAATCGCCTTTTGTGTTATTAATAACTACTGTTTCAATTGGCGATAATATATGGGTTACCATTTTGCCATCAGCCGCATAAAACACATCGGCATTGGTAATGACTAATTTGCCATTGATAACCTTTTTGCTTTGCATGGTTAAGCTAATACGTTCAAAATTTTCGTTAGCCGTTTTAAAACTGAGCAAAGCTAAAATGAAAAAAACTGTAACCAATTGGAGTCGGTTACAGTTTTTAAATAAAGTTTTATTATGCTTTTTATTTAGCATAGTTAACAGCTCTACGTTCTCTGATTACGGTTACTTTTATCTGACCAGGATAGGTCATTTCGGTTTGTATCCTGTTCGATAAGTTTAATGAAATCATTTCTGCTTCTTCATCAGTTACTTTTTCGCTTTCAACCATTACACGTAATTCACGGCCTGCTTGTATAGCAAATGCTTTCTCTACACCTTTAAAGCTTAAAGCCATATCTTCTAAGGTTTTTAAGCGTTTCATATAGTTTTCGGTATCTTCTCTACGAGCTCCAGGGCGGGCTCCGCTAATAGCATCGCAAGCCTGTACTATAGGTGAAAGCATGCTGGTCATTTCTATTTCGTCATGATGCGCTCCAATGGCATTAATTACTTCCGGATGCTCTTTGTATTTTTCAGCCAGTTTCATTCCTAATAAAGCATGCGGAGTTTCTGCATCGTCATCTGGCACTTTACCTATATCGTGTAATAAGCCGGCACGTTTAGCTAATTTAACGTTTAAGCCTAATTCTGCTGCCATGGTAGCACATAAGTTGGCTACTTCACGGCTATGCATTAATAAATTTTGTCCGTAACTTGAGCGGAAACGCATACGGCCAACCATTCTGATTAGTTCTGGGTGTAAGCCATGTATACCTAAATCAATACAAGTACGCTCTCCTGTTTCTACAATCTCGTCCTCAATTTGTTTTTTTGTTTTGGCAACAACTTCTTCAATACGGGCAGGATGTATACGTCCGTCTGTCACTAACCTGTGAATAGATAGGCGTGCAATTTCTCTTCTGATAGGATCGAAGCAAGAAAGGATAATAGCTTCCGGTGTATCATCAACTATAAATTCAACACCTGTTGCTGCTTCTAATGCTCTGATATTACGTCCTTCTCTTCCAATAATTCTACCTTTCATCTCGTCACTGTCAATATTGAAAATAGAAACGGCATTTTCTATAGCATGTTCAGCTGCGGTACGTTGGATAGTTCCTAAAATTATTTTTTTAGCTTCTTTGTTGGCAGTTAATTTTGCTTCATCAACAATATCTTTTACGCGGCTTAAAGCTTCTGTGCGGGCTTCTTCGGTTAAAGTTTCAACCAATTGTTTTTTTGCTTCGTCAGCAGAAAGACCAGCTATTTTTTCTAATTGTTTTTGTTGATTGGCTAGTGCTTTTTCCGCATCTGCTTGCTTTTGTTTAACTACTTCCTGCTGTTTAGTTAAAGTCTGTTTTATCTGTTCAAGCTCGTTATCCTTTTTGGTGGCTTGCTCTGTTTTTTGTTTTAAAGAGTTTTCAACTTGTTTTAGCCTGTTTTCATTTTGTGCTACTTGATTATTGCGTTGTTGAACTTCTTTTTCGTGTTCAGCCTTTAATTGTATAAATTTTTCTTTGGCTTCTAACTCTCTTTTCTTCTTGGTAATTTCGGCTTGCGCTTCGGCATCCTTCATTACATTTTCTGCTTTACTTTTAAGTAAATTATTGTTTATGAAAAACATAATGGTAGCACCTGCTCCAAATGTTACCATGGCAATAATTACTATTAAAAAAATGTTCATTTGTTTGTGGTTTAATAAATTAGTAAAACTTAGTTAAACACAGTAAGAGGGTCTTAATTTAAAGCTGAACAGGGGCTAATAGCTGCTTAATTGAATTTAATTCTGTAGCTATTAATTCGTCATTGGTTTTTGCCAATGCCTTTTGTTTCTGATGCTCCATGCTTATTTCTAAAGCAAACATGGCTAAAGCATCTTGTTTATCTTTTAGTGAAAATTGTTCGCTATACACGTTCAATTTGTCATTTATCATTTTACCGGCTGTTCTCACTGCTTCCTCATCGGCTGGTGCAATGGTAAGCGGGTAATTGCGCCCGGCTATATTGATATTAATTGATATTTCGTTCAACTGTTAAGAATATTACTGGCTTAACATTTTTATACATTCATCAATCAACTTAATTTTTTCCTTCAACTCCAATTTCAATTCCTGCTTTTCTTTGGTTGATAAATGTATTTCTCTCGCAAGTTTAATAATTTTATTGTTATCTTCTATCTCTTGCAATAAGTTTTTTTGTTTTTCAACTATTTTGTTGAGTTCATTTATTTTATTTTCAAGTTCCAAGTTACTAGCCATCAAATTTTTATTTTGATTCAGGAGTTTAACAACCCTTAGTTTAATCTCGGTACTTAAAAACAAATTGCTATTCATAATCTAGGCTCTCAGGGTAGCTCCAATTTCTTTTTCGTAGTTTTTAATCAATTTGTTCATTACAGCATCAATTTCCTGGTCCGTTAATGTTTTTGTTTCATCTTGTAAAATAAAACTCAACGCATAGCTTTTTTTACCACTTTCAATTTTATCGCCTTTGTAAACGTCAAATACATTAATGGCTTTAATTAGTTTATTGTCTGTTTTAACAGCAATTTTCTCTAGTTGTGCGTAATTAATGGCATCATCAATCAATAAAGCTAAATCGCGTTTAACAGCAGGGAAAATAGAAACAGGTTTAATAACTGTGGTTTCATTGGCGTTTAAAGCATATAATAAATCAAAGTTTATACTGGCATAATAAACGGGCAAATCAATATCAAATTTACCTGCTAATTCAGTTTTTAACTGACCGAAAACGGCTATTTCTTTTTGTTTAAACAGTACACTGGTAACAAACTCAAAATTTTCTTTTTGTTCCTGTTGAATTTCAACGTTTTTTAACTTACTTTTTGCTAATAAAGAAAGCACTATACCTTTTATGGTAAAATAGTTAACAGTTTGGTTGGATGCATTCCAGCTTTCAGCTTCTTTGCGTCCGCATAAGCCAATCACCAAGTGCGATTTTTCAGAATAACCTTCCAGTACTTGTTTGTCTTCGGCATTGATACCTTTGTGGTAAGTTTTTCCAAATTCAAAAAAACGCAGGTCGTGTAGTTTTCTGTTGCGGTTATATTGCATGGCTTCCAGCATGTTTTGAACCATATCCATACGCATAATATCCAAATCATTGCTAAGTGGATTCAAAATTTTTACTGCATTTACCAATGCTGCTTCGGGGTAGTAAGCAGATTTTGTTAAGGTGTTGGTGGCTATTTCATTAAATCCGTTTGCACTTAAGTAATTGGCTAAATTATTTTTTATTTTTACTTTTTGTTCAGTGCTGTTGTACGCTATGGTCGATTTAATATCGTTGCCTATTTCAATACTGTTTAAACCGTATATGCGTAAAATTTCTTCAGTAACATCAGCTTGACGTGTTACATCAGAACGGTAAGCTGGTATGGCTATATTGAGTATATCGTTTTTGTCGGCCAGTACTTCAATATCCAAAGCTTTAAAAATGGTTAAAACTCTTTCTTTTTCAATGTCTTTTCCAATAAGTTGGTTGGCTTTGCTCAAGGAGAAATCAATAACTATCTTTTCTATTTTGCTTGGATAAATATCAATAATGTCAGATGTTATTTCTCCGTCTGCTATTTCTATTATTAAGTTGGCTAATCTAATTAAAGCATCAATGGTTATGTTAGGATCTGTTCCTCTTTCATACCTGAAACTTGCATCAGTACTTAAGGTGTGTGCTTTGGCTGTCTTACGAATACTTACAGCATCAAAATAAGCACTCTCTAAAAATATATTTTTGGTTTGAGTAGTAATGCCAGAATCTAATCCGCCAAACACACCGGCTATAGCCAATGGTTTTTGGGTATCACAAATTAAACATTCATGGCCATTTAAAGTACGCTCTACTTTGTCGAGCGTAGTAAATTTACTATTGGCTACGGCTTTTTTAACAATTATTTTATTGCCTTCCATTTTATCAGCATCAAAAGCATGAATTGGTTGACCCAATTCATGTAAAACATAATTGGTAGCATCAACAATATTGTTGATGGGATTAATACCTATTGCTTTTAGTTTGTTCTGTATCCATTCTGGCGATTGTTTTACGCTGATATTAGAAATACTAAGGCCTGAATACCTTTTACAGCTTTCCAAGTCTTCTATTATAACTTCAATAGTATTTTTTTCATTGATGGCTGGTAGCTGGTATTGAACCGTTTTTAATTCTTGTCCGGTAACTGCTCTTAAATCTCTTGCTACTCCTAAATGGCTGGCTGCATCGCCCCTGTTGGCGGTTAAACCTATTTCAAATATACTGTCAGAATAAATGTCAAAATAATGGGCAGCAGGTTTTCCAATTTCATAGTGCTCCGGTAAAACTAAAATACCATCATGGCTTTCGCCTAAACTTAATTCATCTTCTGCGCAAATCATCCCTTCACTTACTTCGCCACGTATTTTCGATTTGCTTATTTTAAATGGTTCGCCTTTTGTTGGATAAACAGTGGCGCCAACAGTTGCTACCAATACTTTTTGCCCGGCATCTACATTGGGTGCACCACATACTATTTGTTTGTCTTCACCAATGCCTATATCTACTTTGCAAACGCTTAGTTTATCTGCATTGGGATGTTTTACTCTTTCTTTTACAAATCCTACTACAATTCCCTCTAAACCACCTTTTATATTCTGAAATGTTTCTATGCTTTCTACTTCAAGTCCGGTTCCCGTAAGTAACTTGCCAATTTCTTGGGCATTTGAATCTATATTTATTAAATCTTTTAACCAGTTATAACTTATTTTCATTGCGTAAAATTACCTTTATGGGTATTTGTAAATTAAAGTGCGAAAATAATAAAATACCAATGCGGATTGTTAATTTTGAAATATGAAAAAAACTTTAGTTATAGGAGCAAGCGCAAAACCTGACAGATATGCTTATATAGCCACTGTTATGTTGGGTGAATATAAACATGAGGTATATCCGTTTGGTTTAAAGGAAGGAGCAATTGAAAATGTTACAATTAAAACGGCTTGGCCTACGGAAACGGACTTTGATACGGTAACATTGTATCTAAACAAGCAGAATCAAAAGGAATATACAGATAAAATTATTGCCTTAAAACCTAAGCGTGTTATATTTAATCCGGGAACAGAAAACACGGAATTTGAAAAAACGTTAAGAGAAAAAGGAATTGAAGCTTTAGAGGCTTGTACTTTGGTTTTACTGAGAACTGGACAGTTTTAAGTATTGGTTTACTAAACGTTTTCCTTTTGAAACAAAGCAGGAATGGTTTTAAGGATTAACTTTATATCATTCCAAAACGAGTATGTTTTAGCATATTCATTATCTAATTCCATGCGTTCTTCTTCGCTCATCGGGCCGCCTTTTCCGCGTTTGGTTACCTGCCATAAACCGGTAATACCTGCAGGTGCAATAAAGCGCATCGAGAACTGGTCTGTTGTGATTTTTTCAGCTTCGTAAAGAGGCAAAGGCCTGTTTCCTACAATACTCATATCGCCAATTAATACATTCCAAAGTTGTGGTAATTCATCAATACTGGTATTTCTTATAAAGCGCCCAACCCTTGTAATACGCGGGTCATTCTCTATTTTAATAAAGGTAGAGCCTGCATTGGTTTTGCGTTTTTCAATATACGCTTTTTCACAAATTTGAATACCATCCATAAAAAGCGATGCCTGGCATGATATGTTTTTGCTTTTACAATCGTCACATAAATATACTTTTAAGTCAAATGTTTGATTGGCATTTTCGTTTGTTGCAGTCGCTTTGGTATTGGTGTATTGGTTTAAATGTTTTAGGTCTTTAAGCATACTGTCAGCACCTGTACGCATACTTCTAAACTTATAAAACTTAAATACATTATAACCTGTGCCTACACGTTTACTAAAGTAAAATACTTTGCCTTTGCTTTCTAATCTGATTAAAAGAGCTATGAGTAAAAATACCGGTGATAAGCAAAGCAGCGCAATTCCTGAAACCAAAATATCAAACAATCGTTTCATAAACGGCATTGAGTAATCAGCAAACTCATTACGTGCATTTAAAATTGACTGGTGGTAACGTGGAGGATTATCTATTAAATAATTAGCCCTTATTAAAAAATCATTTTTATTGATGGGCAAATCAAAAATATCTGCAAACTCTTCGTGTAATGCTACGCTTTTATTGCGTTCGGTTATTTTGGGTACTAAGGTAATAAATGGAACATTGGCTGTTTTGGGAATGTTTTTACAGTTTTTTCGTAATGTCATCCCTTTAACACCTAGTAAATCATTACCAGAAATAATCAGTTTTACGGGAGGGTTTTTATTGGTCCATTGTATAAATTGAAAAACATTTTCGAAACTAAAAATTTCAAAATTATCTCTGAATTGATGTGAGAAATCAACAATTAACTCAGGATTTTCATCTATTAACGCTATAGCGGGTTTCTTTGCGTTCATCAGTTAATTTAGTTTTTTCTAATTCTACGTAATATGTTCTCAATTCGAGCTTCCAGTTCTTCCGGGTTAAATGGTTTTACCAAATAATCATCTGCTCCTGCTTTTAAACATTTAATTTTATCAGCAGTACCCTCATTACCACTAAGCATAATAAGCGGAATATCTCTAAAAAAACCACTTGCTCTTATTTGCGCAATAAACTCTAGCCCATTCATGTCAGGCATGTTTACATCAGCAATAATAATATCTGGTAACTGACCTTGTTGCATCCACTCTAAAGCCACTTTTCCATTGCTTTTTGATACAACATTGTAGTTTTTTCCAAAGTAGAAATCAAGTATTTTTAGAATACTTAATTCATCATCTAAAGCCAGTATTGTATTTTTAGTCATAATCTTTGAAGTGTTGGGGTGAATTATTTTATTTTTTGGAATGAGTCAGATTTTAAAATTCTATAGATGGTCGACTTTCCAATATTGAGTTTGCGTGCTACGGCTAAAACATTGTCGCTGTAGCGCTCCAAATAACTTTTTATAATTAAATTATTATAGTCATCTAAGGTCATTTCCTGCATCAGTAAGCTGTTTAATGATTTTTCTGTATTAAAGGTTAAGTTGTTTTCAGTAATTACATAATCGTCACACATTACACATGCCAACTCTATAATAGCTTTTAGCTCCCTAATATTTCCGGGAAAATGGTAGCTTAATATTTTTTTATGTGCTTCAGGACTTAGGTTAATTTTCTTTATTTTGTTTTCCTTGCAGTAATCATCAATAAAATGTTTACTAATTAAAATAATGTCATTGCCTCTTTCCCTGAGTGGTGGTAAGGCGATGGGTAAGCCCAATAAACGATAGTATAAATCTTCCCGGAATCTACCTTCCTGAATTTCTTTTAATAAGTTTTTATGGGTCGCTACTATTACTCTCACATCAAGCGGAATGGTTTGGTTGCCACCTACACGTGTTACTTCTTTTTCCTGCAATACCCTTAAAAGTTTGGCTTGAATATTTAAATCCATTTCGCCAATTTCATCTAAAAATATAGTTCCCTTATTGGCTTGCTCAAACTTACCAATACGTCTGGCATCTGCACCTGTAAAGGCACCTTTTTCGTGTCCGAATAATTCTGATTCTATTAAATCTTTGGGAATAGCTGCTACGTTTACAGCTACAAAGGGTAAGCGTTTACGTTCACTATGATAATGAATGGCCTTAGCTACTAATTCTTTACCTGTACCGGTTTCGCCTGTAACGCTTACTACTATTTTGCTGGAAGCCGCTTTTTCAATTAGCGAAAAGGTTTTTTTGATGGAATCAGAGTTTCCAATAATGGTATTACTAAAATCGTATTTCTTGGCAACTTCTTCTCTAAGCGAAACAATTTCCTGTTTTAATGAAGTATTGTTTCGTGCATTTTGAATGGTATTTAGAAGCCTGTTTTTAGTGTCTTCATCTTTTAAAATATAATCGTAAACGCCAAGCTTAAGTAACTGAACGGCTGTTTGTACATCTTCCTGCCCTGATATAACTATAATTTGAATTTCGGGGTTTTGGTCTTTTATTTTTCTGATTAAATCCTCGCCATTCATATCTGGCATAGAATAGTCAACAGTAATTAAGTCGGGCTTTTCATGTAATTTCAATAATGCGTCTTGTGCATTAAAAAATGTTTCGACTGTGTATTCAGGATTTAAAGAGACTGTGTACTTTAAAAAGTTGTTATACCATTTGTCATCTTCGACAACAAAAACTTTGTATGAATCTTTCGAATAAGCCATCTATCGCAAATTAACATTTATTTCTGTTATGAAACAAAGTAATAAAATGGGAATAAGGCCTGATAATAAAAAATTATCTTTCGATGTGTTTTTTTAGGAAATCGTTGTAAGCCAGTGCTATTCCTTTTTCAAGAGTGGTTGTAGCTTTCCAGCCCAAGGCATTAATTTTAGCAACATCCATTAGTTTGCGTGGAGTTCCATCTGGTTTCGTAGTATCAAAATGGATATCTCCCTGATAACCAATAATGTCTTTTATAGTAAGAGCCAATTCTTTAATTGATATATCGGTTCCAGAACCAATATTTAAGAACTGAGCTTCGTTATAATTGAGCATGAGCATATAAGCTGCTTCAGCCAAATCATCTACAAACAAAAACTCACGCAATGGAGTGCCTGTTCCCCAAACGTCTATAAAAGGGAGGTTTTGCTCTTTTGCTTCATGAATGCGTCTGATAAGAGCGGGTAAAACGTGGCTATTTTGCGGATGATAATTATCGTTATACCCATATAAATTGGTTGGCATAACAGCAATAAAATTACAGCCATATTGTGCCCGGTATGCCTCACACATTTTTATGCCGGCAATTTTTGCTATGGCATACGGTTCATTGGTTTGTTCTAAGGTGTCAGTTAATAAGTATTCTTCTTTTAACGGCTGAGGAGCCATTTTTGGGTAAATACAACTAGAGCCAAAGAACATCATTTTTTTTACATTGTGTACGTAACATTGATGAATCACATTGTTCTGAATCATCAGGTTTTCGTATATAAACTGTGCACGGTAAGTATTATTGGCTACAATACCACCTACTTTAGCCGCAGCCATAAAAACATAATCAGGTTTATGCTTAGCAAAAAAATCAGCTACAGCTAATTGATTGGTTAAGTCTAATTCTGACGATGAAATGCCAAATACATTGGTGTATCCTTCTGCTATTAATTTTCTGTAAACAGCAGAGCCAACCATACCTCTGTAGCCGGCAATAAATATTTTATCTGTTTTGTTCAATGCAAATACTAGTTAATAGTAGCAATAAATAATGTATTTAAACTATTCAAAATAGTTCAAAGTGTTGTAACCATTCTCTTTTAAAAAACGCTCTTTTTTCATTAATTTTAAATCGTTTTTCATCATATCGTTTACAAGTGCTTGTAAATTGTATTTAGGTTTCCAACCCAATTTGGTTTGCGATTTTGTAGCATCTCCAATTAACAACTCTACTTCAGTTGGTCTGAAATAACGAGGGTCAACGGCTACTATTTCGTCACCAATTTGTAGTTTACAGTCTTTGGCAATATCTAAAAACTCCAATCGGCTTTGGTCAATGGCTGCTACAAAACCTATTTCATTTTCGTTTTCGCCTTTAAAACCTACTGTTATTCCTACATCAGTAAAAGCCATTTTTATAAAATCGCGGATGGTGGTAGTTATACCTGTAGCAATTACAAAATCTTCAGCCGTATCTTGTTGTAAAATTAACCACATGGCTTCTACGTAATCTTTGGCATGGCCCCAGTCGCGTTGTGCGTTTAAGTTACCTAGAAACAATTTGTCCTGTAAGCCCATTACAATTTTACTTGCTGCACGGGTAATTTTACGCGTAACAAAAGTTTCGCCTCGTACCGGGCTTTCATGGTTAAATAAAATACCATTACAAGCAAACATATTGTAAGCTTCGCGATAATTTACAGTTATCCAGTAAGCATATAATTTAGCCACTGCGTAAGGTGAACGCGGGTAAAAAGGTGTAGTTTCTGATTGAGGAACAGCTTGTACCAATCCGTACAACTCTGAAGTGGAGGCTTGGTATACTCTTGTTTTATTTGTTAAGCCACAAATACGTAATGCTTCCAATATACGCAAAGTGCCAATTCCATCAGCATTAGCGGTATATTCAGGTGTTTCAAAACTAACATGCACATGACTCATAGCCGCTAAATTATAAATTTCGTCAGGTTGTGTTTCCTGAATAATTCTAATCAAGTTGGTGCTATCAGTTAAGTCGCCATAATGCAAGGTTAAATTAACATGTTTTTCGTGTGGATCCTGGTATAAGTGATCAATTCTGTCTGTATTAAATAAAGAACTTCTGCGTTTTATACCATGTACTTTATAGCCTTTTGCTAATAAAAATTCTGCTAAATAAGCTCCGTCCTGTCCTGTTATACCTGTAATAAGGGCTGTTTTCATTTAATAATAGTCTTAAAATAAAGGGCAATGATAAGAAAAAATAAGTTTGCTTAAATATAAAAAATTAATTCAAATGCATCTGCTTTTTATAAATATCCATCATTTCAGTTTTAGTGTTTTCTGTAAACTTGGAGTTATAAATGAGTTTATATTGACTTCCCATTTCAATGCTGTCATATAGTTTGGCAATAATTTCTCTCGAATAAAATATGGCAATGAGTTCGTTTTTGTAAAAAACAATCAGAATACGTGGGCTATATGCGTGTTTTGTAAAATTGTATTCATTGAGGACAAACGATTGGTATTTACCATTTGAATCAACGCTTCTATAATTAAATGCTTTTAAGTGCTTTTCAAACAGTTCAAATTCAGCATTTTGTTTTGCAGTCGATAAGATTTTATTTACATCCAATTCCGGTATTGAATTGGTATTAATACAAGCCTGCTGCATTAAGCCACTTAATTCAAAAACATAGTAGGAGTCAAGTTCCGCTATAAATTTATAAGGGGTAAAATCAATTAATGACAAACCAATTTGTTTCCTGTTTTCGTTGAATAGCTTGGCTTGAGATAGTATTTGCTGGTCATCGTAAACTTTTTGTTTCAACACCAATACTTTTACTAAAATTTGTTGCCAATTTTGGTCAACAGGCACACAATTAAAAGCAGTATTGCCCAAAAGGGTGAATATATCAGTACCCCCTTTTTTATCTTTTATATTGCAATAGCCATAGGTGTTTTCTGCTTTAACAGAGCTATTTGCCAATATAATAAAAGCAAAAAGACCGCTATAGATTAATACAGCGAGTCTTTTAAATAAGCGTTTTGTATGAAAATTATTTTTTAGCAAATTGACTTTTAATCACTCCAAAAGCGATTGGTAATACAGATACGAAAACTATGCCAAGCACAACTTTTTCAAAATTATGTTGCACCCACTCATTGCTTCCTAAAAAATACCCGGCAAGGGTAATTGATGATACCCAAAGTACAGCGCCAATAAAGCAGAATGTAATATAACGAGGGTAATTCATGCTACCAATACCGGCTACAAAAGGTGCAAAAGTTCTAACTATTGGGACAAAGCGTGCTACTATAATAGCTGCCGAACCGTGTTTAGTATAAAAAGTTTCCGTTTTTTGAATATATTCTTTTTTAATAGTAAACAAACCAAACAGTTTGGCTCCTTCGCCTTTTTTAGCTAAAAATTTTCCTATAAAATAGTTTGTATTATCGCCCAGTAATGCGGCTACAATTAATAGTAAAATAATCAATATTACATCCAAGTTATTAGAAGTATTACCTGCTAATACACCTGTCGCAAACAAAAGAGAGTCGCCAGGTAAAAGCGGTAAAACAACCAAGCCTGTTTCGCAAAACACGATTAAAAACAACAAGCCATAAACCCAAAGGCCGTGATTAGAAACAAAAGCTTCTAAAAAGCCTTTAGTGTTGGTCAGTAATTCTTTTAAAATTTCGAGTATCTCCATGCTGCAAGTTTATTATTTATTATAGAAGTTTAGGAGTGTTGTATGAGAAATTTTTCCACGCATAAATAGTAGTGTATTAAAATGATGCATTTAAAAATGGATATAAGCCAAAACAGTAGCCTATATTTTGTGTTGTATCTTGTAAACAAATAATAAAGCCTTTTTGTCAGCAAAAATAAATGGCATCGCACTTGACAATGTTGGTACTGAATATATATTTGAAAAAAACAAAAACTAAATAATTATAATATGGATGTAGGAAAAGAATTTAGAAAATATGCCATCAAACACCAAGGCATAAGCAGTTTAAAAGTGGATGCATATATGGAAAGCATTCCGCAAAATATGACTCGTACGGTAATTGAAGAACGTCCAATGAACTTTAGAGAAATTGACGTTTTCTCTCGTTTAATGGCTGATAGAATATTGTTTTTAGGAACTGCAATTGATGATTATATAGCCAATATTGTACAAGCACAGTTGTTGTTTTTAGAGTCGATGGATGCGCGTAGAGATATTCAAATGTACATCAATAGCCCGGGTGGTTCAGTGTATGCCGGTTTAGGTATATATGACACCATGCAATGGATACAACCAGATGTAGCAACCATTTGTACAGGTTTAGCGGCATCAATGGGTGCTGTTTTACAATGTGCAGGAGCTAAAGGTAAACGTACTGCTTTGCGTCATGCACGTATTATGATTCACCAGCCATTGGGAGGTGCACAAGGCCAGGCTAGCGATATAGAAATAACAGCCCGTGAAATTCAAAAATTGAAAAAAGAATTGTACGAGATTATTTCACACCACAGTGGCCAACCATTTGAAAAAGTAGAAGCAGATAGCGACCGCGATTACTGGATGATTGCAGAAGAAGCTAAAGCTTACGGTATGTTAGACGATGTATTGATTAAACCTAAAAAAGAAGAAGCAACAAAATAATTGCTGATTGTTTTGAATAGATACAATCGGTATCATTTAAAAATAGTAAACACCTTAATAATCAAATTTGTTAAGGTGTTTTTTTATGCTTTGTAATGGGCTGATTTTTGCAGGTAAACAGGCTAAATGAATAAAATGTATACAATTAAAAAATAGGTATTGATTATACTAAACCAATTATTAATTTGCAGCAATCAAGAAAAAGAGTGTGGATAGGCCTATTTAAGCGCCTTACAAAATTAATATGCTTTTAAAAACCAAGGCCATTGTTATAAAAACCATTGATTATAGCGAAAACAGCGTTATTGTTAAGTGTTTTACAGAGCAATTTGGTTTGCAGACCTATCTTATTAATGGCGTTAAAAATAAACGGGGAGTTATCAAACCTTCTCATTTAATGCCACTAAATTTATTGGACTTAGATGTTTATCATCAATTAAATAAGAATCTGCAACGCATCAAAGAATTAAAATGCCAACCTATTTTAAAATCGTTGCATTACGATTTAATTAAAAGCAGCATAGGTATTTTTATCAGCGAAATTTTAAATAAAACAGTACAAGCCGAAAATCAAGCAGACAAAAACCTGTTCGATTTTTTATATACCGTTATACAATACCTTGATGTAGCGGAACAAAATTTAGCCAATTTTCCGGTGTATTTTATGTTACAGTTGAGCCAATATTTAGGCTTTGGTCCAAAAATGAACTACAGTGAAGTAAACGATAGTTTTGATTTAGAAGAAGGTGTTTTTAAGTCAACCATTTTTGGCGATATACATGTAGTGGAAACAGCGCAGGCTGTTCAATGGGCTGAGTTATGTGCAGCCAATTTCGAAGACTTTAGTCAAATAGATATCAATAAAAAAAACAGACAAATACTGTTAACACATGCCATGGAGTATTATAAGTTTCATATAAGCGAATTTAGAGAGTTGAAATCGCATAAAGTATTAATGGAAGTTTTAGCCTAATTATCATCATAATCATTGCAATCAAATTATATATATAAAGTTTTTTTTATAAGCATAAGCTTACTGTTGTGTTTGCTCTGTTTAAGCCAGTTTAAAAACTGCAATACCGAAAAGCTGGGCTTAAAAAAGGTAGACATTTTAGCTGATGTAAGAAAAGACACAACTACTAAAAAAGTAGTGAAAGTAAAAAAACAAAAAGTAAAAGATGCCAGTGGGCAAATACAAGAAATAGTACCTTTTGAAGATTTTACTGAAGATAAGCAAGGTTTAAAAATATTTGCAGAAGCATTGAAAGATATGCAAAAGGATAAAACAAAAATACGCATAGCTTTTTTTGGCGACTCCTTTATTGAAGGAGATATGCTTACCAGCGATATAAGAGACACCTTGCAATACATATTTGGCGGAAGCGGTGTTGGTTTTGTCCCCATTACATCACCGGTTGCTGGTTTTAGAAGTACCATATTACATGAATTTAAAAACTTTGAATCATACTCCATAGTAACCAAGCGCGCACTGGGTATCAGTTTAGGTATAGCAGGAACCTGCGATATTCCTTTGGCTGATAACACATTGAATTATGTAATTCCATATAGAAATAAAGTGTATAGTTCCTTTAGTACAGCGCAATTATTTTACCAAAACAAGAGCAATGATACTTTGCAAATACACTATAACATCAACGATTCAAACCATGCCGTTAAGTTAGAAAGGGATAATGGACTTCACGTTATTAATATAAAAAGCAAAGCAGCACGAAGACTAAAATTTACTTTTCCCGTTTCACCTGCATTACAACTATTTGGTGTAAGCTTTGAAAACAATACAGGCATATACCTCGATAACTTTGGTATGCGTGGTAACTCTGGTGTTGGTTTGGGTTATATAGCAGAAAATACCTATAAAGAGTTTCAGCATTTACGCCAATACAAATTAATAGTTTTACAGTATGGTTTAAATGCCATGAGCGAGAAAGATACCAATACTTTGTGGTATGCCAAGAGCATGAACAATGTAATAAAAAGAATAAAACAAAGCTTTCCTGATGCTTCCATATTGCTTTTAAGTGTAAGCGATAGAAGCACTAAAGTAAATGGGAAATATGTAACCATACCGAGTATATATAATTTTGTAAATACACAACGCAGCTTGGCTATGCAAAATAAAATAATGTTTTGGAACATGTTTGAAGCCATGGGGGGCGAGAGTACAATGGCTAAATGGGCACAAGCTAAAAAACCATTGGCCAATAAAGATTTTACCCATTTAACTTTTAGAGGCGGAAAGCAATTAGCAACCCTGTTTTATAAATCACTTTCAAACGAATTAAACCATTATGCTAAAAAGAAAAAATAAGGGAATAATAAGTTTGTTATTGATTATGATAAGTACTTTGTGTTTAAAGGCTCAAAGCATTGTTCCTTTTGTAAAAGATGAAAGAAATATAATAAGCAGTAAAGAATATTTACAGCCGTTTTATACTAAGCTAGCCTTGTTAAAAGATAGCCAGTTTCAAATAAATATTTTGCATATAGGCGACTCTCATTTGCAAGCCGATTTTTTAACACAACGCATGCGCGATTTATTCGAATCGAAAGCTGGTAGAGGACTAATAGTGCCTTGCCGTGTTGCAAAAACAAACGAAAGCAGGATGTATAAAACCAAAACCTATAGTACATGGCAAAGCCGAAGAGCAGTAAAAACGGATAGCGATTTGCCAATAGGTATTGGAGGCATCACTGTTCAAACTTTTGACGATACAGCTTCGATAGTATTAGAAGTAAAAGATAATATAGGCTTTAACAGTATAAAAATATTTCATCAAAACGATGAAACGGCTTTTGATTTAGTAGTAACAGACGAAAATGGAAATGAACTAAAACAACAGGATTTTAAAGACAATAAGTTGCCATATGAAACTGTATTTAGGGCTAACCAAACCATTTATTCCGTTATTATACAAAACAGAAAAAACAGCTATGCACAATGGCAAAGTATTATTTATGGTATATATGTATGCAATAACGAAGCAGGTGTAATTTATAGCAGTTTAGGGGTAAATGGTGCAGAGTACAGGCATTATAACGATGCCAAATTTTTTGCTGAGCAAACACAATCATTAGCACCCGATTTGATTATTTTATCATTAGGTACCAATGAAGCAGCCAATACAAAATTTGAGGAAGCTAATTTTTATAACCAGATACAAAATCTAGTAAACGATTTGCAAAATTTTAATCCTAATGCTCTTATACTTTTAACTACTCCCGCTGATAGTTACAGAAGAAAAAAACAATTTAACCCGATTATGAAGCGGGTGAGCCAAACCATTGTTAACTATTGCAAAGACAACAATATTGCATGTTGGGATTTGTACAACATTAGTGGTGGCTATAAGTCAGCAAGGTTTTGGAAAAAATACCAATTGTTTGCCAAAGATAATTTGCACTACAATGTGCGTGGTTACCAATTACAGGCAGAATTATTGTATCAGGCCATTATAAATAGTAAGTAAGTATAAAAGTTAAACAAATAAGCAGTGATAGACTTTTCAAAAATAAAGGAACAGTTTCTGTATAATCCACAAGAACCTATTTTATTCAATACAGGTTTCTTTATGTTTTTGTTTACAGCATTTATTGGCGTTTATGCATTATTGCATAAAACCCATAGAGCTAAAATTACTTTTGTAACCTTATTTTCTTTGTACTTTTATTATAAATCAAGCGGTATCTATTTTCTAATACTTATTGCCTCTACAGTTGTTGATTATACATTGGCCAATTTTATTTACCAAAGCAAAACCAGTTATACTAAAAAGGTATGGTTAGTAATAAGCCTGATAGTAAACTTAGGTTTATTAGGTTATTTTAAGTACACCAATTTTGTATTGGATATATTTTATAACATAGCTAATAAAGAGTTTGAACCACTTGATATATTCTTACCTGTTGGGGTTTCTTTTTTTACATTTCAATCCTTAAGCTATACTTTAGATATTTATAGAGGAACCTTAAAGCCAGTTAAAAATATTTTCGATTATGCCTTCTTTGTTTCGTTCTTTCCACAGCTTGTAGCGGGCCCTATTGTACGTGCTCACGATTTTATTCCGCAGCTATATAAGCCCACTTTTGTAAGTAAAGAAATGTTTGGCAGAGGATTGTTTCTAATAGCCTGTGGGTTGTTTAAAAAAGCAGTTATCAGCGATTATATCAGCGTTAATTTTATTGACAGGATTTTTGATAATCCAACCTTATACAGTGGCTTTGAAAACCTAATGGGCGTATATGCTTATGCATTACAAATTTATTGTGATTTTAGCGGTTATAGCGATATGGCAATAGGCATAGCCTTATTACTTGGGTTTGAGTTTTGTTTAAATTTTGACTCACCTTACCAGTCAAAGAGTATAACAGAGTTTTGGCGTAAATGGCATATGTCATTAAGTAGCTGGCTCCGCGATTATTTATATATTTCTTTGGGAGGAAACAGGCTGGGTAAATGGAGAACTTATTTTAATTTATTTGTCACCATGCTATTAGGAGGCTTGTGGCATGGTGCAAGTTTTAATTTTATATTTTGGGGTGCTATGCATGGAAGTGGTTTAGCTGTCCACAAATATTATCTGGAAATAAAAGGCAAACTGTCCAAATCGTTTACTAGTTTTTTCGACCATAAATGGATAGCTACTTTGGTAACATTTCATTTTGTTTGTTTTTGCTGGATACTTTTCAGAGCCCCCAATTTTGTAATTGCTAAACAACTATTGCATCAAATTTTCACAGCGTTTAATGCAGCTATTGTATTTACATTCATTACATCGTATTACAAAATAGTATTGTTGATGTTATTGGGTTATGCTTTGCATTTTGTACCTAAACAATACGAAACATTAATCCTGAATTGGTTTACACAAACCCCGTTAACTGTTAAAGTAGCGTGTATGCTTGTAGTTATTATTATTTTTATACAGGTGAAATCAGCCGAAATACAACCTTTTATTTATTTTCAGTTTTAGATAATGTCTGTCAATAAACAACTATTAATTAATCTTGGTTCCTCTTAAAAACTCAACTACACTCATGCGTTTTTTTCCTTCCAATTGAATACTTAGTAAATGAATAAAACCATTTTGACAACTTACCTTTAAGTAGGTTTTATTATCACTTATAAACTTACCAATAGGTTCCGTATGCTTAGTTAATTCAGCTTCAGCCTCAAATACTTTTAATATTTTGTTTTCAAAATGAGTAAATGCAGCAGGGTATGGGCTTAATCCCCTAATTAAATTGTAAATATCTTCAGCTTTATTATCCCAGTGAATCAGGCAATTTTCTTTAAATATTTTTGGTGCTGTTTTATTGCTTCCACTTCCTTGTGGAGAACCTTTGGTATTGCCACTTTCAACTAGTGCTAGCGACTTAACAACTGTTTCTGCACCAATATGCATCAATAAGTCATGCAGCTCACCTGCATTCATGGTTGGAGTTATATCAACTTCCGTTTTTAATAGTACATCGCCCGTATCAATTTCATGTTTTAGAAAAAAAGTACTTACTCCACTTTTAGTTTCTCCATTTATAATGGCCCAATTAATAGGAGCCGCTCCTCTATAATCAGGTAAAAGAGATGCATGTAAGTTTAATGTTCCGTATTTTGGCATTTGCCAAACTATTTCAGGTAACATTCTAAACGCAATTACTACTTGCATATCTGCGTCAAGGCTTTTTAATTCTTCAATGAAAGCAGGGTCTTTTAATTTAACAGGTTGCAATACCTTTATATTGTTTTCAACTGCATATTTTTTTACAGCACTTTGTTGCATTTGCATACCCCTTCCAGCAGGTTTGTCGGGCATGGTAACTACACCAACTACCTGGTGCCCGGCTTTAATTATAGCATCCAATGCCGGTACTGAAAAATCAGGTGTTCCTAAAAAAACTATTTTCATAAATGGTTATTCAATCAAAAGAAGGAAAAACTAACTGCCAATAATAATATCAGCCGCATTTTTACTAGCTCCTTGTTTATTTAAAATGTGTTGCAGGTTTTTGTAATCATTCATTAGTGCTTGATAATTTTTACCTTCAGGTAAAATGGCTTCAAAAGCTGTTTGCAAATTTTGTAAGTTATAGTCATGTTGAATCAATTCAACAATGGCGTTTTTGTCTAGGTTTAAATTAACCAGTGAAATGTATTTTATTTTAACAAATTGCTTAGCGATTAAATAAGAAATACTGTTGGCTACATAACCACAAACCTGTGGTACATTAAACAAGGCGGTTTCTAAAGTGGCCGTCCCGCTGCATACTACAGCCGCTTTAGCCAAGGCTAATACCTCGTATGTCTGGTTATAAATTATTTTAGTGTTAGGGCCAATAAACTTTTGATAGAACTCTTCTGGAATAGCAGGAGCCGCACAAATAACAAATTCAAACTGATGGTATTTTGAAGCTAATAACATCATGTTAGGTAAAGTGGTGCTGATTTCCTGTTTTCTGCTTCCCGGCAATAATGCAATAATGGGTTTGCTTTCGTCTAAATGATTCTCTTTTTTAAAAGTGGGATTAGGTTTAAAAGCATTTATTTCATCAAGTAAAGGATTGCCAATATAGGTAGCATTTACTTTCCATTTTTTAAAGTAATCTACTTCAAATGGGAAAATAAGGAGCAGTTTATCTACAAAAAGTTCTAGTTTTTTAGCTCGGTTTTCTTTCCATGCCCAAACTTTCGGAGCTATGTAATAGGTTACTTCATAACCCTTGTTTTTTGCATATTCAGCTATACGTAAATTAAAACCCGGATAATCAATTAAAATTACCTTGTCAGGATTAAAAAAGTCAATTTGTTTTTTGCAAAGGGATATAAAGTTAAGAATAGTTCTGATTTTTAATATTACTTCAATAAAACCCATAATAGAAGTATTTTTATAATGCATTAGTAAGCCGTTTGCCTGTTTACTCATTAAATCACCACCCCAAAACCGGAATTCGGCAGTGGCATCCTTTTCTTTAATGGCCTTTATTAAATTGGCTCCATGCAAATCGCCACTAGCCTCTCCAGCTACTATAAAATACTTCATAAAGTTATTTTAAATAAAAGGCAATAATAGCAAAATTAATAAAGGCCTTAGTGGTTTAAAATTATAATTTGGTTTTAAAAGTACTGAGAATTGACTCCCCAATACCATTGGCAATAGTTTAACATTAACTTACATAGAAAATACACTGATATAGCTATTTAATGTAATTTTTTATATTTAATGCTTGAAATTCAATTTTAATGGATTACTTTTGTGTCAAAGTGAAAAGGATTTATTAACCAAATGAAAGTGTCAATAAAAAGTATTTTTATATTGTTAGTTTTAATACTTTCAATGAATATAGTAAGTGCTCAACCAGGCGGTGGTGGAGGAGGCGGAGGAGGCTTTGGTGATGAGCCAGATGATAATGGTCCAATTGATGGGGGTATATCATTATTAGTTGCTGCTGCCGGTATCTATGGTGCCAAAAAAGCATTCAATAAAAAGAAATAATTTAAGATGAATTTATAAGAAAAGCCACTTTATAGTGGCTTTTTTATTTATACCAATCTCTCTTTTATAATGTAAGTTAGGTGCTATTGTTATACCTTTGCGCCCCAAATAAATAAGTAATAAATGATTTCAGTAGCTAATTTGAGTTTGCGATACGGCAAACGGGTGTTGTTTGAGGATGTAAATGTAAAATTTGCTCCAGGTAATTGTTATGGTGTAATTGGCGCCAACGGTGCGGGTAAATCAACCTTATTAAAGATTCTTTCAGGCGAAATAGACCCTAGTACTGGTTCTGTATCAATAACACCCGGAGATAGAATGAGTGTTTTGAAACAGAATCATTTTGAATTTGATGAATTCCCTGTTTTACAGACGGTTATTATGGGTAATAAAAAATTATGGCAAATAATGGAAGAAAAAGATGCCATTTATTTAAAACCCGATTTTAGCGATGCTGATGGCTTACGTGCGGCTGACTTAGAAGGTCAGTTTGCAGACATGGAAGGCTGGAATGCCGATAGTGATGCAGCCAGCTTATTAAACGACTTAGGTATTAAAGAAGAATTGCATACCAAGCTGGTTAAAGAGTTAAATGGTAAAGAAAAAGTGCGTGTGCTTCTTGCTCAGGCATTATTTGGTAATCCGGATATATTATTACTGGATGAGCCAACAAATGACTTAGACGTTGAAACAGTTACTTGGTTAGAAAACTTTTTAGCAGATTTTCAAAATACAGTTATTGTAGTGAGTCACGACAGGCATTTTTTAGATGCTGTTTGCACCCATGTGGCTGACATTGATTTTGCAAAAGTTTCATTGTACACCGGTAATTATTCTTTCTGGTACCAAAGTAGCCAATTGGCTTTACGTCAAAAAAGCGATCAGAACAAAAAAATGGAAGATAAACGCAAGGAATTGCAAGAGTTTATTGAACGTTTTAGTGCCAATGCTTCTAAATCGCGCCAGGCTACCAGCAGAAAAAAATTATTGGAGAAATTGGTGGTTGACGAAATTCAAGCTTCAACACGTAAATATCCAGGTATTATTTTCAGACCTGACAGGGAGTGTGGAGACCAAATATTACGTATTGAAAATTTAAGTAAGAAAAATGGAGAAGGCGAAGTGCTTTTCAAAAATGTTTCTTTTAACTTAGATAAAGGAGATAAAGTAGTAATACTTTCAAAAAACCACATGGCTATTTCGGCCTTTTTTGAAATAATAATGGGCAACCAAACGGCTGATAGTGGCGAATATATTTGGGGACAAACCATTACTACTTCGTATTTACCAAACGATAACAGCAGCTATTTTAGCGCTGAGAATAATTTGATTGACTGGTTACGCCAGTATTCAGAAGAAAAGGATGAAACGTATATCCGTGGATTTTTAGGTAAAATGTTGTTTAGTGGGGAAGAGGTTTTCAAAAAATCGAATGTATTGAGCGGAGGTGAAAAAGTACGTTGTATGGTTTCTCGTATGATGTTGACCAATGCCAATTGTTTGGTATTGGATGAGCCAACTAACCATTTGGATTTGGAATCAATTACTGCGTTTAATAATGCATTGATGGACTGGAAACACAATGCCATTTTTACCAGTCATGACCATGAGTTTGTACAAACCATAGCCAACCGTGTTATTGAAATTACACCTAGCGGAGCTATTGACAAACGCATGACTTACGATGAATACATTACGAATGAAGAGATAAAAGAGCAACGCGAAAAAATGTACGCAGTAGCTTCAAACAAATAATTTTAACCGTATTTTATTTAACTAAAAAAGGTGAACATTTAAAATGCTCACCTTTTTTGTTTTCTCTCATTTGAGTTTATTGTTTATTCTCCCAAAACCTGTATTGCTTGGTTTCGTTAAATATGTACGTTAATATTTTCCTGTCAATATCGTTCAGCTCCATATTGCGTCTTTTATAAACAGCTTCTGCTGTTTTAAAAAATTTTGATAATACAAATGTTTCAAAACCCTGGGCTCCACCCCAAGCAAAATCAGGTATATAATTTCTTGGAAACCCTGCCCCAAATAAATTGGCTCCAACACCCACTACGGTTCCAGTATTAAACATGGTGTTAATACCACATTTAGCATGATCTGCCATCATTAAGCCGCAAAAGGTTAGTCCTGTTTTTTCAAATTTTTGTGAAGGGTAACTCCATAGCTTTACTTCATCATAGGTGTTTTTTAAATTGGAGTTATTGGTATCAGCGCCCATATTTACCCATTCGCCAATTACGGCATTGCCAACAAATCCGTCATGCCCTTTATTGCTATAACCAAAGAATACGACATTATTTACTTCTCCGCCTACTTTACAGTGTGGTCCTACGGTAGTTGGGCCATAAATTTTAGCATCCATTTTTAAGCCAGCATGTTCACCAAGTGAGAATGGCCCTCTTACTTTACAGCCTTCCATAATTTCAGCATCTTTACCAATATAAATAGGACCTGTACTTGCATTTAAAATGCTGCATTCTACTTTAGCTCCTTCTTCAATAAAAACATTTTCAGGTGCAATTACCTGATTTGTGGCTGAAATAGGTTGCGATTTTCTATTGGCGGTAATAAGTTGAAAGTCGTTTTGAATAGCTGCCCCATTCTGCGAAAAAATGTGATGAGGAAATTGAATATGCAAAAACTCGTCAGCTTTTGTTTCTATTAATTTAAAGGTCTCTGATATATTGTCGTTTTCTACAAAAAGTTGATTGTAAAAAGCAATAATGGTATTTCCTTTAACCAATGCTTCGCCTTCTTTTAGCTTATTTATTTCATCTACCAGCAACTGATTAGGGCAAATACTCCCATTAATGAAAATATTGTTGTTGCTCAGCTTAATGGCGAATTTTTCTTGTAAATAGTCTTGGGTGAGATAAGAAACAGGGCTAAGCAGTAATTTTCCCCATTTCTCAGCTATAGTCAGTATTCCTATTCTAATGGCAGCTACCGGCCTAGTAAAGGTAAATGGAAGTAAGTTTTCTCGGTCTTGTTGGTTATCAAATAAAATATAATTCATGCTTTAAAATTTGAAACTTTTGAACTGCAATTAGCTAAAAATAAAAAAGCCCTCCAAATTGGAAGGCTTTAAATATGAATGTGTGCGCAAAATTATTTTTTTGCACCGTAACGTTTTTTGAACTTGTCAATACGACCCGCAGTGTCAATTAACATGCTTTGGCCTGTAAAGAAAGGATGTGATTTGTGAGAAATCTCTAATTTGAAAAGTGGATATTCGTTTCCATCTTCCCAAGTTATTGTTTCTTTTGTATCTACAGCTGAACCAGTTACAAAGGTGTAACCATTACTCATATCTTTAAATACAACTTTTCTATAATTTTCCGGATGAATTCCTGTTTTCATAATTTATATACTTTTTGGGAGGGCAAAAGTATGTATTTTTAAAATAAATGCAAATATTTTATTGAAAAAAAATTTGTATTAGATAAAACACTAATTTTGGCTTTTATATTTATTACTTAAAAATTATCAAAAGTGAAAACGAAAGTACTTAACCATCCTGATATTGAAAAGATAATTAAAAGAATGGCTTACCAGATTTATGAAAATAATTTTGGCGATAAACAAATAACTTTAGTAGGTATTAAATCAAAAGGCTATGAAATTGCCAAGTTACTTCAGGCTGAATTAGATACTATCAGCCCTCTTAAAAGTAGTTTGTTAGAAGTAACTATGGATAAAGAGCAGCCAACACCTGCAGGAACTATTATAAAGCCTGTGCCATTTCAGGTAAAAGGCACTGTAATTATAGTTGATGATGTTTTAAATACAGGCAGAACTTTGGTATATGCGGCATTACCTTTTTTAAATTTAAAAATTAATAAACTTCAGGTGGTAGTTTTGGTGGACAGGAACCATAAAATGTTTCCGGTAGCTGCTAATTATATTGGTATACAATTAAACACTACTTTTCAGGAACATGTAAGTGTAGAACTGAATAAGCAAAAACAGTTTGAAGTATTTATTGCCTAAGGCGCAAAAAAGTTGATTGCATAAAAAAATGCTTCTAATAACAATTAGAAGCATTTTTTTTAAACTGAGGTTAAATAAACTATTTAACTTTAGCTTGTAAGTTTGCTCCAGCTTTGAATTTAACAACTTTTTTAGCTGGAATGTTAATTTCTTTACCTGTTTGAGGGTTACGTCCTTTACGAGCAGCACGTTTAGTTACTGAGAAAGTTCCAAAACCAACTAAGATTACTTTGTCGTTTTTCTTCAAAGCAGTTTGAGTAGTTGACATGAATGCATCTAGTGCAGCTGTTGCTTGAACTTTAGTAATACCTGCAGCTTTTGCAATTGAATCGATTAAGTCTGATTTGTTAGCCATATTTATATAGTTTTTAAAATTTACAAAACGAAAGTAGCTATAGTATTCAAAAAATCAAGTGTTGCCATATTTTTTTTAGAAAAAAAATAAAACAAAATTTTCACACATTATCAACAGATTCGCATGTCTGCGGCTTTTTTGTCTTTCTAAGTCTAACGTTAAATAAGCCAAGATGCTTTATTGACAAAGCTTTGCAGGCTTTCTTGAGGAACACTAAAGGTATATTGAGCGAGTTTGAAAAACGATTCTCTTTCAGATAGAAGGAGGTCGATTTTTTTTTCAATTTCTTCCTTTGAAAGGTCTTTAAACATAGGTCTGGGCTTCTTAGCGTTAAAAATTCTATCAGCCAATAAGCCTTTTGATGCATTTAAATAAATAGTTTTTCCATGCTTGTTCATTAATTCCATATTATTATAATGACTTGCAGTGCCTCCTCCACAACTAACTATGGTTTTTATTAACCTCGTTGTACGGAGTAAATATTTATGTTCTAATTCACGAAAAAAGGCTTCGCCCTGGGTTTGGAAAATGGTGATGATACTTTGCTTTTCTTCTTGTTCAATTAAATCATCTAAATCAACGAATGCATAATTAACCCGTTTGGCTAATTGTTTGCCCCATGATGATTTACCACTGCCCGGCATACCAACAATATATGTAATGGATTTTTCGATGATTGATAAAACTAAACAATGAATGGATAAGGAGTGTATTTACTTAAGCAATGAACTCTTTATTGCATGTATTTCACCACTATATCATAAGTAGGGAAGTTATAAGCGCTCCATTTTTTTACAACGGTGCTTCCTTTCATTAATATAAGGCCTGGGTTTGAACGAACCATTGATTTAAGTGGAACCACATCAACCATATAGTATTTAAATGCCATTTGATTTTCGTGCCTGTATTTTTCTGTTCTATCAGCAGAAGTAGAGGTTAAAGCCCAAAATTCTTTTTTATCGTTGATACAATCAGCAGCCAATTGTGCTATTTGTTTTTCTAAGCCTTTTCTTCCTTCATCAATTGATTTTTGAACGAGTACTAATTTATATCCCTGACTGGCAAATAAACTATCGGTATAGTTAATATCGTTTTCACCTGTTAAGTTAAAATCATGGATAGGTGGTTTACATCCTTCTCTCACTACTACATCTTTTCTGTCAACAAATTTATAGTTGGTATCTGATGGAATATGGTTCATGTCAAATTCTTCTTTAACGCCATTTTTTTCATATACAAACATCATTACAATAGAGTCAACAGGTGAGCCCGGAGGGCATACCATTTTTTCTTTGATATTGTTTCCAATTTTATAAGGTAAAAAATCTTTAACGGGTAAAAACATATAGGTGTAAAAAGTAAAAAAGCTTACCACTAATAATGAAACGGACATGGCTAAATTTTGCAATGTTTTTTTCATTAAAGGTTGAATATGTTTTTGTCCTAAAAATATAATTAGGATGAGTGCTAAAAGTATCAAATCTTTATAGAAGGATTCGATAGGTTTTAACTTAACGGCATCGCCAAAGCAGCCACAGTCGGTTACTTTGTGGGTAATGGCAGAGTAGCCTGTGAGTAGAGTAAAAAACACTATCATGAGCAACAGCAACCATGCATTTAATTTGGTGTAAGCGCCTAATAAAAGGGCTATACCACATATAATTTCGAAAATGCAAATGAACATAGCCAAACCAACTGCATAAGGTACAAAAAAGGTCATGTTGAATACTTCAAAGTATTCTTCCAGTTTGTAACTAAACCCCAGTGTATCGTTGGCTTTTATTAAGCCTGAAATAATAAATAGTACGCCTACAAAAATTCGACTTATTTGTGTTATAATTTTCATGCTATTGTATTGTTTTTAATTGTATGGATGAATTAGTTTTTACTACTTGAATTATTCTGTTCTGATAATTGTATTAAAGCAAAAACAGAATAATTGATCATGTCTTGCAAGTTGCTTTCTATGCCTTCACTGGCTATCGTTTTTCCTTTGTTTTCCAGTATTTGTTTCATGCGCTGTATACGCATAAGCAACATATCAGTAAAAGTGGTAACTAACATGTCGCGCCATACTTCGCCATAATCGTGGTTTTTTTCTTCCATTAAAGCTTTTGTATTGGCTATATGCTTGTCATATAAATTGGTTAAAAATGAACTTTCTAAATCCATATTTTTATCGTTAACCAAATCCAGTTGAATTAAACCCATTACACAGTAGTTAATAATACCCATAAATTCAGGTTCTATACCCTCATCTACTTTCATGGTGCCTTTTTCTTCAATGGTCCGGATGCGTGTTGCTTTAATATATATCTGATCAATGATACTGCTAATGCGCATAATGCGCCATGAAGTTCCATAGTCATGGTTTTTATTGATAAAAACGGTTCTGCAATTTTTTATAACTGAATCGTATTGGATAGCTGTTTTGCTCATATAATGTTTTACAGTTTCAGTTATGCTTATACCTTTTTGGTGTGATAGAATGGTATATTATAAATTACTTATCACTAATAAGCTAAACCTACTTAATATTGCACAAAAATAAACAGGGTATTGACATTGCAAACTAAAAAATATATTAATTGTAAGGGAAGGCTTATAAGCATTGAAAAACCAATTGTAATGGGAATTTTAAACATTACAGCGGATAGTTTTTTTGATGGAGGTAAACATAATAGGTTA
Source organism: Bacteroidota bacterium (assembly GCA_040388375.1). Classification (NCBI taxonomy): domain Bacteria; kingdom Pseudomonadati; phylum Bacteroidota; species Bacteroidota bacterium. Next base: position 342,388 of record JAZKBU010000006.1, on the reverse strand, counting down.
GATGCGGCTATTTTTCAAACTGAAAAAATGCTACAGGAAGGGGCTACTATTATTGATATCGGAGCGCAATCAACAAGGCCGGGTGCTGATATAATTGAGGCAGAGAAAGAATTAGCTGTAGCTATTCCTATTATTGAAGCATTGGTTAAACAGTTTCCTCAAGCAGTTTTTTCTATTGATACTTTTCATGCACAAGTGGCTAAACAAGCTGTTTTAGCCGGAGTGAGTATTATTAATGATGTGTCGGCCGGAGATGATGATGTTGATATGTTTAATGTAGTGGTGGAATGTAAGGTACCTTATATAATGATGCATAAGCAAGGCAATAGTAAAACCATGCAGTTAAAACCAACTTACAGCAATGTAGTGCTTGATATTATTGACTATTTTGTCCCTAAAATTAATTATTTAAGACAACAAGGTGTGGCTGATTTAATTGTTGATTCGGGTTTTGGTTTTGGCAAGAATCTAGCTCATAACTACGAATTGTTAAACAAACTCAAGCAATTTGAAATATTGGGTTTGCCAATATTGGCAGGTATGTCGCGCAAAAAAATGATTCAAAAGGTAATTAATGAGGAGGCTGCAAATGCTTTGAATGGAACAACAGTAGCGAATACAATTGCTTTGATGCATGGAGCCAATATTTTAAGGGTACATGATGTGAAGGAAGCCATGGAATGTGTTAATATTTACAACCGATTGATGGGGCAAGAAGCTGATAACTAGTTGTATAAAGGCTTATTTGCGGGAAAAAGTAAAAAAAGTAATATAATCGCAGTTGCGACATGGATATTTTAAGCTATAAATTTAGTTGGATTAACCTAGTGGATATATTGCTGGTGCTATTATTTAGCTGGCAATTGTTTGTAAGGCTGAAAGGAAGTTTGGCGTTTAATATTATGATTGGCCTGCTCACACTGTATGCATTTTGGTGGGTAGTTAAATATTTTGAAATGCCTTTGTTAGAAACCATTTTAGGTGGTTTTGCACAGTTTGGTGTAGTGGCGGTATTGATTGTATTTCAACAGGAAATCAGAAAATTTTTATTGATTATAGGCAGGCGTTCCTTTTTGGGTGAGAATAAACGCTGGTGGCATATTTTTCCATGGAAATGGAAATTAGATGAAAACATAACTGTTGATTTTGCGGACATTGTAGATGCTTGTCAGGCGTTGGCCGAGACGCATACGGGCGCTATTATTATATTTCCTAAAACAAGTGAAATGAGGTTTTTGGCTGCCAGTGGCGAAGCTATTGATGCTCATTTGAGCCGTAGGTTAATATTGAGTATTTTTAATAAAAATAGTCCTTTGCATGATGGCGCTATGATTATAGCTAAAGGAAGAATAAAGGCTGTTAATTGTGTTTTACCTGTTAGTGATAATCCTGATATGATTAACAAATATGGATTGCGCCACCTTTCAGCCATTGGTATAACGGAGCAAACGGATGCTATTTGCTTAGTTATAAGCGAGGAAAGGGGGTATATCAGTTTTGTTAAAGAGGGTAAAATAAAAGAGGCTATTGATAGGGAACAACTCATTGATTTGTTGAATATCGAGTTGCAGCCATCTCACTAGTTTTTATCAAAGGTGCTGTCTTTTTGAATAGATTCTAAAAACTCTTCCGGTGATTTCCCCAACGCATCAAGCGATAGTTTAGCATCTTCAGCCAGTTCACTTTTAGGATATTTCTGCAAAAACTCTGTATAATATTTGCGTGCTTTATCAAAGTCGTTTAAGTTGTTCTCGTAACTAAAGGCCATGGTAAATAGAGCCTGTTCACAAAATTTAGAGCTTGGGTAGGTTTTTAATAGTCTTTCCAGTAAACGAATACCTTCTTCTGCTTTATTTAATGAACTGCTTCTTTGAGCGGCTTTAATTAGGTATTCAGGTGTTCTTAAATCGTCCGGATATTTATCGGCATAATCAATGTAATTCCAATACAATTCTGTCATCTGGTTTAAATTGTAAGCACTGTCACTGGCTTCTAAACTGTTTATATAATCTATTTTTTTCTCTCTTGGCGATTTACAAGCCGCAACTAATAAAACAGCTAAAATTAATAAATAGGCTACTCTCATAAAACTAATAATTTTTTAATAGCACAAAGAAAGTAAACTTATGAATACTACAATTGTTTAATTTAAGCACATGGGTATGTTACCAGTTTAGTTTTATAGAAAGTAAAGCTATTCATGCGCTTGAAGCCTTTATAATAATTATTTACAATATTTCACTTTGTTAAAAGGCTATTGTAAATTGTATTTGATAGCTATAAATGGAGGAACTATTTTTTACAAAATCTATTTCTCCCACAAACATTAAAATACTATAAATTTGTAACGTGGAATTTAAGTTAACAAGCGAATATTTGCCAACTGGCGACCAGCCAAGCGCTATCAAATCATTGGTAGAGGGGTTGAATCGTGGCGATAAAAGCCAGGTTTTATTGGGTGTTACTGGTAGTGGTAAAACATTTACCATGGCCAATGTAATAGCACAAATACAACGACCTACTTTAATATTGAGCCATAATAAAACATTGGTTGCTCAATTGTATAGCGAGTTTAAACAGTTTTTTCCTGAAAACAGAATTGAGTATTTTGTTTCGTATTACGATTATTATCAACCTGAGGCTTTTATCCCTTCAAGTAATACTTATATTGAAAAGGATTTAGCTATTAATGAAGAAATAGAAAAGATGCGTCTTTCTACTACTTCGGCTTTACTTTCCGGCAGGAGAGATGTATTGGTGGTAGCTTCGGTTAGTTGTATTTATGGTGCCGGTAATCCAAAGGATTATGAAAGTAGTATAGTGCGTTTGCATGTGGGGCAAAAAATAGTACGCAATACGGTATTGTATGCTTTAGTTGATTCATTGTATAGCCGCACAACAGCAGATTTTAACAGGGGAAATTTTAGGGTTAAAGGTGATATTTTAGATGTATATCCGGCTTATGCTGATTTTGCTTTTCGTATTTCGTTTTTTGGAAATGAAATTGAAAGTATTGATGTAATAGACCCTGTTAGCGGAAAAAAACAAGAGTCAATGACTGATATTGCTATTTTCCCAGCTAATATTTATGTAACGCCCAAAGAGCAGTTGCATGAAGCCATGTACGAAATCCAAGATGATTTGGTCGCGCAGATTGAATATTTTAAATCGATAGGAAAACATTTGGAAGCAAAACGTTTGGAAGAACGTACCAATTTTGATTTAGAAATGATGCGTGAACTGGGTTATTGTAGTGGTATAGAAAATTACAGCAGGTATATGGATAAGCGTAAGCCTGGTGATAGACCTTTTTGTATTTTAGATTATTTTCCGAAAGATTTTGTTTTAATGGTGGATGAAAGCCATGTGAGTATTCCGCAGGTACGAGCAATGTACGGTGGCGATAGAAGCAGGAAACAAAATCTGGTAGAATATGGTTTTAGATTGCCATCGGCTATGGATAACAGACCATTGCAGTTTAATGAATTTGAAAGTATGATAGGCCAAACGGTTTATGTAAGTGCAACTCCTGCAGAGTATGAAATACGTCAGGCAGAAGGAGTAGTGGTAGAACAGATTATTCGCCCAACAGGTTTATTGGATCCAACCATTGAAGTGCGCCCGTGTTTAAATCAGGTAGATGATTTATTGGATGAAATTGATGAACGCATAAAAATGGGCGATAGAATTTTGGTTACTACTTTAACCAAACGTATGGCTGAAGAATTAAGTAAGTACATGAGTAAGCTTAATATAAAATGCCGTTATATTCATAGTGAAATAAAAACGTTAGACAGGGTAGAAATACTCCGCGATTTGCGTTTAGGTGTATTTGATGTATTAATTGGCGTAAACTTATTGCGCGAAGGATTGGATTTACCTGAAGTAAGTTTGGTGGCCATTATGGATGCGGATAAGGAAGGGTTTTTACGCAACGATAAATCATTGACTCAAACCATTGGTAGGGCAGCACGTAACGATAGGGGTAAGGTAATTATGTATGCTGATAAAATGACGGATAGTATGCAGCGTACTATTAACGAAACGGATAGAAGAAGGGAAAAGCAAATAGCTTATAATACTTTACATGGGATTACACCTAGAACGATTAAACGTTCGCGTGAGGAAATATTAAAACAAACAGAATTGGCAGATGCGCGAACTATTTTAGCTCCGGAGCCAAAAGCTTATGTAGAGCCTGAAGAGTTTAATATAGCAGCCGATCCAATTGTAGAATATTTAAGTAAGCCTAAATTAGAGAAAATGGCTGCAGAAACGCAAAAACGTATGCAAAAGGCAGCCAAAGACATGGACTTTATGGAAGCAGCCCGCTTGCGCGATGAAATGTTTGCTTTACAAAAAAGATTAGAAGAACTTGCTTAATAATGTTTTTAAGCAACACTGCTAAAACAAAAAAGAGGTGCTATGCAGCACCTCTTTTTTTGATAATATGATAATGAATGGGCTTATTTACCTTTGTTAAAGCCTTTCATTACACCTCTTTCTGAGGTTCTGATAAACTCTAAAATTTCATCACGTAATACGGATGGTTTAATTGCATCTTCTACTTGGTTAATACCTTTGCTTACGTTGTTGTTATGAATAAAAATAATTCTATAAGTATCTTGTATGGTATTTACTTCTTCCTGAGTAAAGCCATTTCGTTTTAAACCTATTGAGTTAACGCCTTCGTAACTTACCGGGTAACGACCTGCAATTACATAAGGTGGAATATCTTTAGTAACCATACTACCACCTTCAATCATTACGTTACGTCCTATTTTTACAAACTGGTGTATGGCTGAAAGTCCGCCAATACGAGCAAAGTCGGCAATGTTTACATGGCCCGCTACTTGCACGCCATTGGCTATAATTACGTTGCTGCCTATAATACAATCGTGTGCTAAATGCACATAAGCCATTAATAAGCAATTGCTGCCTACTTCTGTTTTAAATTTATCTTTTGTACCACGGTTTATGGTTACACATTCTCTGATAGTTGTATTGTCGCCAATAATGGCAAAGGTTTCTTCACCTACAAATTTTAAATCTTGTGGTACTGCACTAATAACGGCACCCGGAAATATTTTACAATTTTTGCCTATGCGTGCACCCGGATATATGGTTACGTTGGTTCCTATTTCGGTTCCCTCGCCTATTTCCACATTATCGTAAATGGTAGTAAAAGGGCCTATTACTACGTTAGCGCCAATTTTGGCTCTGGTGTCTATTTGTGCTAGGTTTGATATCATATATAAGCTAATGGCTATTGGCTTTCTGGTGTGAGGAGATAGTCTTTTGCCCTTCTAAATTTTGTTTCTGTTTATTTTATTTTTTTATTACCTGTGCCATCAATTCTGCCTCGCACACTAGCTTTTCTCCTACAAACGCTGATGCCTTCATTACACATACACCTCTTCTTACCGGAGCAATTAAGTCTAACCTGAATACCAAAGTATCTCCCGGTACTACTTTATCTTTAAACTTAGCATTGTCTATTTTCATAAAGTAGGTGTTGTAGTTTTCAGGGTCTTCTACTTGCGATAGAACCAAAACGCCACCTGCTTGTGCCATAGCTTCAATAATTAATACACCAGGCATAACCGGGTTGCCAGGAAAATGGCCAGGGAAAAACGGCTCGTTAAAGGTTACATTTTTTACTGCTGTTAAATAGCTTTTACCCATTTCAAGCACTTTGTCTACCAGCAAAAACGGACTTCTATGTGGAAGCATTTTTGCAATATCCTGTGTGTTGTATAAAGGTATTTTATTTGGATCGTATTTAGGAACGTTTACCTGACTACGTGTTTTTTTAATTAATGCTTTTATTTTTTTACCAAAAGCTATATTGGCTGCATGCCCGGGGCGAGCTGCCATAATCTGTGCTTTAATGGGTGTACCGATTAAAGCCAAATCGCCAACTAAATCCAATAGTTTATGACGAGCAGGCTCATTGTGAAAACGTAAATCAACATTGTTTAAAATGCCTTCTTTTTTTACTTCTACTTTTGGCTTGTTAAACATTTTAGCCAAATGTTCCAGTTCATCGTCTTGTATTATTCTATCAACAATTACAATGGCGTTGTTTAAATCGCCACCTCTGATTAAGTTGTTGTTGTATAGCATTTCTAACTCGTGTAAAAAGCAGAAAGTACGACACGATGATATTTCTGATTCAAACTCTTTTAAGCTGGTAATTGAAGCATGCTGGCTACCTAATACCGGTGAGTTGTAATCAACCATTACTGTCAGGCGATAATCGTCTAAAGGCATGGCTATCATTTCTACTTGTCTGTCTTCTTCGGTATAATAAATATTAGATGGCAGGGTGAAATATTCGCGTTCTGCATTTTGTTCTAATATACCTACTTCTTTAAGTGCTTTAATAAAGTATTGCGAACTACCATCCATAATGGGTGTTTCGTCTGCATCAATATGTACTAAACAGTTGTCTATTTCTAAACCAGCTAACGAAGCCATTACATGCTCTACTGTGTTTACTTTACCTCCATTTTGTTCTAATGTGGTACCTCTGCTTAAATCAGTTACGTTGTCAACATCGGCATCAATTATTGGTTTGTTTGGTAAATCAATTCGTTGAAATTTAATACCGTAGTTTTCCGGAGCCGGATTAAAAGTCATGGTAACCTCCTGACCTGTATGTAGTCCTACACCACTTAAACTTACCGCACTTTTTATGGTTGTTTGTTTCATTCTTTGCTGATTTTCAGCTACTCCGATAGGGTAGCTTTTTTTAAAATTAGGGCTCAAATATAGTATTTAGCCTCGGTTGGTCAAAAGTATTTTTAAGAGGAATGTGGATAGCTTAACGGTAGTGTCCTGATAAGCTTTAGTTTGTGCACTAGAGGCGGTAACCCAAGGGTAAAAGTGATAGCATGTGTGTGTGGGTTGGGGAGGACACCAACCACGGGCAGAAAACGAATAAATGTAAAGCGATAAAGGGCGTTTAATTATTTAGCCAACAGTAGTATATAGTCAAACTCTTCTTTTTGTATTTCCATTACGGAGAGCCTGCCTTGTCTTACCAAGCCAATATTTTGTAACTTTTCATCAGCTTTAATTTGCTCCAGCGTTACTGGTTTTTTTAGTTTTTTAAACGGAGCTAAATCCACCACTACCCAATTTTTATCGTCAGTGGTCGGGTCTTGGTAATGTTCTTTTACTACCTTGGCTATACCTACTATTTCTTTGCCTTCGTTGCTATGGTACCAAAACACTAAATCACCTTTTTTCATGGTTCTGAGATTGTTGCGTGCCTGGTAATTCCTTACACCATCCCAAAATGTTTTTCCATCTTTTTCAAATTGTTCCCAACTGTATTTAAATGGCTCTGATTTTACTAACCAATGTTTCATGTGTGTGTGCTTAATACTCGTAAAACTTTACTACTTTATTTGCTGCTTTATCAAATGCTATTTCGGTTTGACTGCTTTTTTGTTTACTATACACAAACGCTACGGCACTTTGGTCAGCAATAATAGCGTCCCAAGCTGTTTTGTCGCTGTGTTCGGCAATAAATTCTCTTTCCGGATGAATAGCAGGCGCATTGAATTTATTTAAATGTAAAAACTCAAAAATCCATTTACGCAAGTACTCTTCTTTTTCTATATCGGTAGCATATTGGCCTCCACCGTCAAATGCATTTTCCAATACATTGTTGGCGTGGAAATAATCGTGAAAAATTTCTTCACCTGCTTCGTTTGTAATGGTAAAATCAATATTGGCATTGTATATTTTATCGCCAATAATTTTTACTTTAAATTCATCTTTACTGTTGGGATTTGAGAATTTATGTTTCAGCGCACGCTGAATGTTTACTTTTTTAAAATCAGCAGCCGTGTCGTCTTTGGCAAAGCGCTTCATTTCATCGTAACTCATTCCCTTGTAATGGAGGGATGTATCTTTAGCTGCCTTTTCTTCGTGTTTCCAAACACTGTCTCCTGCGGCATCTCTACTTATTTCATCGTTATCGCAAGCTTGTAATGTTACCAGTAAAAAAGCAATTGCGTAAAAACCTTTTCTCATTCTTAAAATAATCAGTCGTTAATTTTTTTCAAATATAAGGTTCCAAATTAAATCTAAATCCTCATCATTTTTCGAATTAATTGTTTGTGAAGTTATGGTTGTCTCAATACTAGGCAAAACACCTCTTTCTGAATCGGCAACGGGTAAATGATGTTGGAACTTATAGTGTGGTATACGCACAAAATTACCTGTTTTGGGTAATTCTAAAAAAGGAGTATTTACAGCAAAACATCCGGACTCGGTGCCTGCTGTTTCTTGTCCAATAACAATAGCATTGGCTTTGTGTTTTAAATACGCAGCTTCAAAACTGGCTGCACTAAACGAGCCATTATCAACGAGGCAAAATATAGCTCCAGTAAAACGAGGTAAGCTACTCATTTCTTTTTGCGTTATAGTAAACTGGTATTGATAGGTGTTTTCTGTTTCTGTTTTGGCACTAATGAGCCCTAATGAAAAACGAGTTAAGTAATAAGTGAATTTTTGCTTAGCATATTTTCTATAGGTGAGCCCTTGTTTACCTCTTATAAAACTATAGCTGAACGTATCTTTACTTAAATATTTTAACATCTCAGTTGCTTGCCCTATACTGCCACCGCCATTACCTCGTAAATCAACAATTAAATATTTTATATCGTTTTGTTCTATTTGGGTAAAAGCGCGTTCAAAAAACTTATTGGCATTGCTTAGCTGAAAGCCTTTTATTTTCATAATGGCTGTTTGTGTATCGCCTTTGCAAATTCTAAATGAAGCGAATTCCTGATTAAGTAAAACACTTTGGTTCCGCGGTGTTTTGGCAGTGGGTTTGGCTTTTGTGTTATTTTCTTCTTTTTCTTCTTGTAAGCTAAGTTTTAAAGTATCGTTTTTTAACGACAATAAGGTTACATTATAGATGGAATCTTCGCCAAAAAAAGCTACATAAAATGACTGGAATTGCGATGCGCCATAATAGTTTTTCATGCTGTTTAAACCGGCATCGGCATTTTGTACTTCTTCTATTTTATCAATAATTTCTGCCGATGAATGGTTATTAATGCTCAATATTTGTGAGCCACATACTAAATCAGAATCGTTGCTTTCATTTTTAGTAACTAATATTTTTGAATCGGTAAAAATTACTCTAAAGGGAGGAAAAAAGTGTTTCTTTTTAGCAAATAATTTTTGAGTTTTAACGCTGGGAAATATTTGTGTATGGCCGCATTTTACATGGGCTATGTAATTCCGTAAAATCATTCTGAAAGCTATATCGCTTAAAGGTTCTGTTAACTGGCTTTTTGTCTTTTCAAAAAGCGCTTGCCATTCCTTGGCATTGGTATAACGGTAAAAGCCCGGGTGATTTAGTTGTAAGCTGGTATTTAAGTAATCAAAATCACTTTGCATCTCGGCAGGTTGGTATATCGTAGTACTGTTTTTCTGTGCAAATAATGCCATGGAAAAAATAAAGAATACATAACTTACAACTAGTTTTAATTTACTCATTTAAATAGATAATAGGTGGCAAATTAATCAAATTCAATAGATAAAAAACTAACTTAAATTGTAGAATTATTGTATTTTATTTGAAACCTTATGCAATCAACAAACCATATTTTAATGATAAGGCCTGTAGCCTTTACTTTTAATACGCAAACAGCTACCAGCAATTCATTTCAAAAAGCCAATAATACTTTAAATACACAACAAAATGCATTAAATGAATTTGATGCATTTGTAAATAAATTAACGGAGGCAGGGGTAAAAGTACATGTTATTGAAGATACTTTAGAACCACATACCCCCGATTCTATTTTCCCTAATAACTGGATAAGTTTTCATGAAAACAATTGGATTGGCGTATATCCCATGCAGGCCGAGAATAGAAGAACAGAAAGGCGTGCTGATATTTTAGAAACTTTGAGCAAAGACTTTTTACTGGAAGAAATTGTTGATTATACAGACTCTGAAAAGGAAGATAAGTTTTTGGAAGGCACGGGTAGTATGGTATTGGATAGGGATCATCAAATTTGTTATGCCTGCATATCGCCACGTACGCATATTGATTTATTGCAACAATTTTGTGCAGCGTTTAATTACCAATTGGTGCATTTTGTAGCTTTAGATGCTGACAAAAAACCTATTTACCATACCAATGTGGTTATGAGTGTAACAACCGATTTTTTAATTGTTTGTTGGGAGTGTATACCGAGTGAAACGGAACGAAATAAAATTAAACAAAGTACTACCAAACAAATTATTGAAATTAACTTAGCCCAATTAAATCAGTTTGCAGGTAATGTTTTAGAAGTTTTGGGTGCTGAAAATAAAAAGTATTTGGTGATGAGTGAGCAGGCTTATAAAGCACTAACTCCAAGCCAGATTGAAATGATAGAAAGCCTTTGCAGTATTTTATATACTCCGCTTTATACCATAGAAAACAATGGAGGAGGTAGTGCTCGTTGTATGATGGCTGAAATTTTTTTAAAGGAGCGAACGGCTAAAGAGAAAGCTTAGTAATTGCTAATACAACATAAAAAAAGAAGCTGTCCATTTAGACAGCTTCTTTTTTTATTAGCACCTATTAGTATGCACTGTCATCTAATAATTCTTGTACATCTTGTTGTGCTTCTTTTCCTTTGTGTCTCCCTTCAGCATTTCTGGTTTTTCTGTTTTTACGCATTTCCTTTTTTGCTTCTTGGTATTTTGTTTTTTGTGTAGTGTCCAATACCGCTAACATAGCATCATCTGTTTTTTTCCATTGTGCTCTTAAAGCTGTTTTTTTGTCTTCAGGGCTTGCATTTTTTACTTGTTCTTTCAATGCTTTCATCTGGTCAAAATGAGTAGAGAAAATAGCTTTTACTTTACTTTGTTGGTCGGGAGTTAAACTCAGTTTTTCTGTTAGTTTAGACATTACCATTTCCATTTTACTTCCTTGTTGTCTTTGTGCGAACAATGTGGCACTTGTGCTTACAAATAATAGCAGTACGGCAATACTTTTAACGATATTTTTCATGGTTTTTTATAGTTTAAATGGTTTAAAAATTTGGTGTATGATGCCAAAAATAACAAAAGGTTTAAAAAACAATAAAACTATACATAAAATTTTCAATTCACATCTTCGTGTTTGTAACATTCACTTATCAATTGGGCTATACACAATTAATTAGTGTTATTTCGAATTTTGAAAGAACTGTTTAAAAATCAAGCTTTATCAAAACATTTAAATCAAATATTATTTCCCTGTTATTGTTAGTTGCATTCATGCAGCTAAGGTTTTTGAGCCATGCCCAAATAGGAGAAAAAATAGATAGCTTGAATAACAGGTTGCTGGAAAATAATGGCAAAGTAAATGTGGCCATTACAGAAATTGATACTAACATTTTTGACATGAATGAAGATTTAGGCGACCAGTTAATACCGCTTGATTCTATTTTAATAACCGTAACAGAAAATTCGGCACCTTTAAAAATGGCCATTGCCGAAACCAATAAATTTAAATACAACCGTGATTATATTAAATGGATATGGTTAAACTCTATCCAATTGTTTTATAACTACGCTTATGGCAATCAAGTTAACCAGGTAGTTGCCAGTAATGTTACTACTGATGTATCAACACAAAGTTTAGGTATTGGGTACAGGGTAGGTATAAATATAGTGTTGCCTTTGGGTGATATAGCGGGGCGTAAAGCCAGAATGAAATCGTTGTACTACGAAACCGAAATGGCGAAGCACAAACAGGACGATGTGAAAAGAGCTTACAAGCGCCAGATTATTGACGATTATTTTAATTTAATTTCATTTCAAAAAATGTTGTGGGTAAAAAGTCAGGATTTGGAATCGAGCAGGATTACGGCTGAATTGGCTTTGATTGAAATGAAAAGAGGAAAAATTCCACCTGCTGAGTTAAGCAGACTGCGTAATATTATGGCTATAGCCGAAGCTGGTTTTGAACAAGCTAAACGCGATTTTATGGCTTCATTTTATAAGTTGGAAACAACACTTGGTGTGCCGTTAATTACCTATAAAAGGAAAGGGTCAAATAAATAGTTATGACCTTAATAACTTTTATAAGAATTGTATTGAATAAATGGAAATGGTTATTGTTGTTTCCTTTGTTAATGTCGGTTACCGTATTCCTGTTAACAAGCAAACAAGTAAGGGAATACCAGACAAATGCCACCATTTACACAGGTTTGGTTTCCGGTTATAGCATTACGGACAATGGTGAAAGTAAAGTTGATTTTTTTGCTGTTAACAATGCTTTTGATAATTTAATTACCACCATTAAGAGCAGAGAAACCATTGAAGAAGTTGGTTTGAAATTACTGGCGCAACATTTATTATTAGCAGCTCCTACAAAAGATGTATTGGGTGAACGCGCATTTGAAAAGTTTAAGGATTTAATTCCTGAAAACGAAAAGAAACGACTAATAGTGCCGGGCAGTTTTACTAAAACTTTTGAACGTTTAGAAAAAATAAAAGACAGTACCAATACCAATATAGTCAGGTATTTATTAAATACACCCGGTTTGTTTTATAACACCGAGGTCATTTTAAATTCGTTAACGGCAAATCGTAAGGCCAGTTCCGATATGGTGGAGTTGAGCTATAAAACAACGGACCCCGGGGTTGCTTTAAATGCTTTAAACTTTGTTATTGAATCGTTCAGTATAAGGTTTAAAGGAATAAAAAACGCAGAAACTATAAACGTAGTAAAGTACTTTGAGCAGCAGTTGGATAAATCATTCAATACACTACAAAACTCAGAAAACAAACTACGCGACTTTGGTATTGATAATAAAATTATTAATTACAACGAACAATCAAAGTTTGTTGCGGAAAGCAAAGAAGATTTAACAACCGATTATTACAAAGAAAAAATGCGGTTTGAAGCGGCTAATTCAGCCATTAACCGCATAGAAGAGAAAATGTCGAAATATACTGATGTGTTGAAAAACAACGAGGATATGATAAAGATTCGACAGGAAATAGCACAGTTGAATGTAAATATTGCCAATGCAAAAGCATATAAAATGAATACCACTCAAATCCAGAATATGGAAAATGAATTGGATAATTTAAAGCTTAAAATAAAAGAAAAAGCACGCGATTTTTATAACTTTAACAATAACATAGAATGGATTCCACAACAAAATTTATTGGACGAATGGTTAAGTAAATTAGTGGAGTTGGAAGAGAGTAGGGGAAGGTTACAAGTGTTTGATGCGCGCATTAAACAGTTTGATGGTATCTACTCCAAGTTTGCACCTTTAGGCTCAACCATGAATATGTTGGACAGGGAAATAAGTATCAATGAAAAAGAATACTTATCTATTTTACATGGTTTAAATTTAGCCAAACTGCGACAACAAAATATTGAAATGAGCAGTAGCTTAGAAATAGTCGATAATCCTATTTTTCCTATTAGCCCATTGCCATCAAAAAGGGGCTTGTTAATTATTGTTTCTTTCGTTGCGGGCTTTATTATTTTATTGGCTTACTACATTGCTCAGGAGCTCATGAATAGTGCCATCAAAAGCCCTGAAAGAGTAGAAAAACAAATAGGCTTACCATTATTGAATGCTTTACCCGATTTAGAATTACCCGGCAAGTTAATTGATATCAATGAAATGAATAATGCATTGGTACAGCGTATTATCAACTCCATTTTTATTGAATTAAAACAATCAAACTATGCCAACGACAGGCATGTTATAACGGTATTAAGCACCAAGTCAGGCGAAGGAAAAAGTTATATAGCAAAACTGCTTGCTATTAAACTGGCTCAAATAAAAAACAATGTTATTTTGTTGTACCCGGAAACATCGAGCAAAAAAAGCGATGTGATTATGGAAAAAGTAGCCAGCGATTTACAAGTAAAAGAATACAAAGTATTAGATAAATTAGTTGATGCCAACAACATTAGCGATTTAATAGAAGCCAATAACGAAACACCATTGGAAGATGGGCAACACAGTTTTACCATTATTGAGTTACCCAGTTTAAATAAATATCCTATACCAATTGAAATTTTGGATAAATCCCATGTATCCTTATTAATAGTGCATGCGCACAAAAGTTGGACAGCCAGCGACCAAAGAATTTTAAAAGAGTTTGAAAAGGTAAAACCCGGTGGTGTAAAAGTTATTCTTAACAGAGTAATACCCGATTTACTGGAAGGTATTTATGGAGAAATTCCTAAGCAAAGGTCTAAAATAAGGAAAAGACTAAAAATTATTTTCGGAGGCTCGAAATACTAATATGCTAACAGTCAGGCAAAATAAATCACCTCAAAATTCTGAAATTTTGCGGTCATTCGTTGTTGCTGCTGTAGCTGTGGTTCTAGGTGTTTGTGTTGCTAAATTAGGCCTTTTATTTGCCGGTGCCATTATTGCTATTCCTGCAGTTATAGCTTATTTTGTTTTGGTTTTTAAAAACCCGCGAATGGGTTTACTTAGTGCTTATCATTATTGTTTTTTTGTAAATGGCTTAGGCCGTTTTTTACCATCCGATATTCCTTTTGGTTTATTGGTTGATGGTATTTTAATTATAACCGTTATAGCCTGTATTTTTAGTATTACCAAAGAGCAAGCCAGCAGAATTAATAACTGGTCGTTTTGGCTCGCTTTAATGTGGATGGGTTTTATCATGTTTGAATTGGTAAATCCGGAAGCTACCAGCAAAGAAGCCTGGTTTTATGCCATGCGTGGCATAGGCCTTTATATGGTATTGCAGGTGCCCTTAACCTTAATACTAATGCCCGACAGGAAAGACCTTTCCTTGTTGATAAAAATAGCTATTATCTGGTCACTTATTGCCGCATTTTATGGATTTAAACAACATTATATTGGTATTACCTCGGGCGAAGTAAGGTGGTTAGAAGAAGGAGGTAAAATAACCCACCTGATTCAAGGGCGTATGCGTATCTGGTCCTTTTACTCCGATGCAGGGCAATTTGGCTCCGGAATGGCACATTTATGCGTGTTTTGTTTATTACTGGCTTTGTCACAAGGTATAACCCAAAAGCAACGTATTTTTTATTGGGTTTCATTTGCCATACTATTTTGGGGTTATGCCCTGTCAGGCAGCAGGGGGCCGTTATTTATTATTATTGGTGGTGTTTTTATTTACTTTTTAATGATAGGTAATTTTAAAATACTTTTAATAGGGGGCATAATAGCCGGAATGTTTTTTGGCTTACTTAAGTTTACCTCAGTAGGTAGCAGTAATTACCAGATACAGCGTATGCGAAGCGGTTTAGACCCCAATGATCCTTCATTAATGGTAAGGGTTGAAAATCAAAAACTGCTAAAAGGGTATTTGGCTTCGCGGCCAATTGGCGCAGGTATAGGAACAGGTGGTAGCTGGGGGCAGCGTTTTTACCCGGGCCGTTGGTTAAGCTCAGTAGCACTTGATAGTTGGTATGTACGAATTTGGGTTGAAATGGGTGTGGTAGGTTTAATTTTGCATTTAATCCATTTATTTATATGTTTGGGCGTTGGTATGTATAATACTTATAAAATAAAAGATCCTTTATTACGCTCCCAAATGATGGCCGTATGTGGAGGTTTTTTTGGTATTATGTTTGCTAGCTATGGTAATCAAATTTTGGGTCAAAATCCAACTGCAGTAGTCATGTTCATTAGTATGGTTTATATGTTTACGTGTAAAAACTGGGTTGATAAAGAAGGTAATATTTTACCTGAGCATAAAGAGTGATAAAAAAGGAAAACTTAAAACTAACCAAATACAATTCACTTCAACTATATCAGTTTCTGCGGTATGGTACCTTTTTTCTTATTTCAGTCCTTTTAGCAAAAATTGCTTTTTACAGGTTCAGTACTGTTTATGGTACTAGCATTATAAGCAGATACGAGCTGTTAATGGTAGTAAGTTCGGGTTTAACTTTCTTTTGGGTATCCAGCATTTGTAATACCCTTGTACCTTTTTTTAATGCGAGTAACGAAGATCGGCAGCGAAGAATTTTATTCAATGCTTTTGCTTTAATGGTTGTATTTGCTTTTGTGGCAGGAGCCATTACCCTTTGTTTTGGTCTTTATAAAAAAAGCGATTTTTATTTATACCAGATGTTTTCATTGGTCGTCTTTTTAAATACACCCACCTACATAGTCGATTATATATTTTATTTAAAAGGGAAATTCCGATCCTTAATTATATGGGGTATAGTAACATTTACAGCCCATGTATTAATGCTTTGTTTGCCTTTGTTTTTTGGTCAAACACTTAATCTGGCAGTTAATTTATTGGTAATATTAGCGCTACTTAAGTTTAATTATACCATTATTTTATTAATGAAATACTCCACTATAAGTATTAACACAAGACTTATACAAGAGTTTATGGTTAAGGTAATGCCCTTTATGTTTTCCATATTACTTGGTGGCAGTATGGAATACATCAATAGCTTTATAGTAGAACATAATTTTACTGAAGCAGAGTTTGCGGTATTTAGATACGGAGCAAAAGAGTTGCCTATATTTTTAATTATGGCCAACTCGTTAAGTAACATTTACAGTGGTGAAATAGCTAATTTAAACAAAGAAGGATTACTGAAACAAGGTTTGGGTCGCTTAAAAGCAAGTAGCCGGAAATTAATGTTATGGATGTTTCCTTTAGCTATCATATTGTTATTTACCAGCAAATATTTATACATTTATTTATACAGTGTAAATTTCGTAGAAGGGTATAAAATATTCAATATATCATTACTGTTAATCATTAGCCGACTTGTATTTCCTCAAACAGTTTTAACAGGATTAATTAAAACACGCGCTTTTTATTTGGTTTCAACCAATGTGCTTATAGTAAATGTAGTATTGGCTATTTGGTTTGTGCAGTGGATTGGTATTGCAGGTATTGCTTATGCCACAGCCATTTCATTTTTAGTAGAAAAAATACAGCTTGTTATTTATTGTAAAATGGAAGGCATTCGTTTTAAAGAATACACTCCCGTTATTGAGTACTATATATTCTCCACATTAATGCTCGTAGCCTTTGTTATATCTATCAATATGTAAAAATGGATTATAGTAAAGTTTATACGTTCGCAGGAGTCTTGTCAAATGTATCGTCAAGTATTTCGTATAAAGGTATTTTTATTCCTCCTGATGTGTTAAGTCAGTTACCGGTTGTAAAAGGTAGAATAAGAGTAAAAGGAACTATAAACGGATACCCGTTTAATTTAGCTATACAAAGTGCCAAAGAAGCCGGTAAATATTTTATGATTAGCGGCCCTTTGCGTAAAGCTTGTAAATTAGAAGTAGGCCCGCAACCCATTGCAGTATCTTTTAGTTTGGTTGATTCAGATGAATTAGAAATACCCGAAGAGTTACTTTCCGTATTAGAGCAAGACGAAGAAGCCAGTAAAATATTTTATGCTTATACCAGAGGCTACCAAAGAAGTTTGGTTCACTATATAACCACCGTAAAAAATATAGATAGCCGAATAAAGCGTGCTTTAGAATTAGCCGAAAAAATAAAAATACGTACATTCCATATTCATAAAAGTAAAGAAGAATGAGAAACTTACTATATGCGCTTATATGGCCTATATTATTTGCTTGCAATAAAGAAAGCAATACTGTTTCTATTAATTCCGAAAAGCCCAATATTATTAATGCATTAGACCTTTCCTTTACTCCGCTTATGGAGCAAAACAATGTATTGTATTATAAAGATTCGACAGCGGTTCCTATTTTAAATTTAGTACATAATAAAGGTATTAATACCATCAGGGTGCGATTATGGAATAACCCCGTCAATACACAATCTGCATTGCCGGAAGTAATGGATTTTGCCAAACGTATAAAAGTAGCAGGGATGCAGTTCTGGCTCGATTTTCATTATTCAGATATATGGGCGGATCCGGGTAGTCAAACTACGCCCAAAGCATGGAATAACTTACCGCTATTATTATTAAAAGATAGTATTTACCAATACACAAAACGTACACTACGAGCACTTAAATTACAAAATGCAGCGCCCGATTATATTCAGGTAGGAAACGAAATTAACAATGGTTTTTTGTGGCCGGTAGGTCGCATCAATTCATTTGCTGATAGTAATAATGTGCATTTAGCAGAGCTGCTTATTGAAGCTATAAAAGCTTGCAAAGAAGAATTGCCACAAACCAAAATAATGATTCATTATGCGGGCTATGCCGGGGCACGCGAATATTTTCAAATGCTTATCAATAGCCATGTGCAGTTTGATATAGTAGGTATTTCCTATTACCCGTGGTGGCATGGCAATAAATGGAATGATTTAGACATCGCCTTGTCTTATTTAAGTACATTATACAAACCCATAGTGATAGCAGAAACAGCCTATCCATTTACCATGCTTTGGAATGACTGGACAACAAATGTTTTGGGAGACTCCACCAATTTAATAGCAGGTTTAAAAGCAGATGTAAACGGGCAGGCAAATTTTATAAGAGAGTTAAAGAAAATAGTTGTAAAAAATCAATCAGTGAATACCAATTATGGTATGTGTTATTGGGCTCCTGAATGGGTAGCTTATAAAGGTGCAATGGCTACTGATGGTTCACCTTGGGAAAACCTCACCTTGTTCGATTTTAAAAACAAAGCATTACCCGCTTTGGATAGTTTAGTAATACAATAAAACAAATGAATGCAAAATATTATATAGATAAATTAGGCTTAACAAAGCATGTAGAAGGCGGGGCTTTTAAAGAAACATATCGGGCTGATTTAATCATTGAAAACAATGCTTTAACACCCAACTTTAAGGGTGATAAAAATGCCAGCACAGGTATTTATTTTTTACTGGAGTATGGACAGTTTTCTGCTTTTCATAAAATAGCCAGTGATGAAATGTGGCATTTTTACGATGGCGATACATTAACCATCTACGAAATAGAAAACGATGGAACCTTAATTACCCATAAGCTTGGACGAAATATAGAAGCAGGCGAAACCTTTCAATGTGTAATTAAAGCAGGTAATTGGTTTGGCTCACGTTGCGAAGTTGCAAACGGCTTTAGCTTAGTAGGCTGCACCGTTGCCCCGGGTTTTGACTTTGCCGATTTTGAACTAGCCAATAAATCAATTCTACAAAATCAGCATCCGCACCTAGCTAACTTAATTGATGAAATGACCTATTAAAACTAAAAAAGCTACCCGATATGAGTAGCTTTTTTAATTTTTATAAGATAAGATGTATCTATGGTCTATCAACCAACAACTATTTGTACATTACATCTTTTACCGCAGTTACTATTTGTTTTACACTTGGTAAAAAGGCTTCTACAAAAGTTGGAGCGTAACCAAGCGGAGTATCAGCGGTATTGATTCTACGAATCGGTGCATCCAGATAATCGAAAGCATTTTTTTGAACCATATAAGTAATTTCAGTACTGATATTTGCCAAAGGCCAAGCTTCTTCTACTATAACCAATCTGTTTGTTTTTTTCACCGATTCAATAATGGCATCATAGTCGATAGGGCGTACAGTGCGTAAATCAATTATCTCTGCGCTAATACCGTCTTTGGCTAATTCCTCAGCAGCAGCATAAGCTACTTTTATAATTTTACCGAATGAAACAATAGTCACATCAGTTCCTTCACGTTTGGTAACAGCTTTGCCAATTGGGATTAAATATTCTTCTTCTGGTACTTCACCTTTGTCGCCATACATTTGCTCGCTTTCCATAAAAATAACCGGGTCGTTATCTCTGATGGCGGTTTTTAATAAACCTTTTGCATCGTATGGATTAGAAGGGACTACTACTTTTAAACCCGGGCAGTTAGCATACCAGTTTTCAAAAGCCTGGCTATGTTGTGCTCCTAATTGACCTGCACTGGCAGTTGGTCCTCTAAAAACCATAGGCATATTAAATTGCCCACCACTCATTTGGTACATTTTAGCAGCAGAGTTAATTACTTGGTCAATAGCTACTAATGAGAAGTTGAAAGTCATAAACTCTACAATTGGACGCAAACCATTCATGGCAGCACCAACAGCAATTCCTGCAAAACCTAATTCGGCAATAGGTGTATCAATAATTCTTTTTTCGCCAAACTCTTCAAGCATACCTTGGCTCACTTTGTAGGCACCGTTGTATTCAGCAACCTCTTCGCCAATTAAAAATATGTCTTTATCTCTACGCATTTCCTCGTTCATGGCTTCGCGCAGGGCTTCTCTAAATTGTATTACTCTCATTATGGTTTTATAAAAAGTGTTGCAAAAATAATCGGTTTAGCTTGCTATCAAATAGCTGTGGGCAATTTTTTTAAAAAGCTAAGTTTTGCATTCCCGGCTATATAAATAAAAAACCAGCTTTCGTTAAAAAGCTGGTTTCCAAAATATTTTTAAAATTACTTGTTAACGATTGCTTTTATTTTTTCTTCCAAAGCAAATTCATCGCCTTCCAAATAACCTGTATGGCTATAAACTACGTTGCCCGCTTTATCCAATAAAAAGGTATGCGGAGGGTTTACTACATTCATGGCTCTCATCATATCGCTGTTTACATCCAACAATACATCAAAAGGCCAAGCCTGACCATCAATATATGGTTTTACTTTCATTACATTTCTTGCATTGTCAATAGAAACAGCCACCACAATTACATCGTATTTGGTTTTCCATTCGTCATACAGTTCGTTAATATTGTTCAATTCTTTTTTGCAAGGAGTACACCAAGTAGCCCAAAAGCTAATAATTACAATTTTGCCTTTTTTTGCATAATCTTTTACATTTACCACTTTACCGTTTACATCTTTTAAATTTAAATCAGGTAAAGTTTGTTTTTGCTCTTGTGCGTATATGAAAGTAAGCGAAAAAGCCGCTAATAGTGTGATAATTAATTTTTTCATGTTAGTTTTATTTGCTTTGGCTAAATAATAGCTAAATATTCATTTATCAAAATTATTGCCAAAAAATTAGGTGAAAATTTCTTCATCAAAAAGTTTGTGTAACTTTGGCAAGCATTTTGTAATGTTGAAGAAAAATTAAAAATAAGTAATCATGAAAAAATTATTGATTGTAATGAGCATTGCCGGAATTTTGGTTAGTTCATCATGTGGAAACAGAAAAATTGAAAGAGTAGATCCTAATACTCAAACTGATATTAGCGGCAGATGGAACGATACGGATAGTAAATTAGTTGCAGAAGAAATGACTAAAGACGTATTGACCAGAGCTTGGATTGCTAATTTTGAAAAAACACATAACCGCAAACCTGTTGTTATTATAGGTAGTATCCGTAACAAAACCAGCGAGTATATTGATGCAACTATGTTTATTAAAAACATGGAAGTAGCCTTTATAAACGAAGGACGTGTGAGCGTAGTGCAAAGTGCTGACGAGCGTAATCAATTACGTGAAGAACGCAACGACCAACAAACATTTGCCAGTGAAGAAAGCAAAAAGAAATGGGGTAAAGAAAAAGGAGCTGATTTTATGATGAACGGTGTTATTACTTCAATTACCGATGAATATAAAAATCGCAAATCAGTGGCATACCAAGTAAACCTTGAATTATCTGACTTAGAAAGCAATGAAAAAGTTTGGATTGGCCAAAAACAAATTAAAAAATTAGTTAAAAACTAATCATTAAAAGACCTAAGCAAACACCTTATTAATCATTGGGTTTAAGGTGTTTGTTTTGCTTAAATAGTATTGCTTAAGGAAATAATCATCTCCATCATTTAAATAACAAAGTCATCAAATCTAGAGTAGTCATATTAGTAGCAATAGTTATAACTATGGTGTTAAGTGCTTGTACCACTTACTACCAGAAAAGTTATGATTTAATGCAAGCTGTTTATAATGGAAACTTAAATCAAGCGGAAACCTTGATGAAAGATAAAAAATGGCAAAAACCTAAACGCAATCTTTTGCTGTTTTATTTAAACAAAGGCACTGTACTTTGGATGAATGGAAAAAATACTGAAAGCAATCTGTACTTTAAGCAAGCGGACTATTTTGTAGAAGATTTTAGAAAAAACTATGCAGAGAGTTTTGTAAGTTTATTTACCAATCCCAATTTTACTACCTATAACGGAGAAACATTTGAGCAAATACTCATACACTATTATTCAACCATGAATTTTGTGCAATTGGGAGATTATGATAATGCCTTGGTTGCTTGCAAAAGAATGATAGAAAGTAGCCAACGCGTAAACGATTTATATAAAAATAAAAACAAGTACAGGCGCGATGCTTTTGCCCATAATTTATTGGGTATGATTTACGATGCACAACAAGATTATAACAATGCTTTTATTGCTTATAGAAATGCTTATAACATATACAAAGAAGATTATGTTACCCAGTTAGGCACCGATATTCCTCTGCAATTAAAGAAAGATATTTTGCGTACTGCCCGACTAATTCATTTTAGTGAAGAAGTGAGCCAATACGAAAGTGAGTTTAATATGAAAGTGCAGCCAATGCCTGAAGGAACCGCTCCTTTGGTTTTCTTTTGGAACAATGGTTTAGGTCCGGTTAAAGATGAGAACTCCATTAACTTTGCCATAATACCTTTACAAAACGGTTGGGTTGATTTTGTAAATGCCGACTTAGGATTGCATTTTCCTTTTTACGTAGGTAGTGAAGACGAGAAAAAAAGCTTGTCAAGACTTAAAGTTGTGAGAGTAGCTTGGCCTAAATATTTAACGCGGGTGCCACTTTATAACAAAGCACAAATTGTAGATAGTTTAAACAACAGAAGCGATTTGTGTTTGGCTGAAGATATTAATGCCATAGCCTATAAAAGCTTAGATGACAGGATGCTGAAAGAAATAGGTGAAGCAGTATTACGCTTGGCTTTAAAACAAGCTGCAGAGCAAGTAGCACGTAACCAAAACGAAGGAGCGGGCTTGGCGCTTAATTTATTAAATACTTTTACAGAGCAGGCTGATACCAGAAATTGGCAGTTATTGCCATATTCTATTAATTATACCCGAATGTTTTTACCAGTTGGGCCACAGAAAATACGTTTAGAAACAAGCAATAAAGATTCATTAGAAAAGAATGAATTTTTTGTAGATATGAAAAAGGGACAAACCAATTTTCAAGCCTTTCAAACCCTACAGTTTACTAATTTAGTAGATAGGTATGGCAATATTGTAGTTAGATAATTATTACAGCATATTTAGACACAATACTATAAAACAAAAGAGGCTGCCACTGGCAGCCTCTTTTGTTTATTTCATTTTGAGTAATTAAACTATTTTAGTTCAAAGTCAACACTACCTATTTTAAATCCTTCTGCAAATAATTCAGCTTTGTATTTACCCGATGCAAATTCAGAGCCTTTAGCCCAATAAATAATTACATCCTGTGCTTCTTGTGTAAAGTCAATGGTTTTCTTTTGGCTGTAAAGCGATTCTTCTCCCTGGAATTTAAAAGTAGCCGTTCCTGTAGCCTGGTTATAAAGTGTTGTTCCATCCAGCGATGAAATTTTTAAATAAATATCCTTACTGCCTCGTTCTGCTACATAGTTTTCGCCAATTTTAAAAGTAAATTTTAATTGCTCAACCTGTTTAGCTTTCATGGTTTCTTTTTCTTTACCATTGTTTCTTATTTTCACACCTGTAACAGCAATGGCATTGGTACTTAGTTTGGCTCCAATAGCTACTTTGGTTTTTAAACCTGCATTTTCCAAACTTAAGTTTTCGTTACTTCTTTTTTGATTATCAATATTGCCTTTAAGACGGCTGTTTTCGTTGTTTAAATTTACAATCTGACCAGATAAAGAATCAATCTGCGAAAGATATTTTTTCTTGTAATATCTTAGTTCATCTATTTCATCCAATGCTTTTTCTAAATCAGCTTTGCTCACTCTGTCTTGCGATAACAAACGTTTGATTTTTTCCGCATACATTTTTAAGTCATTATCCTTCTGACTTACTAAACTATCAAGCGAAGCATTTTGACCTTTATAACTAGCCAATTCATCGTTGGTAATATTCAACAATGAATCCAGCGAGTTTTTAGCTTCCGTGGTAGAGTATAAAACTTCTTCGGTATCAGCTAATTTTTTATCAGTTTTAAAATAATTATAAATAAAAAAACCATTGAGTATTGTTAAAATTCCTACTAACGCCCAAGGAATAAGTATGGCAATACGATTTGACTTTTGCTTATTGTCTTCCATAAGCCACAAAAATATAAAAAAAACAATGTAAAAACCCGATGTGGTAAACTTCTCAATAAATATATTAAGCCAGATTACTTAATAGCGTTTTAAAGTAAGCATAACTATGTTGTAATCGACTTCCGTACCAACTAAATAGCTCTCCGTCAGTCAAAAGTATTTTCGATTGTGGTAAAATAGCCTGCAACTCATCAATATGCTTTTGTTTAAAAGGGTATGGCTCGCTAGAAAGTAGCAAATATTCAGGTTGAGCCGCTATTAATTCATCAACGGTAATTTCAGGGTAACGGGAGGGTTTATTTTTAAAAACATTGTTTAAATGAATGTTTTCCAACAGGTGATTAATAAAAGTATGATTGCCCGCTACCATATAAGGTTTCCGCCATATAAAATAAGCTACCTTATTATTGGTTAAAGCAGGTAAAGAGTCCAATCCAATAAAACTTTGTTGTATAGCTTGTACTATTTTCTTTGCTTCATTTTGTTTATCCGTTATTTCACCAATACCTTCCATCATTTTATAAGCATCGGCTAATGTTTGTATATCGCTTATCCAAACCGGGTAATGGCTTTGTAAATACTCAATTTGCTTTTGTTCGTTTTCCTCTTTATTGGCTATAATTAAGTCCGGCTTTAATTGTGCAATTAGGTCTAGTTTAAAATTTTTGGTACCACCAATACGTGGTTTGGTTTGGTGGTATTTATCGGGATGAATACAAAATAACGTTTGCCCGACTACCTCATCACTTAATCCCAAATCGTATAAAAACTCCGTTTGCGATGGAACCAATGAAATAATACGCTTAGGAGGAAAAGGAATAGTTACTTTATTCCCCATTTGATCAATAAAAGTTTTTGAGGTCATTATTTTATTGTTTAAAAAATGGCTGGAGTTGTTGTTTATTGCAGTTCAAAAATAGCAGCTTATTTTTTAAATAGAACTAAATAATTTGATTAAGCAACTACCCAAAATAATATTTACCGTTTTGTTGTTTGCTGCTATGGTTTTACCAAGGTTTAATGGTAACCAAAGTATAGTAAAACAACAACCTTACGACAGTAAGTATTTTAAAGCTTACGTGGAGTATTTTAGAGGAGAAGTTTTAACGGCTCCCTTACGTCCGGCTACCAATTGGCGTTTTGGGGTGCCCTTGCTGGCTAGCTATTTACCCTTCGATGCATTGACATCAATCAATACTGTAAACTTATTTTTCCTAGCTTTAGGCATTGTGATTTTCTTTAAAATACTCCATTTAATGCAAGTAGACATCAATAAGCGTTGGTATGCTACTTGGATATTTATTTGTTCATTCCCTACTTTCTACTACTCAAGTATAGCCTATGTGGATGCCTCCTTGTTTTTTTTTATAGCACTAAGTATTTATGCAACCATTACCAATCAATTAGCACTATTTTATACTGCTATTTTAATTGGTTTTTGTGTAAAGGAAACAATAGTGATAGGCTTGCCATTTTATTTTATATACCACTATAAAAAAGTGGAGCGTAAACTGATTATACAGTTTGTGCCATTGTTTGTGTTATTGCTTATTGAAGCTTATCTAATACGTCATTATGCACCGGTAAGTGCTGGCGACTTACACAATAAAAATTGGTTTTGGCATTCCAGTTTAGTATCTGTAAAAAACAATTTTACACGATTTAATACATGGTTTAGTATGATAGCCAGTTTCGGTATTCCGTTTGTTTTATATGCTATTTACAACATGCAATTAATTAAAAGAAAGTTGCCATTTAACTCATTACAAAAAGCTTGTGCAGCAAGCATTATAATAGCCATTGGTTTATATACTTTTTCCTACATTTCAACCATAGCTGATGGCAGGATGATATGGACTTGTTATATGTATTTTTTAATCAGTTGGCTTGATAATACCAAGCAGCAGGTAGTATAAGTAGCGATTAATTAAGGACATTACATTCTAGGCTTCCAGGCTACTTCCGTTCCTCCTGCATCAATAACAATTTTGCGCGATAACATAAATAAATAATCACTTAAGCGGTTTAAATATTTAGGTACAATAGGGGCAACTTCTGTTTCCGTTGCCAAATGAACAACCAATCTTTCCGCTCTGCGGCATACACAACGAGCCACATGGCAATGAGAAGCAGTTATATTACCACCCGGTAAAACAAAACTCTTGAGTGCCGGTAAATGCTGGTCCATTTCATCCATTTTTTTCTCCAGTAATTCAATATCGGCTTCATGCAAATCAGGTACCTTCATTTTACTTTTTTCAGGATGGCTGGCCAATAGACTTCCAACCGTAAAAAGCCTGTCTTGTATTTCAGCTAAAGTATCCAATACATCTTTGTCCTGTACGCTATCTTTTATCAAACCAATATAAGAGTTTAACTCATCAATAGTACCATAACTTTCTATTCTTAAATGGTATTTAGGCACCCTTACTCCTCCAATTAATGAAGTTTCTCCAGAGTCACCGGTTTTGGTATATATTTTAAATGTCATGTTTGTATTTTACAATTATATGGGCAAAATAGTTTTAGTTAATTAAATTATCAACGATTAAGTATTATTGCTTAAAATTTACCAATGAGCTATAAAGTAATTGTTACCGGGGCCACCGGAATGGTAGGCGAAGGAGTATTAATTGAGTGTCTGGCACACCCTCAGGTTTCAGAAGTATTAAGTGTAAGCAGGAAATCAAATGGTATGACCCATCCTAAATTGAAAGAATATTTAGTACCTGATTTTTTAAGCATGAAAATAGATGATGAAAATGTAAGAGGTTACGATGCTTGTTTCTTTTGTGCAGGTGTAAGCAGTATAGGTATGAAAGAAGAAGAGTATAATCGTATTACTTTTGATACCACTGTTCATTTTGCCAAAGTATTGTTACAACAAAATCCGCAAATGACATTTATTTATGTAAGTGGTGCAAGTACTGATAGTACAGAAAAAGGTAGACAGATGTGGGCGCGTGTAAAAGGCAAAACTGAAAATACTTTGGCACAGATGCCATTTAAAAAGGTTTATAATTTCCGTCCAGGTTTTATGAAACTAACTCCCGGTCAAAAAAATGCATTGCCATTGTATAAATATATTGGCTGGATGTATCCCATACTAAAAGCAATATTTCCCAATAGTGCCAGCACATTAGCTCAAGTTGGTCAAGCTATGATTAATAGCCTTATTATTGGTAGCGATAAACAAATTTTAGAAGTGCGAGATATTAATGAGTTAGGAAATAAATAAATTTCTATTGCTTTATAATTGTAAAAGAGCCATTGAACAGATTATTCAATGGCTCTTTTGATTTATTTTAACAACAAGTCGCGTTATTGTTTACCAATCCAATTCAATACATAATCCGCTACCTCTTCCCAGTTTTTCTCTCCGCATATAAAGTGACTCCTGTTTTCAAACTCTTTAAAATCAGTAATGCTGTTTTTATCTTTATAAGAGTTGGCAATACGTTTGGTAAAACTCGAAGGGAAAATATTGTCTTTAGAACCACCTATAAAAAGCAATGGATTATGTGGTTTTTTAAAATCAATATTGGCAAACGATTTTAACAAAGTATCTCTTGCTATTTTTCTGCTTTCAGGTACAGCTATGTTTTCAAAAAGCTGGTCACTTTCTGCTTTGGAGTAATTGTTAAAAAAGGCATGATGATACCATTCTTTACTGCCTAAAAATGCAGTGTTGCCTTTAAATATATTTACTACAGGTAATACCACTTTTATAGTAGCCAATGGGGCAAAAACATTTTTTGGAGGTGCCCCATCTATACTTATACCTGCTACCACTTTGTCCATTTCTATGAGTTTTTGTACTACCAATCCGGCTAATGAATGGCCTATTACTATTGGCTTTTCAGGTAGTGTGTCTATTAGTTTAACAATATTCATCACTACATCTTCAAAACCTGTTTTGGTTAATTGTGGGTGTATGTTCGCTCTTAAACTTTCAGGTGTTCCTTCGTGTCCCGGATTAGCCGGAGTATAGCAGTTAAAACCTCTGGCTTCAAAATAATTTTTCCATGCTGCCCAACTTGAATCATTTACAAATAATCCGTGGATAAATACAATTGTTTTCGTTTTCATAATTTTCTGATTTGATGAAACAAAGGTATTGGGCGGAAATGGTAATAATTTTCACCTAAGTTAAAATCGTTGTGTTTCGGAAATTCTTTTTCTGATTCGGCTTAATGAAGGGCCTTTAATGCCTAAATAAGATGAAATGTGGTAAAGAGGAATGTTATTGAAAATATCTGGATGCTGCTTTATTAAATTTAAATAACGCTCTTCGGGTGTTTGAAATAAGAAACTCTCTGTTCTTGCCAACGCTATATTAAATGCTTCTTGTGCCAGTAAACGGCCAAAGGTTTCCCATTTATGCGATTGTTGGTATAACGAAAGTAAATCGTCAATGCTAATATAAATAACCGAAGCATCCGTCATAGCTTGTGTATGGTAATCGCATGGAATCTGGTTAATAAAACTTTTGAAGGTTACTACAAATCCATTGGTTGAATAAAGGAAAATATTTTTTTCTTCATCTGTTTTTTCATCAATAACAAATGAGCGAAAAGCACCACCGGTTATAAAGCCCAGATATTTGCAAACACTTTTATGTTCGTTATAAAAATCGCCTTTTTTATATGTTTTATGTTTCCAGTATGGAGCAGAAATTTTAAAATCATCATCAGTTAAGCCGGCAAATTGATGCAGTGCAAAAGCAAGTATTTCTATTTCTGTCATAGTGTTTAATGTTGTTTATAATAAGACTAAACTTTGTTAGTAGGCACATCAACTATAATGGTGGTTCCATGGCCCGACATGGAATCAAAATCTACTGTTCCGTTAAGGTATAACACGCGCGAAACAATGTTTTTTAAACCAATACCTTCAAAGTCGTTAATCTTGTTTGTGTCAAATCCTACACCATTGTCTTCAATAACCAGATTAAGGTGCGTATCGTATTTAATCAATTGAATATTTACATGCGATGCTTGTGCATGTTTTATAATATTGCTTACACATTCTTGGATTACTCGGTACAAAACAGTTTCAATAGAATTATCCAATCTCGTATCAATACCAACTATATGTAAATCTATTTTTAAATCGCCTGATATAGTTAACTTATTTACAAACTCTCTGACAGCACTTGTTAATCCAGAGCGAAGCAATGCATTTGGAATCATGTTATGCGAAATGCTTCTTACTTCTTTTACTGCATCATCTACCAATTCCATCAGGTAATGAAAAGTTTCTTTCTTATCTTCAGGCATAGTGGCTTCAAAAGCCGATAAATTCATTTTTGCAGCACTCAGTTGCTGGCCTATTCCATCGTGTAACTCACGTGCAATGCGTACACGTTCTTTCTCTTCTGCTTCAATAATGGCTTTATTACGCAGTTCCTGCTGTGCTATTAAATGCGCGTCCAATGCTCTTTGTTGCTTGTTACGAGTGAAATTATAAATTCCAAATCCAAGGAGTACAATAAATAAGCATGCTATAACCAATAACGTAATCGTACTTCTTTTTTGTTCAATTTCAAGTGTAGCATTGTTCAAAGCCAAATCTTTTTTTTCCAGCTCAAGTATTTGTTTTTCGCTTTCATATTTCGCCTCCATTTCCGCCATATTTTTGTTGCTTTCTTCGTTCATGG
The DNA here is from genome assembly GCA_040388375.1 of Bacteroidota bacterium. NCBI lineage: Bacteria > Pseudomonadati > Bacteroidota > Bacteroidota bacterium. The sequence goes on along the minus strand of JAZKBU010000006.1, from coordinate 312,560 downwards.
CAGAGTCGCGGGCCATAATTGCTATATCAACATATTGTACCGCTTTTTTGTATTCTCCCGCTCTGGTATATAAATTAAATAAAAGCATAGATGTTTTGCGCAACATTCTATAACTATTAATACGCAAAGCAATTTCGTGAGCCTGTAGTGCATATTTTTCAGCCAAAGGTTTATTGTTTAAATAAGTGTACTGACCCGAAATATTAATTAAAACAGATGCTTTCCCAGCTTCATCATTTAACTCATTTCTTATTTGAAGCGATTTCAATAAATAGTATAGTGATTGCTTATGCTGATTCTTATCTCCATATATATTTCCTACAACAGTATACAATATACCTAACCCATATTGGTTATTAGAAGCCAATTGAATATCTAAACTCTTATTTACGTAAAAAAGAGCAGAGTCCGGTTGATTACATTCCCTTAATGAAGAAGCAATATTGGTATAGTTAGAGGCTAAGGCATCGTTATCGCCTGTTTTTTTATTGATAACAGAAGCTTTCAGGTAATAAGTAAAAGCCAATTTGTATTTACTTAAATCAGCATATACATTGGCAATATTGTTTAATGCACTGGCTGCATATGGTTCATCATTTATTGATTCAAATATTTTTAAAGCTTCAAAATGGTGTACAAGTGCTTTTTTATAATTGCCTTTTACAGAATAAACCATTCCTATATTATTCAGTGCAGCACCTTTTCCTCTGATATTATTGGCCTGTGAAAAAGCAATACCAGCTTGTAAATAACAATCAATAGCACTATCGTAATTACCGGATACATCATAAATAATCCCTATTCTATTCAGCGCTCTTGCTTTGCCAAGTGTATAATTAATTTGTTCTGCTACTTGCAATGCTTCCAGTGCAAATAGTTTTCCTTTATTAGGGTCGTTGTATGTGTATTCCGAACACAGGGCATTAAGCACTTGCACCCTTTGTGTGTCTTTGGTATTGGGTAATAGCTGCAACAAACTATCCGTTTTTTGCGCATACAATAATCCATTTATAAAAAAGAAAAATAAAAAATAGAATAGTTGTTTGTTCATATATTTTAAAGGCTTGCTATTAACAGCTTACATATACTGTTACTTTCATTGTTAAATAGTTATAGCCTAGCTTTCTTCAACAATAATTAATTATTGTATTTTATCCAATAGCAATGAATATTACTTATTTTAAAGATGTGATGTTCCTATAAACTATAATGAAAGCCTAGAAGCAAAAAGAAATATTGCAATGCCCCCAACCATGTGTAAGCCCATTGCTATACTCTTGCGATAGATAAGTTTTGGTATATTCTAATTGAAATCTTTTGTAAGCAACTACAACGCCTAAAAAAGCCTGACCTACCAAACGATTAATAGAAGAAGAAGGAAGTGTGTAAATGCTGTTAGAAAATAAACCACCTTGCATAGTAGCGTTATAGCCTACTACTTTACCACTGGCTTTTACGAAACCATATAATTGAAATTTTTTAGTGTTAGCTTGTTTAGTAATACCAAGATTGGAAAAATAATTATTCATGAAACCTACTCTAAGCATAGTTCCAACGCAAGCATCAGTATACAAAGTACCAAGCCTGCCTTGTGTAAAACCAGTAGCCATTATATAATTTTTGTTCAACAACCCTTTTTCGTAAATAGCTGTATATTTTAGTATTAAGTCATTTGCTATTTGGTATTGCCAACCTAAAGGCAGTAAATCGCCAATAGCATAATGAATACCCTTTTGCTCTTCTTTACCACCTACCGCAGGACCCATTATACCAATATCTATTTGCGAAGTAATTCGGGTATGTTTTACTTCATTCATCTCTATGCTGAAATTAGATAAAAACATAGTGGCAGCGTAAGGCCTGTTTCCTATGGGGATAGAATCAATACGAATACCGGTTGGGGTAAATCCATCCCGTTCAATAGCTATCCCTGCAAAAGATGAAGTACTGTTTTTTTGTTTAATGAGTAAAAAAGGAATAGACAGTTTTTGAAAAGCAGGAGCAATTATTTCCAATCTTACCCCTTGCGTATAATACCTGTCGGTAGCACTAAAATAGTCGTTGTCGTAATTAAAACGAACAAGTTTGTCCTGAGCAACTACCTGAGTGACCCCAAAAACTACCAATAGTAAACAATAACGCATAATCTAATTTACGAGAAATAGCTTAATAACGATTGTTTGTGTATGGTATTTAAACTCAGGTTTAGTAGCAACAAAAAAGCCAAGCATGAAAATGCTTGGCTTTTATATTTTAAAAGAACTACTCTTATTTTACTTCTTCAAAAGTAGCGTCTTGAGTGTTACTATCGCTTGCACCGTTACTGGCTTCAGCGTTTGGTTCTGCACCGTTAGCGTCAGCATTTTGAGTAGCCTTGTACAAATCTTCGCTAGCAGCAGCCCAAGCAGCATTTAAAGCCTCCAAAGCAGCATCTACTCTAGGTAAATCTTTAGCTGTGTGAGCAGCTTTTAATTCTTCTAAACCTTTTTCAATTACTTCTTTTTTATCAGCCGGTAATTTTTCACCATATTCTTTTAACTGTTTTTCAGTTTGGAATATTAAGCTATCAGCCATATTTATTTTTTCCGCTTCTTCTTTAGCTTGTTTATCAGCATCAGCATTAGCTTCTGCTTCCGCTTTCATACGTTTAATATCATCATCACTTAATCCTGATGAAGCTTCAATACGTATTTTTTGCTCTTTACCGGTTCCTTTGTCTTTAGCACTTACGTGTAAAATACCGTTTGCATCAATATCAAATATTACTTCTACTTGCGGTACACCACGTGGGGCCGGTGGAATTCCATCTAAGTGGAAACGGCCTAAGCTTCTGTTTTGTGCAGCCATTGGGCGCTCTCCTTGTAATACATGAATTTCTACACTTGGTTGGTTATCGCTTGCGGTACTAAATGTTTCCGATTTTTTAGTTGGAATAGTAGTATTCGCATCAATTAATTTAGTGAATACACCACCCATTGTTTCAATACCTAAGCTTAAAGGAGTAACATCTAATAACAATACATCTTTTACTTCACCGGTTAAAACACCACCTTGAATAGCTGCTCCAATAGCTACTACTTCATCAGGGTTTACACCTTTTGAAGCTGCTTTACCAAAAAATTTCTCAACCGCTTCTTGGATAGCTGGGATACGGGTTGAACCTCCAACCAATATAATTTCATTGATATCGCTAGTTGTATAACCAGCATTTTTCAAAGCTGTTTTACAAGGTTCGATAGTACGTTTAATTAAGCTATCAGCTAATTGTTCAAATTTAGCACGGGTTAAAGTTTTAACTAAATGTTTTGGAATACCATCTACTGGAATAATGTATGGTAAATTTACTTCAGTTTGAGTTGAGCTTGAAAGTTCAATTTTAGCTTTTTCAGCCGCTTCTTTCAAACGTTGTAAAGCCATTGGGTCTTTACGTAAATCAATGCCTTCATCGCTTTTGAACTCATCTGCCAACCAGTCAATAATAACTTGGTCAAAATCGTCACCACCTAAGTGCGTGTCACCGTCAGTACTTTTTACTTCAAAAGTTCCTGTTCCGTCTACATCATACATTTCTAAAACCGAAACGTCATGAGTTCCACCACCACAATCAAAAACAACCACTTTTATATCTTTTTTGCTGGTTTTATCTAAACCGTAAGCCAAAGCAGCAGCAGTAGGCTCGTTAATAATACGTTTAACAGTTAATCCTGCAATTTCACCAGCTTCTTTAGTTGCCTGGCGTTGTGCATCGTTAAAGTAAGCCGGAACAGTAATAACTGCTTCTTTTACCTCGTGGCCTAAATAATCTTCAGCGGTTTTTTTCATTTTTTGTAAAACCATTGCCGAAATTTCTTGAGGAGTGTACAATCTTCCATCAATGTCAACACGAGGAGTATTGTTGTCACCTTTTTTTACAGTGTACGACATACGGCTAATTTCTTGTGAAACTTGGTCGAATGTATTACCCATAAAACGTTTAATAGAAGAAATGGTGTTTTTAGGATTAGTAACAGCCTGGCGTTTTGCAGGGTCACCAATTTTACGTTCACCATCTTTAATAAATGCCACTATCGAAGGAGTCGTTCTGCGCCCTTCACTGTTGGCAATAACCACCGGTTCGTTGCCTTCCATTACCGCAACGCACGAGTTGGTTGTTCCTAAATCTATACCTATTATTTTACTCATAATTTTAATTTTTATGAGTAATTGACAATGATAGTGCCAATGGTATTTTTTGTAAAATAGGTAAAACTTTGACTTATTTTTTCACGAAAATGCCAAAAATAGGTTTCCTTTTGTCAGCAAATATGACACAATGAGAAAGATCTGCTAAGTATGCAGCGCAAAATCAAGCCTTAAATATTATTGAAATTTAGGGAGTGTATTAATTAAGTCTTTAGCATTTTGGGTGAGTACAATATTGCTTTGCACATCCATAGTACGGCAGGTAAATATACCCAAACCATTTTCAATATTAGAGTAGTCCGTCTTTTTTTGAACCACAGAAGTATTCAGTTTACTTCTCTCTTTTAAATCTACATACTCTCTGCCACTACCCCAGGTTACAAATTCAAGGCCTATAAACTCACGTACCACGTTGTTATTTTGTGCTTGGAAATAAGAAGTCCAATAGTCGAAAGTTTGCCACCATAAGAAGCTAAATGAATAACTTATTTGGGTAACCGATATTTGGTCCGTTTCTTTTGATGTAACAATATCAAGGGTTTTTACTTCTTTGGCACTAGGGTTTGATGCAGGAGCCTCATAATATTTTAGCCTTAAAGCCCCTTCCACAATAGCAGCTGATCTTGAATTGCCGGTAAGAGCATAAGTTAGAGTAATTCTTTTTGTTTTGTTAACAATATCAATTTCATTAGGTGTTGGTCTTGGTTCAATGGTTTGACCTGATACCAGAAAAGTAGTACTCGTAAAAACATTCCCAGTTACAGTATCCGTAATTATTATTTTAACAGGAGTCCAAGGACCATTCATCACGTAATAAGGAGTGCGGTATATATAATTTTTGTCGCTGGCAAAAAAACCACTGTTTTTAGGAATAGTGTCTGTTTTTACACAAAGTAAAGTATCTTGATAATTATTAGCTATTATTTGTACTTTAATGTCTTTAAAATAAAGCGAATCGCTTACCTGGGCACTTACCGTTGCATTCTGAGTAGATGAGTTTTGAAAAGCTTTTTCTACCCTTATATACTGATAGGGGCTGTTATAGTCTACAAAGCCGTAAACTATAGCTATTTGTTTATAGGGAGCGTTAATTTCTAATGAGTTATCACATGCACATAAACTAACGAGTGCACAAAACAGAATTATAATTTTTTTCATTTTAGAGTTGGCGAATATACTAATTGATAAATGACTTAATAATATTATATATGTCAAATAATTTTGATTAAAGGTTTTATTTCTACCTTTGGCTTTTTAAAAAAAATATGAGTGTTCATAAAGAATATAAAAAAATAACCACCCATAGCCTGCAGGAAATGAAGGTTAAAGGAGAGAAAATAAGCATGTTAACCGCTTATGATTATAGTATGGCAAAAATTTTTGATGAAGCAAAAATTGATGTTTTATTGGTGGGAGATAGCGCAAGTAACGTAATGCACGGACACGAAACCACTTTACCTATTACTTTAGACGAAATGATTAGCCACGCTGCATCAGTAATAAGAGCAGTAAGCCGTTGTTTGGTGGTAGTTGATTTGCCTTTTGGTAGTTATCAGGGAAACTCAAAAGAAGCTTTAAACTCAGCCATTAGAATTATGAAAGAGGCTGAAGCACATGCTGTAAAATTAGAAGGTGGCGAAGAAGTAGTAGAATCCATTAAACGGATTTTAACGGCAGGAATACCAGTAATGGGGCATTTGGGATTAACACCACAAAGTATTTATAAGTTTGGTACTTATGAGGTGAGGGCCAAAGAAGATTTAGAAGCACAAAAATTATTACACGATGCTAAATTATTGGAGGAAGCAGGTTGTTTTGCATTGGTTTTAGAAAAAATACCTTCAAAATTAGCTAAACAAGTAACTGAACTGGTAAAAATACCCGTAATAGGCATAGGTGCCGGTTCCGATGTGGACGGACAAGTGTTGGTTAGCCATGATATGTTAGGCATTAATAAAGATTTTTCTCCTAAATTTTTACGCAGGTACTTAAACCTGTTTGACGAAATAAAAGGAGCCGTTGAGCAATACGTTGCAGATGTGAAAGCCGTAGATTTTCCAAACGAAAAAGAGCAATACTAAGAGGTCCATGGTGAATGGTCCATGGACGATAGTAATTGAAAAAGCTATGGTCTATGGTCTGACGTCTATTAACCAAAAATCAATGATCAAAATTTTATACGAAGATAATCACCTCATAGCCGTTGAAAAGCGAATAGGGCAAACCGTTCAGCCGGAACCGGGTAAACCTGAAAGTTTGCAGGATGAAGTGAAACGCTATATCAAAATAAAAGAAGAAAAACCGGGCGAGGTTTATTTAGGAGTAATTCACAGAATTGATATGCCGGTAAGCGGATTGGTATTGTTTGCAAAAAGCAGCAAGGCCCTTACCCGTATGAATGAAATTTTTCAAAAGCGCGAAGTAGATAAACACTATATAGTAAAAGTTCATAATACACCTAAAATGGAAGAAGGGGTATTGACACATTGGTTACGTATTGATGAAAACAAAAATATAACACGTGCATTTGATGAAGAAGTAACAAAAGCCATTAAAGCCCAATTAGAATTTAAAGTGTTAAAAGTACAAGGTAAATTTAGCTGGTTAAAAGTTAAATTGTTAACCGGCCGTAAACACCAAATCAGGGCCCAATTGGCTTATATAGGTTGTAGCATAGTTGGCGATGTAAAATATGGTGCTGCCCAACCCAATGCAAACCAAGGAATATGTTTACACTCCTTTAGTTTAAGTTTTGTACATCCGGTAAAAAAGGAGCCAATACTAATTGAAACCCCAATGCCCTATTTTTGGTAAGTATTTACAAGTAATTTATCCCAACAGGGTATTCTTTTTCAAGCGCATGGGCTATTAAACTATAGTCGCTTGGTTTATTTACAAAATCAAGTCCCGCACAGTTAATAATAAGTATACGCAAGTTAGTTTGCGAATTCAAATATTTAAAATAAGCATCCTGCAAACTTTGTAAATAATCATTTTCAATAGTACGTTCATAGCTTCTACCCCTGTTAGAAATATTCCAAAGCAGCTTTTCAATGGGAGTATGCAAATAAACCAATAAATCAGGCTGCGGTAATTGCAGGTTTATTATTTCAAACAACTGATAGTATAATTTATATTCATCCTCGTCCAAATTAATTTGCGAAAACAAAAGACACTTGGCAAAAACATAATCACTTACAATAGGTTGCCCAAATAAATCTTGTACAATAAGCTGGCGTTTAAGCTGGTTAAAACGTGCAGCCAAAAAACTCATTTCAAGCGGAAAAGCATACCTGTGCTTATCGTTATAAAACTTAGGTAAAAAAGAGTTGTCTTCAAACTCCTCCATAATTTGTTTAGCTTTTAAGTCGTGGCATAACATATTAGCCAAAGTACTTTTGCCGGCACCAATATTGCCTTCAATAGCTATATAATTATATGGAGTTTTCTTTAACACGAACTGCGAAAATGAACTTATGTTTCATAGCGATATGTACATTTTTTCAACCAATTGATAGTTTGAATAAATAACCCTAATCATCAGTGCAATAAGCAACCATATTAAGTAATTATATATTTAACTATAAGTTTATATTACTAAGTAATTAAATACCTAATTTTGATTTTTATAATTTGAATACTTTAACTGCATAATATAATGGATGAATTAATAAAAGAAAGTGATATAAACCAAGCACTCAAATTAGAAAAATTACATTTAAGTGTATTGGCTCCAGCCCTGATGAAATTGTTAAAGCTAGATAAAGTAAATGAAGCCTATAGTCATAATGCCGATTTAGATAGTATACAATTTACTGATAATATTTTAGCAGAATTAGGCATTGAATACGAAATCCATGCAGATGATTTAGCCAATATTCCTAAAACAGAACCATTTATTGCTGTTGCTAATCACCCTTACGGAGGCATTGATGGATTAATTCTACTATCAATACTCAACAAAGTTAGACCCGATACTAAAGTTTTAGCTAATTATTTACTACAAAATATTCCTCCTTTAAAAGACAATATTATAGCTGTAAATCCTTTTGATAGTGCTAAGAATAGCAGTATGAATATGCTTGGTTTAAAAGAAGTATTGAGTTACATAAAAACGCACCCTATTGCTATTTTTCCCGCAGGCGAAGTATCAGCCTTGCGTTTAAATACTTTAAAAGTGGCCGATAAAAAATGGGATCCAACCATAGGGCGTATTATTCAAAAAGCAGGCGTAAAGGTACTCCCTATTTATTTCAGTGGTCACAATAGTTTAGCGTTTAATTTATTGGGTTTAATAAACCCAAGCTTGCGCACGGCTAAGTTGCCTTCGGAGCTATTTAATAAAAAAGAAAAAGTAATAGTGCGTATAGGCAAACCAATTTTACCTAAATCATTAGCCGAGTTTGATAGTAGCGATGAATTACTGCGTTATGTCAGAGCCAAAACATATGCTTTAAGTTCAAGTATAGAAGTAAAAACCTATTTTAAAATTAACTTAAACAGGCTCATCAAACCACGTAAAATAATTGATGCTATTGACCAATCAGATTTGCTTAATGATATAAAAAACGTAGCGGATGATTGCGTTTATAAACATGATAATTTTGAGGTATATATTAGCAATGCTTATTCAATCCCGAATGTATTGAAAGAAATTACACGCTTGCGTGAAATAACTTTTAGAGCCGTAGGCGAGGGTACCAACCGTAGTTTCGATACCGATGAATTTGATTTGTACTACAAACATTTATTTATTTGGGATACCCAGGCAAATGCATTGGTAGGCTCTTACCGTTTAGGTTTAGGCGATGATTTATTTAAGCAATTTGGAAAAAAAGGATTTTACCTAAGTAACCTGTTTAAATTAAAGAAAACATTTAATCCAATATTGAAGCAAAGCATTGAATTAGGACGCTCTTTTATAGTACAAGAGTATCAACGTAAGCCTTTAAGTTTAATGTTACTTTGGAAAGGTATTAATGAGTTCTTAAAGCAAAACAAAGGGCGTTATAATTACATGATTGGTCCCGTAAGTATAAGTAATCAGTTTTCCAATTTATCGAAGGATTTATTAGTGGCTTATATCAGGCATAATCATTTTGATAAGCAGATGTCAAAAATGGTTAAACCACGAAAAAAATTTAAATACCAATATAAGTCAGAAGACAAAAACTTATTGTTATCAAAACATATTGACGATATAAAATTACTAGATAATTTTATTGGCGACATAGAACAAAACCAATTAAAAATACCCGTATTAGTGAAAAAATATTTAAAGCTGAATGCTAAAATTATTGCTTTTAATATAGATCCTAAATTTAATAATTCATTAGATGGTTTACTCATTTTAAATATCAATGAAATACCCGATGAAGCATTTGATATGGTAGGAAGGTAAGCATTTTGTTAGTTTAACTTTACAGCATAAATTAGTATAATTGCATTTTAAAACATACAAACAATGGAAGCAGGAATACCATCAATTGATTTAAATGATTTTTTAAGCGGAGATGCTCAACGCAAAGAAAAATTTGTGCAGGAATTAGGAAGAGCTTATGAAGAAATAGGCTTTGTGGCGCTTAAAGGACATCTTTTAGAAGAAACCACATCCAATACATTATATGAACAAGTACAAAATTTTTTCGCTTTGCCACTTGAAATTAAAGTTTCATTCGAAGACCCTGCTATTGCCGGACAACGTGGTTATGTGGGCTTTGGGAAAGAACATGCCAAAGGACGTAGTGAAGGTGATTTAAAAGAATTTTGGCATTTTGGCCAGGAGGTAGAAGGCAACGATCCCATTAGAAGCGAATATCCCGATAATATATTTGTACCACAATTACCCGTTTTTAACGAGTATGGAATCAAAGCATACAAACAATTAGAAGAAACAGGTAAACATATGCTTCGTGCTATTGCTTTATATTTAGGCTTAGATGAGCTTTATTTTGATGCTAAAATCAAAAATGGTAATTCAATCCTTCGCCCAATTCATTACCCGCCAATTACCAATGAACCCAAAAGTGCGGTAAGAGCAGCCGAACACGAAGATATAAACCTGATTACATTGCTAATGGGTGCAAGTGCAGAAGGCTTGGAAGTGCTTAACAAACAAGGTGAGTGGATTGCCATTACTGCATTACCGGAGCAATTGGTAGTGAATGTTGGCGATATGTTACAACGTTTAACCAATAATAAATTAAAATCAACTACCCACAGAGTGGTAAACCCACCACGCGATAAATGGGGTGCAAGCCGTTATAGCATACCGTTTTTCTTACATCCGCGTAGCGAAACACGTTTAGATTGTTTAGAAAGTTGTGTTACCTCTACTTACCAATTACATTATGAACCCATTTCGGCAGGCGAGTATTTAAATGAACGCTTACAAGAAATAGGATTGAAGAAATAATTACAGGTTGTGTGTATAAGTTGTGTTTTATAACAGCACTTCCACACATATTTTTGAGCCTTTACGAAAAGTATGAAATTTATAGTAAATAGTAGCACGCTTTTAAAGCACTTATCAATGATTGATGGGGTAATAGTTGCCAAACCAATTATTCCGATATTGAATAATTTTTTATTTGATATTAAAGATGGTAACCTGACCATTTCATCAACTGATTTGGAAACGACCATGACCACTAGCATAAAAGTAGATGCTAATGAAGAAATATCAGTGGCAGTTCCTTCCAAAACTACTATTGAGTTATTAAAACAATTACCTGATCAACCTTTGGCTTTTTCAATCAATATTGAAAAAGGTTCAATGGAAATAAAATATGCAACAGGTAAATTTAAGTTAACCGTTCAAAAAGGTGATGAGTTTCCTAAAAACCCAGAGGTTGATAGTGAGAAAACATTTAATATACCTAGTCGTGTTTTACAGAAAGCCATTACAAAAACTGTTTTTGCTACCAGTAACGATGAGTTAAGATTGAACTTAACAGGTGTTTATGTGCAGCTGTTCGATAAAAGTATCACTTTTGTAGCTACTGATGCAAACAGGTTAGTACGTTACACACGTACCGATGTGAAGCCGGGTGTTGAAGAAAGTTTCATTATGCCTAAAAAAGCATTGAACCTATTGAAAAACTCGTTACCGGGTGATTTGAGCGAAGTAAAAGTTAACTTTAATAAATCAAATGCTTTTTTCTCTTTTGGCGATTTTAGCTTAATCTGTCGTTTAATAGACGAAAAATACCCTGATTACAAAGCAGTAATTCCTGTTGAAAATCCTAATAGATTAACGATTGATAAAGGAGAGTTCCAATCAGCCGTAAAACGTATTTCTATTACAGCTAATAAAACTACTTACCAAATCAGATTGAAATTTGCAGGTAGTGAATTAACCATTAGTTCAGAAGATATAGACTACGAAAACGAAGGACAAGAAAAATTGCCTGCTAATTACGAAGGAGAAGATTTAGAAATAGGTTTTAACTCAAAATATTTAAGCGAAATAATCGGTTCTATGGATTCAAGTAATATGTATTTAGAAATGAGTCAACCTAACCGTGCCGGAGTTATTATTCCAACCGAAACAGAAGACGGTGAAGACTTATTAATGCTTGTAATGCCAATGATGTTGAATAATTATTAATCAACACATCTAATCATATTTAAAAGGGCTGCTAATTTTAATTAGCAGCCCTTTTTCTTTAGAAAACTTATAAGAGAAACTAAAGCGCATAAAAAAAGCTGCAAGTGCAGCTTTTTTGTATTAACCAATTAAATTTTTTAGTTTGAAACCTCTTCAGCTAACTCAGGGTCAACCAATACACGTCCGCAGTTTTCGCACACAATTATTTTCTTACGTAATTTAATGTCAGCTTGGCGTTGAGGGGGGATTCCTGCAAAGCAGCCTCCACAACTTTCACGCATAATTACAGCAACACCAATTCCGTTTTTAACACTTTTTCTAATTCTGTCGTACGAAGTAACCAAACGGTCGTCAGCAACTTTTAATGCTTTATCGCGTTCTTTGTTTAATTCAGTTTCTTCCTTTTCAGTATCAGCAATAATGCTATCAAGTTCGCTTTTCTTTGTTTTTAAATCAAGTTTACGACCTTTTAATTCTGTATCTAAAGTATCAATAGCTACTTTCTTTTGATCTAACTCGAAGTTAGCATTTTTAATGCGTTTGTCAGCAGCTTGTTGTTCTAAACCTTGAATTTCAATTTCTTTGTTTAAAGCTTCGTATTCACGGTTGTTTTTAACACCTTCTAATTGTTTTTCGTATTTTTTAGCCAATGCTTTGGCATCAACAATACGGGTTTTATTTTGGCTAACGCTTTCCTCAATACTTTTTACATCGTTTTGCAGGTTACTTAAACGTGTTTCCATACCAACAATTTCATCCTCTAAATCAG
>JAZKBU010000005.1:281272-546831 GCA_040388375.1 Bacteroidota bacterium | reverse complement strand
ATGCGTACCCGGAGCCGGAGTCGAACCGGCACGATTTCTCGCTAGTGTTTGAGACTAGTGCGTCTACCAATTCCGCCATCCGGGCATTGTAAATTGGGCTGCAATTATACTCATTTTATTTTACCCGCAAAATATATTTTAAGCCTTTATAGCTTTTTAAAGCTAACCCATTAATTATAAATAATATGCTTGTGCTTTACTTACACCAAACCATTGGCGTTTTTGCTTTCCAGCTCATATTGCGTATCAACCAACAGGTTGCCGCCATCGGCTGCCTGGGTGGCTAACACATCGCAACGCTCATTCTCCACATGGCCAGCATGGCCCTTTACCCAATGCATTTTTATTTTATGCTTACTGTATATTTTTAAAAACTCGCGCCATAAGTCGCCATTCTTTTTGCCTGCAAAGTTCTTGGCATGCCAGCCAAACACCCAGCGTTTTTCAATGGCTTCGCATACATATTTGCTATCGGTATATATATCCACTTCCGTATTCGGAAACTTTAATTGCTGTATGGCTACAATTACGGCCAATAGCTCCATGCGGTTATTGGTGGTATATCGGTAACCCGCAGACAGCTCCTTGCGGTGCTTACCACTTACCATTACTATGCCGTAACCGCCATTGCCGGGGTTTCCCCTGGCCGAACCATCGGTATATACTTTAACCTGCATGCGGAGTCAGTAATTGGTTAATGGCTTTATCATCTAAACGGTAAACAGTCCACTCGCTCATGGCGGTAGCACCTAAACTTTTATAAAACTGTATGGCAGGTTCGTTCCAGTCCAACACACTCCACTCTACCCTGCCGCAGTTGCGTTCTTTGGCTATTTGTACCAAATGCAGCAATAGCTGTTTACCGTAACCCAAACCTCGGTATGCCTCTTTAATAAATAAATCTTCCAAATAAATACCCGGCTTGCCTACAAAAGTGCTGAAATTATGAAAAAACAAGGCAAAGCCTACGCACTCATCAGCTGCAAAAGCCAGTAAACATTCCGCTACCGCTTTATCGCTAAACAAATAGGTTTCAATAGCGGCCGGAGTTGCTTTGGCTTCCGCTTCCAGCTTTTCGTATATGGCCAGTTGTTTTATTAAATCAATAATTAAAGGCACATCGGCCGGGGTAGCTTTTTTTATAAGCAGGTTTGCTGCACTGTTTGCTGCCATAAAGTATATTAAGCCGTTTTAAATTTAACTCTGAATTTTTTATGAATAGGTGTATTAGAGCTTCTGGAGAAGTAAGTAAAGTCAAACTGTACTTCCCATACCCTTTTGCTTATTTTCCGGCCACTTATACGGCCATGTTTTATTACATAGTTGCCCCGCTCTGCACAAAAGCAGCTTAAGGTATAAATCATCTTGGCCTTGCTGATAGATGAGGTATTGAAATCAAACCGGGTTCCCCTTGGCGATACCTGAAAAATGATTCGTTCCACCATTTCATCATCAGCCATATTGATGTATTCTTTGGCTTTGTACTCGTATTGAAAAACCAAAGCTGTTCCCCTGCTTACTTCAAAATCAGGGTTAATGCTGTCGGGTGAATTTATTTTAATAATACGCTTGGTTAACACTTTGGCGCTGGTCTGTGCCGGGTTAAAGCTGTCGTTATTATTTTGTGCCGATATATTTACCTGTAAACCTACAAGCAAAAGCAGCATGGCAATTATTTTCATGGTTAATTTTTTAGCAATAATAAACATAACAGGGTATGTTTACCTAATTTGACTTTATTATTGCAAGCATTCAACTCAAAATGTTATGACTAAAAAAGAACGGTTTGAATATATAATTGATTATTTTAAAACAAATCAGCCAATAGCCGAAACGGAGCTGCATTACGAAAACCCTTTCCAGCTATTGATAGCCGTTATACTTTCAGCCCAGTGTACCGATAAAAGAATAAATATGGTTACGCCTGAATTGTTCAAAGCCTTTCCTACCCCTCAAAAATTGGCCGAAGCGGAGTATGACGAAGTATTTTATTATATTAAATCAGTCAGTTTTCCCAGTAACAAAAGCAAACATTTAATTGGCATGGCCAATATGTTAGTACACGATTTTAATGGTAAAATTCCTGACAATACGGAAGATTTAGTAAAGCTACCGGGAGTGGGCAGGAAAACAGCCAATGTAATTACCTCGGTGGTTTTTAACCAGCCCAGTATGGCGGTAGATACCCATGTATTTAGGGTAAGTGCTCGCTTAGGCTTAACCACCAATGCCAAAAACCCGCTGCAAACGGAAATGCAATTGCTTAAATATATTCCGGAGGAGTATGTAGCCATAGCCCACCACTGGCTTATATTACACGGGCGTTATACGTGTACGGCAAGGTCGCCCAAATGCGAAATTTGTCCCATTAGCCAATATTGTAAATCGTACCCTAAATGGCTGGCAGGTAAGCCCGTTTAGGCTCATAAACAAACATTTTGTACCAATTTATTAACAGTTACCATTTTTTTAATTACTTTCTTTAGGTTCGCATTACAAAAAATACCAGAGTTACCATTATTTCAATGAAAAAAATATTCACTCCCATTATATGCTGTTTGTTTGCACTTAATACCTTTGCTCAAACGCAAATTACTACACCTAAAACCATTTTACCCGGCCATACTAACGATGTAAACGGGCTAAGCTATTCAGCCAAAAACAACTACTTAGCTACCGCAGGTTGGGACAATACCATTAACATTTACAGTGGCGACACTGCTTTTAAATTAATAAAAACCATTAAAGCGCATTTGGCCCCTGTTACTACCGTTAGGTTTAACAATGCAGGAAACTTATTGGCAAGTGGCTCTAACGATTTCTCTATAGGTGTTTACGATAGCTTATTTAAAAAAATAAGGGATTATGCTGACCCGACAGCACACCAATCAAATATCAATGCCATTACGTTTGACAATAAAGGTAAGTTTATTTTTAGTGGCGATGAAAGAGGTAAAATTGTGTTGTGGGCTATAGAAGCCAACAAAAAGCTACGTGTGTTTGAAAACGGTGTTTCCGTTAATGCTTTAACATTGGGTACCGATCCTAAGTTTTTATTTGTAGCCGGTGCAGAGCCAACCATTAAAGTATTAAACGTAGCTACAGGTGCTGTAATGCGCTCATTTGTGGGCCATACCGATGCCGTAAATGCTATTGAAATAAGCCCTAATCAAAATTACTTAATTAGTGGTAGCAACGATAAAAGTGCCCGTATTTGGGATTTAAAATCAGGAAAAGAAATCCGTAAGCTGCCTGTTGACTGCTGGAAAGTAACGGCAGTGGCTTTTACTTTCGATAGCAAATATTGCGCAACCGGCTGTAACGATGGCAGTGTAAAAGTATGGGAAGTAGAAACAGGTAAGCTTATTCAAAACATTCCTGCACAAAGCTTTAATACCCGCGATTTATGTTTCTTTAAAAACTACACGCAAATGGCTGTGGCCCCTATGTTAAAAGAAGGTACCGATTACGGGGTTAGAATATATCCGACCAGTATAGTAATGCCTTCCGAAAAAGGAGCTGCTGCTGCCAAACCATTAATAGTAAATAAAAACCAAGCCGCTATTGACAGCATTATAAAAATAAGGCCATTAACCAAGCAGGATAGCATTAAGCTACAAATACAAAAACCTTTACCGGTTGCGCCTGCTAAACCGACTACATCAAAACTAGATTCGGTACGCATCTATAAAACACCTTCTAAGAAAGACTAAACCACTGATATGATAACCAATTTATCAGACAACAACTCCCTTGTTTGGCATTACCTTACGCAAATACGCGATGTACAAATACAAAAGGACACGTTACGCTTTAGAAAAAACTTAGAACGTATAGGCCAGATTATTGCTTATGAAATAAGCAAGGATTTAGCGTACAGTGATACCGTTACTGAAACCTCGCTTAGCAAAGCCAATACAAAAGTACTTGCACAACAACCTGTAGTTTGTACCATACTCAGAGCAGGACTGGCTATGCAGGATGGTTTTTTAAGTTATTTTGATGAAGCCGATTCAGCCTTTGTATCAGCCTACCGTAAACATAGCTCTCCCGGTGAATTTGAAATAGTAGTAGAATACATGGCTTCGCCTGATTTATTGGATAAAACCATTATACTCATAGACCCCATGTTAGCCACCGGGCGCAGTATGTACCTGGCTTATCAGGCACTTTGCCGCAACGGAAAACCCAACAAAGTATATATAGCCAGTTTAATTGCCAGCCAGCAAGGTATAGCGTATGTAAACAAGTTTATGCCACAGGCAAAAATATATACTGCCGCTATTGACAATGAATTAAACGAGCACAGTTATATAGTTCCAGGCTTAGGCGATGCAGGAGATTTGGCCTACGGAAAAAAAAATTAATACTAAAAAAATCCAAGCAGCCAATTTGTACGTATTTTATATAAATTGCACCGGCTTATAAAGTTAATTCTATCAAAGATAATCAACCATATAAAAACGAGCAATTGCTTGTTAGTGCCCTGAAAGAAAAAAACAGGGAAGCGTTTAGTTATTTATACGATAACTATTCGGCTGCACTTTATGGTGTAATAAACAGGATTACGCAAAATGAAGAAATAGCCAACGATGTTTTACAGGAAGCTTTTGTAAAGATTTGGAAAAACATAGACAATTATAGTAGGGAAAAAGGTTCAATATATACGTGGATGCTCAATGTTTGCAGAAATTCAGCTATTGATGAAGTACGCTCGAAACAATACAATAAGCAAGCACAAAACCAAAGTATTGATGACAACTTGGTAAACATTGATGCTTCATACCAGGTACAGGCAAAGGTTGACCAGATTGGATTAAAAAAAATAGTTTCGAACCTGCGACCGGAACACAGACAATTGATAGATAAAGTATATTTTGAAGGCTATACCCACGATGAAATTTCAAAAGAATTGAATATGCCATTGGGTACAGTTAAGTCGCGAATACGGAATGCTATGATTGAGTTAAGAAAAGTTTTTGATATTAATTAAGTAAATTGAATATAGAGGCATACATAGAATCAGGAATTGTGGAGAGTTACGTTTACGGACTTTGCAATGAAGCAGAAGCGCTAGACTTTGAGCGTCTTTGTGCTTTGTACCCTGAGCTGCAGGCTGAATTGGAGAAAACAACTCAGGCTATGCACAACTATGCCCAAGCCAATGCCAAAACCCCTCCTTCATTTATAAAAGAAAATATATTTGCCGAAATAGATGAGTTGGAGAAACCAACCATACATATCAGTAAAGTTGAACAAGCCGAAGTAATTCCAATTACTAAAACCAACAACAATTACTGGATGGCTGCTGCGGCTGTTATTATAGTAAGCTTAATAGGTAATGTGGTTTTATATACCAAATGGCAAAGCGCCAATGAATTGGTCTTAGCGTTAAACTCAGAAAAAAGTGTATTGGCCAATAGTGAAAAAAGCACCAAAGTAAAGCTAAACGAGTACAAGGCCGAAATGGAAATAATGAGCGACCCGCAGGTTCAGAAAATAGTCATGCCATCGGTTGATAAAACCCGTAACCAAATGGCTATGATTTACTGGAAAAAGGATACGCGTGAGGTGTTTTTACAAATAAAACAATTACCAAGCCCGGCCGCAGGAAAACAATACCAACTTTGGGCTATTGTTGATGGAAAACCTGTTGATGCAGGGGTTATAAATTTAAATAACGATACCGTATTATACAAAATGAAAGACTTCGGAGCAGCGCAAGCCTTTGCTATTACGCTCGAAAATGAAGGAGGCAGTGCCCAACCTACACTTTCAAACCTTTATGTAATGGGTGGTGTTTAAAACTCAAAAAACTGATTACAAATACTTTACAATCATTTTAAACATTGATTATCAACATAATTTAAAATGTTTATTTTTTTAGTAAAAACCGCTTTATTTGCACCCACAATTAAACATTTAATAAAATTACAATAATGTCAAACGTTGAAGAAAAAGTAAAAAACATCATAGTTGATAAACTTGGTGTTGAAGAATCAGAAATTACTAATGAGGCTAGCTTCACTAACGATCTTGGAGCAGATTCATTAGATACTGTTGAGTTAATCATGGAATTCGAAAAAGAGTTTAACATTGCTATTCCAGATGATCAAGCTGAAAAAATTGGCACTGTTGGTCAAGCTATCAGCTACATTGAGCAAAATGTAAAACCATAATTTGCTTAATTCTTTTACAAAAAATTAAAACACTTAATCTCCCAAAACTAATTTTTACATGCCATCACGCAGAGTAGTAATTACTGGCCTTGGAGCCATAACTCCAATTGGTAACAGTTTGCAGGAGTATTGGAATGGATTGTCAAATGGGGTAAGTGGCTGCGCGCCTATTACCCAATTTGATACTTCCAAATTCAAAACCAAATTTGCTTGCGAAGTCAAAAATTTTGACCCCACTCAATTCATTGACCGCAAAGAAGCAAGACGCATGGACAGGTTCACGCAATTTGCCATGATAACATCTGATGAAGCCGTTGTAGACAGCGGAATTGATTTAGAAAAAATAAACAAAGACCGTATAGGAGTCATTTGGGCTTCAGGTATAGGTGGTTTAAAAACCTTTTTAGACGAAGTGAGCGCATTTGCCAAAGGCGATGGTACTCCTCGTTTCAGCCCTTTCTTTATTCCGATGATGATTGCTGATATAGCCGCAGGGTTAATATCAATAAAATACGGATTCAGAGGCCCTAACTTTGCAGTAGTTTCTGCTTGTGCTTCCAGCACAAACGCCATAGGCGATGCTTTTATGTACATCCAGTCAAATAGAGCCGATATGGTTTTAACGGGTGGATCAGAAGCAGTAGTAAACGAAGCAGCTATGGGTGGGTTTAACTCCATGAAAGCACTTTCTGAACGCAACGATAGCCCCGAAACAGCATCGCGTCCATTTGATTTGGACAGGGATGGTTTTGTGTTAGGTGAAGGCGCGGGAGCTTTAATGTTAGAAGAATTGGAACACGCCAAAGCACGTGGTGCTAAAATTTATGGCGAAATTGTAGGGTACGGTGCCACTGCCGATGCTTACCATATGACAGCTCCGCATCCGGAAGGAATTGGTGCAGCCAATGTAATGATTGCCGCTTTGGCTGATGCCGGTATGCAACCAAGTGAAATTGACTATGTAAACGTACATGGTACATCTACTCCACTTGGCGACCCACAGGAAATAAAAGCCATTCAAAAAGTATTTGGTGAGCATGCTTATAACATCAATATAAGTTCTACCAAATCAATGACCGGTCACTTATTAGGCGGAGCAGGTGCTATTGAAGCTATAGCCAGTTTATTGGCTATTAACAAAGGTATTATTCCGCCAACTATCAATCATTTTACTGATGATCCGGCATTTGATACCCGACTAAACTTAACTTTTAATAAAGCGCAACACCGCGAGGTAAAAGCTGTATTAAGCAATACGTTTGGTTTTGGTGGACACAATGCATCTATCATTATTAAAAAATTCGAAGAATAAGTTTGATAGCCCTTTTATCTTCTATTAAATATTATTTTTCTGCCAATAAATTTTTGTACGTCAGAATAGTGCAAATTACTGGTTTACGACCCATTAATTTGAGTTGTTACCAACAGGCTTTGCGCCACCATTCTATATCCACAAAAATTCACAATAGTGGCAGTAAGGATAGTAATGAAAGATTAGAATACCTGGGTGATGCTGTTTTAAACGCTGTTATTGCAGAATACTTATTTAAAAAATACCCTTACAAAGACGAAGGTTTTTTAACTGAATTACGCTCCAAAATTGTAAGCAGGGTAAGTTTAAATGACCTAGCGCTGAAAATTGGCTTAAGTAAATTAGTAGAGTATGATAAAAAAAGCATGCAAAACATCAATTTACGTAACAGTATTTTTGGTAATGCATTAGAAGCTTTTATTGGTGCTGTTTTTTTAGATAAAGGATTTAAAAAATGTAAATACTTTATCATTGAAAAATTACTCCGTTACCATATTGATGTAGATAAACTACAACAAACAGAAAGCAATTTCAAAGGTCGTTTAATAGAACACTGCCAAAAATCAAATATAAATTTAGAGTTTATCGTAGAGGAATTAACCCATGGCAAACAAAAAATTTATAAGGTAAATGTAGTAATTGAAGGTCAAATGATTGGCGATGCAGAGCATACCAATAAAAAACAAGCTGAACAAATGGCTTCGCAAAAAGCCATTGCTAACTTAAATAATCTGAATACACCTTCTTTAGCTATTAGCGAACCAGAAGAAGAAGAGGTAAATAACGAACCCAATACTTAAATCAAAAAATACTGCTTATGAATGAAGGCTTTTCTTTTTTTCTTGAATTACTAAAATATGCAATACCCTCATTGGTTATTTTTTTAGTTGTTTATTTTCAACAAAAAGCATTTTTTGACGACAAATACCAAAAACGTTTATTAGACTTACGTAAGGACCAAGATAAAACTTTGCTTCCGCTTAAATTACAAGCTTACGAACGCTTAATTTTATTAATTGAACGCATTAGCCCTGAAAGCTTGGTATTGCGTATTCACCAACCCGGTATTGCCGCATCGCAACTAAAAATAGATTTAATAGCCAACATTAACCAGGAATATAACCACAATATTTCGCAGCAATTATATGTTTCGGCTCAGTGCTGGCAAATGATTCGCGTAGTGAAAGAGGAAATGGTTAATTTAATCAATACTTCCTACTCTAACTTAGGACCCAACTCTGTAGGTTTGGACTTAAGCAAAGCTATTTTCGAAGAAATTATTAAAATGAACGATACGCCTACACATAAAGCTTTGGTCTTTATAAAAAAGGAATTCGACATCATGTTTTAACAAGGCGCTTGTTATTCATAAATTGGGTAAAATAAAAAATTCATTTATCTGAATTAATTTTTAATATTGCCGACTAGTAAATTTTAAACAAAAAAATACTTATTTAATGGAATTATATTTAGACTCAGCCAATCTAAAAGAGATTGAAGAAGGCTTTAAATTAGGCTTTTTAAATGGTTTAACAACTACCCCTACTTTTATGCAAAGAGAAGGCATAACTGATATTGACGGTATGATTGTAAAGCTATCGAAAATAGTGCCTATCTTACAAATTGAAGCTCTTGGCGATACTGCCGAAGATATTTTAAAAGAAGCTCAACGTCAATTAGACTTAGGATTAGATATTAAAAAAACGGTATTTAAAATACCTGTTTCTTTAGAAGGTGTACGTGCTTGTAAATTATTACGCAACCATGGAATGATGGTTAACGTACATTTGGTTTACACTTTGCAACAAGCTTATATGGCTATGCAAGCAGGTGCTACTTACGTTTGCCCGTTGGTTGGTCGTTTACAAGACCAAGGACATGACGCATTGGATTTAGTAGCTCAAATTGTTGATGCTGTTGACCACTATGGTTACGATACTAAAGTAATGTTCTCATCAGTTCGTACTATGGAGCACATTCGTAATGCTTTAAACTTAGGCGTTCATACCATTACTGTTCCGTTAAAAATAATGAAACAGTTAACAGAAAATCATTTTACTACTGTTGGAACTGATCAGTTTATTCAAGATACCCGTTTAATGACGGTAAGAGTAAAAGAAGCTTTGAATAGTGTAAACCCAATAGTTGATGCAAATACCAATTTAGCGGAAGCCATTGTAAAAATGACTGAGTATGGCTTTGGTGCCATTACAGTTGTAAATGCTGATGGTAGCTTAAAAGGTGTATTTACTGATGGCGATTTACGTAGAAAACTAACTACTGACGGAAGAGATGTATTGGGTAAATCAATTGGTGATTTTACTTACAACCAACCTATCTCTATTGAAGGTGGTGCTTTATTAAACGAAGCTGCCGGTTTATTTAAATCAACTAAAGTAGATACTATATTGGTTACTGATAATGGTAAACCAATTGGTATGTTAGATATACAAGATTTAGAAGGATAATTTAATCCCTTTCCAATAACAAAAAAGACCTTGAGAATCTCAAGGTCTTTTTTGTTGCTATACGATGAAGTATTATTTATGCTTCAATAGCTTTAAAACTTTTTCTACATCTTCGGGCGTATCTATACAATGGCTATCATGCTCGGTAATGGCGCATTTAATTTTATAACCATTCTCTAACCACCTCAATTGCTCTAACGATTCTGCTTTCTCTAACGAGGAAGGTGATAACTTACATACTGCCTCTAAAATATCTTTTCTATAAGCATACATGCCTACGTGGCGGTAATAATTGTGGTGTAAATGCCACTCTGTTTCTGCTACTCCTTTTATATACGGAATAACCATTCTGCTAAAATAAAGTGCTTCCATGTCTGTATTCAGCGTTATTTTCACTTCGCCTTTGTCAAACAATACCTCGTGTCCATCTACTTTTATCATTAAAGTAGCTAACTCCGTTTGTCCATTGCATAAAGCAGCTAACAACTCTATTTGGCTTGGGTCAATAAAAGGTTCGTCACCTTGTATATTGATAATATAATCGGCTTGTAAACCTGCATTCACCAACGCTTCCATGCATCTGTCTGTACCGCTTGGGTGGTTCTCATTGGTATATACTGCCTTGCCACCAAAACTTTCTACATGTTTGTATATACGTTCATCATCGGTGGCTACTATTACGTGTGCTAATGATTTTGCTGAACTGGCTTGTTCATATACACGTTGTATCATGGTTTTACCATCAATATCTATCAATGGCTTGCCAGGAAAACGCGTACTGGCATAACGGGCTGGTATAATTCCTACTATCATAATTTTTTCAATAGTACTGATTTTTTAATTATTGGATTCCCCAAATTTTACACGATTAAAACTCAGCGTTGTTAACATTTACTGGCAAGTGTAGCAATAATTAATAAATAATAATACATTCGAACTTTCAATATAAAACATGAAACTAACACGTAAATCGTTTGTAAAATCAGCTGCTTTGCTTGCTGGTGCTACTATATTAAATTCAGAAAAAACAGAAGCAAAAATCAATTCTATTTTGGCTAAAATGGATAAGGATTTTGCTTTACCACCACTACCCTATGGTTATGATGCTTTGGAACCATTTATTGATAAACAAACAATGGAAATTCATTACACCAAACACCACCAAGCTTATGTAACAAAATTAAATGAAGCGAAAGCAAAAGCACCTTCCTGGAATTACGGTTCGCTTAACGAGGTATTGGCCAACATCAATAATTTCCCTAAAGATTTACAAACAGCCATACGAAACAATGCTGGCGGACATTATAACCATAGCTTATTTTGGAGTTTATTAAAAACCAATACCAAGCCTGGCGAAAAGGTATTGAACATGATTAATGAAAATTTTGAAAGCCTTGATAATTTCAAACAACTATTTACCAAAGCAGCCCTTGGTACATTTGGCAGTGGCTGGGCTTGGTTAATAAGACAGGATGGTAAGTATAAAATTATATCAACCCCTAATCAGGACAACCCATTGATGAATGGAATAGTAAAAGATTTAGGTACTCCCATTATTGCTTTAGATGTTTGGGAACATGCTTACTATTTAAAATACCAAAACAAACGTGCTGATTATATAACTGCTTTCTGGAGTGTGTTAAACTGGGATAAAGTAGAAGAACTGGCTTTCTCATAAACTAAACAAATAACATTATTGAACTCCTAAATTTAACTGCGGTAAGCACTGTGCCTACAAATCAAATTATCTCATCAACCATTATACTGCCGAGTGCTTATTTACCTAACTTGGTATACTGTACTCATTTATTAAATGCTGAGCATATTATTATAGAACAACACCAGAATTATATAAAACAAACCTATAGTAATCGTTGCCATATTTTAGGCGCCAATGGCTTACAGGTTTTAAGTATTCCTGTTGTTAAAATACACCATACGAAACAGGCTATTAATCAGGTGCAGATTAATTACGAAGAAGACTGGCAAAAACAACATTGGCTGGCTTTTCAATCAGCTTACGGTAAATCGGCTTTTTGGTTTTACTATAAAGATTATTTTGAAGCATTTTATCTTCAACAAAAACACAGCTATTTGTTTGAATTTAACAACGTGTTATTGAAACTTATTCTACAACTGCTAAAGGTAAACAAAACCATTACCTATACGCAAAGTTTTGAATTGGAGTATACGGAAGTAAACGATTTAAGGCATTATTTTGATGCTAAAAAACGTAGCCGGCAAGAAAATGAAGAAGCTTTACAGTTAAAAAAATATTTACAGGTTTTTACTGAAAAATATCCTTTTCAAAACAACTTATCTATTATTGATTTATTGATGAATCAAGGGCCACAAAGTAAAAATTATTTAGGGAATGAGTAAGTGCGTTACTCATCTAAACTATTTTTCTTATCATCAGGTTTACCTAATAAAATCAGCCAAAATTTCCAATGGCAAAACTTTTGATGTAGTAGGCTTTTAGAAATTATAAACATTTAGTACAAAATAGCTATTTACAATGAATAACGAGCAAGACAACGAATTAACAAACGATTCGACAACAGAAAACACTGCTGAAAATCCAGTTAATGAAAGTGAGCAAACTGACAATACTGTCATTAATGAAGAACAAAAGGCAGAAGAACCAATAACTATAGAACAAGAACTGGCTGAGGCAAAAGATAAATATTTACGCTTATACAGCGATTTTGAAAACTACAAACGCAGAACAGCCAAAGAAAGAATGGAATTAATGATGACTGCCAATAAAGAAGTATTGGTTTCACTTATTCCTGTTTTAGACGATTTCGAACGTGCATCAAAAGCCATGGAAAAGGCTACTGAAGTAAGTGCAGTAAAAGAAGGAGTTGAATTGGTTAGCCACAAGCTAAAAAACATTTTAATCAACAAAGGATTAAAAGAAATGGAAAGCACCAATAAACCTTTTGACAGTGAATTTCATGAAGCCATTACCAATATTCCTGCTCCTACCGAGGAGTTAAAAGGTAAAGTGGTTGATACCATCGAAAAAGGTTATTTGCTTAACGACAGGGTAATTCGTTTTGCCAAAGTGGTAGTAGGAGAATAAAATTAATTACAAGGTTTGAAAATTAGAGCATTTAAGCTGATACGGTTTTCAAAATACTAAAATAAAAAATGGCAAAAAGAGATTACTACGAAGTATTAGGACTAAGCAAAGGCGCTAACGAGGCTGATATAAAAAAGGCTTATAGACAAATGGCTATTAAGTTTCACCCTGATAAAAACCCGGGCGATAAAACTGCTGAGGATAAATTTAAAGAAGCTGCCGAAGCTTACGAAATGTTAAGCGACTCCAATAAAAAGGCCCGTTACGACCAATATGGACATGCCGGAACCGGAAGTCAGGGGGGCTATGGCGGAGGCGGTATGAATATGGACGACATATTTAGCCAGTTTGGTGATGTTTTTGGTAACGATGGAAGCCCGTTTGAATCGTTTTTTGGAGGCGGAGGCGGAAGAAGCCGTAGTGGTGCCAGAGGAATCAGGGGAAGTAATATCAGGTTAAAAGTAAAACTTACTTTACAGGAAATAGCTTCCGGTGTAGAGAAAAAACTAAAATACGGCCGTTTGGTAATGGCCGAAGGTTTAAGTTTTGATACCTGTACTACTTGTAAAGGCTCTGGTCAGGTACGCAGGGTAACCAATACTTTTTTAGGGCAAATGGCTACTACCAGTGCATGTCCTACTTGCCAGGGAACAGGAAGAATTATGGGTAAACGCCCAGCAGGTTCAAATGCTGACGGGTTAATAAATAAAGAAGATGTAGTTTCGGTTAATATTCCTGCAGGTGTTGCCAATGGAATGCAACTAAGCTTAAGCGGAAAAGGAAATGCAGGTCCAATGGGTGGCCCTGCCGGTGATTTAATTATTTTAATTGAAGAGGCGGAAGACCCTATTTTAAAACGTGACGGTAACAATATTGTTTACGATTTATACATCAATTTTGCTGATGTAGCTTTGGGTACTCAAGTAGAAGTACCAACGGTAGATGGCAAGGTTAAATTGAAAATTGAAAGCGGCACACAAGCAGGTAAAATACTTCGTTTACGTGGCAAAGGCTTACCTGAGTTAAATACCAATTACAAAGGTGATCAATTGATTCATGTAAATGTTTGGACACCTCAAAAACTGAATAGCGAAGAGCGTGAAATATTAGAGAGAATACGCAACTCAGAAAACTTTAAACCTAAGCCTAATGCAAATGACAAAGGTTTCTTTGATAGAATGAGAGAGTTTTTTAACTAAGTAATTCTGCCGTAATCGGCTTTAAATAATTATTACAATAACTCCTATCATAATGAGCCAGTAAATGACTATTTACCGGCTCATTTTTATTTTCAATAATGGCTATGGCTTCCGCTATATTATTTACGGCATAGCTATGGCTTTCATCAACCAAATCTTTCAAGCCTGCTTTTGCATAAGCTATTACAGGTGTATGTACCAAAATGCTTTCATGGGCTACCCTGTTCCATCCTTCGTTAATGGCAGTGAAAGCAATGGTAAATTGGCTCTCAGCCATGTACTTTAAATAGTTATCAAACTCCTCAAAATACAATACATCAAAATAACTGTGTTGTGCCGCAAAGTTTTTATAGTTAGTGCTCATATAGCAGTAATAGCCTTTTTTATGAAGCTGTTCGGCTAACGTAAAAACATCGGGATGGTTTTTAAAGCTCCACTGCCCCAGATGTATTTGTTTTTTCTTATTTCCGGTTACAAACTTTGTGTAGTAGCTATTGTCAAAAAAGTTGGGGAACAAATGTACTTTAATATTATTACGGGTAATGGTTTCAAAGTAATGAACCCAATAAGGTGCCACGGTAATAATGCTTACTCTTTTTAACGGAACATACCATAGCAAGGCAAATAACATTTTAAAATACAGCTTTAGCCAAACTGATTTTCCATCCTGTTCATCGTAATTATGCAGTACAATATAAACCCTGTTGTTGTTAAACAAATTACGAAGCACAGCCGTAAATGCAATGCGGGCAACCACTATATTGTAACTGGCATTGGCAGTAAAACCAATCAGCAGTAGGTTTATATAACCGAACAGGTTCGTATAAAATTTATTTTTCCGTATCCGTTGTAACACTAAATTTAAACCTTGTTCGTTTAAGAGGTTTACTAAACTTTGGGCGAAAAAAAGTTCGTGTTTAAAGCCCCCTGTTTCGTATTTACCAAACGATATATATTTAATTGTTTTTGACAAATTATATGGTTTAAAATCGCAATATAAATGGGTATTTTATTAAAATGTAAAAAAATAATTACGCCTCCATTTTTAAGCAATTGCGGTTATATTTGTTAATTGAACTTAATCAATGAAGAAATTAATTTTACTTGTCAGTATCCTGTTTATTAACTTAGGCCTATTTGGTCAGTCTTTGGGTAATGAATGGATACAAAATAATCAGGCCTACTATAAAATTAAGATTTCGGAAGAGGGTGTTTATAAAATAGACTCCACTACCTTGGCTCAACTGGGAATTAATTTAAACGGTTTACATCCTAAACGTTTTCAATTATTTAAAAACGGCATTGAACAATATTGTTTTATACCTAACGAAGGCGATGGAGCATTTAACACTGGTGATTATATATTATTTTATGCCGGTAAAAACGATGGCAAATTGGATGCTGAGCTATACAGAACGGCAAAAGAACAACCGCATCAGTTTAATAGTTTGTTTACAGATACAGCCGTTTATTTTTTAACCATATTACCTGTCTCAAGTCCTATACAAACAAAAAGGTTCAGCACTTTTAATGAATCGAATTACGCAGCTTATACACCTGAAAGTTATTTTATAAAAAAAACAACCATTGCCCCGCTTGATGAATATTACAGGGGTACTTTTTACAGTGTAGACAGGGAAGCTTATTACCTCTCGGAATACGTGGATGGCGAAAGCTGGATGGGCAGTAAGTTTGGATTAACTGACAGCAGGATTTATTGGCTCAATACCCCAAACATAAGCAATGTGGGACCTAGCCCTGTTCTTGAATCAAAGGTATTTGGAGTAAGTAATGCTGCTACTTCCGGTAACAACCATCATTTACAAATTGGTGTGGCTGCAAATGGCGGAGGCTTTACTACCATAAAAGATACTACTTACTTAGGCTATATTGAAACAAGCTATTTTATACCATTGAGTGCTTCCAATATTGGCTCTGCTACCACACAATTTAAATTTGAAACTCTGGCTGATTTAGGTATTACCAGCGATTTTAGTGCTTTATCGTATTTAACGCTTTCATACGCCAGTAACTTTACTTTAAGTGGCACAAGCACTTTAAACTTTAGCCATATAGCACAACAAAGCAGCAGCCGTATTTACTTTCAATTTGCCAACTATACCAAAAGCAGTCCTAATATATTGGACTTAACTAGCAACAGGAAAATTACCTGTAGTTTAACGGGAACAGATTTAAAAGCGCTGGCTGAAAACTTTAACCAGGAACAAAAGTTCTTTGTTTATGACGATACGGATATAAAAAATATCAGCTCGTTAGAGCCTGTTGATATGAACTATGTAAGCTCTACACTGAACTACAATTTTATTATTATATCCAATAAAAAGTTAAGTGCTGCTGCTGCTAATTACAAAAACTACAGAGCGCAATCGTACAATACTTTACTTACGTTTAGTGAAGATTTATATAATCAATTTTCTTATGGCTATGAACATCCATTGGCTGTTAAACATTTTCTTAAATATTTATACACTAACCAAAGTCAAAAACCTGAGTATCTTCTTTTATTGGGAAGAGGCTATCAAAACAATTTGGTAAGAAATAATTTTCAGGATGCTTACAATAAAAATTTAGTTCCTGCCATAGGAGAACCTGCCAGCGATAATATGTTTACCTTTGGTTTAGATGTAAGCAAACCTTATGCACCGGGTATTGCAACCGGACGTATTCCGGCAGCCACCAACCAGGAAGTACAAAACTATTTGGATAAGCTTATTTACTACGAAACCAATCCTGATAGCTTAGCCGATTGGCGCAAGCAGGTTTTGCATTTAAGTGGGGGAAGTGAATCAGAACAAATAACATATACTAACCAAATAAATGGAAACAAAAGCCAGATAAGCACTACTTTTTTTGGAGGTAATGTTACTTCGTTCAATAAAACCTCTTCAGAACCTGTTGAAACTGGTATACGCGAAATATTAATTGGTGAGTTAAACAAAGGAAAAGGTTTAATGACTTTTTTGGGCCACGGTTCTTTAACGGTATTGGATGTAGACTTTGGAGGTATCAACAATATTCAGAACCAAAACAAATACACTTTCTTTTACTTTAACGGATGTAATATAGGTAACGCAAGCGATGCAGACCCTAACGGCACAGGTAACATTTATGGAAAAGATTTTTTAGTAGCCAATAACAAAGGCGCTATTGGCTGGCTGGCACATTCTAACTTAACCTTAACAGGAAGCTTATTTAGCCAGATGAATACCATGTATGGCAACTTAAGTAAAAACATGTATGGTAAAAGCATTGGCCAGATTATAGCACAATCGTTATCGGAAACAACTACTTCGGGAGGCGTATTTGAAATATCGCACTCGTACCAGTTGGTTTACCAGGGTGACCCAGCATTGCGTTTGGCAAGTCCTACTTTACCTGATTATGCAATTACACAGCAAAATATTTTCTTAAGCAATAAAGATATCAATGCACAGGTTGATTCATTTCAATTGAATGCCATTATTAAAAACATGGGTAAAGCCATTGATGATACTTTGCTTGTTACAGTGGAGCATTATTTGCCCAACAACAACTTAATTACCTACGATAGTATTTCACTTATTGCTCCTTACTATATGGATACTTTAAGCTTAAACTTAAAAAGTTTTGGTAGCAGCATGGTTGGTAACAATACATTTAAAGTAATAGTTGATAAACGTAACAGTAAGACGGAGGCTAATAAACAAAACAACAGTGAAAGCACTACTGTGTTTATTCCGGGTAGTGGTTTAAATATATTAAGTCCACTTAACTATGCTTTACATAATTCTGATTCGGTTGAATTAATTGCTCAGAACAATGATTTATTAGCTAAAGATAAAGAATATATTTTTGAAATTGACAGCTCTTTAAACTTTAATACAAGCTCTACTTTTTACCAAACATCGGGTATTATCAAGTTTAACGATTTAGCCAAATGGAAAATAAAACTAGCCGCTAATGACTCAATAGTTTATTATTGGAGAGCCCGGTTTAACTTACCCGCAAACCAGGGAGGAGCATGGGTAAGTGCTTCATTCACAAAAATACAAAACAGTACTTTCGGATTCAGGCAAAGTGCATTTGACCAATACTCCAATACTAGCTTCAATGAAGAAACGATGTTTAACAGTGTAAAAAAACGACTTGAATTTGCTGACAATGAATTAAACCTTGGAATGCAAAATAAACGTTTTGACCATAGAAATATGGGAGTTATAATACCATATCAATTAAATGCTGGCGTTGGTTCTTGTATATCACAAGGAACAGTTGCTCTTGTTTTTGAACCTTACCAAGCTGAAATCCCTTATGAACTACCTAATTACCCTTTTAATTGTGCATTTGTTCAAAGTAATAAAACCAATAGAAGTTACCGTTATTATCCATTTGATACAAGAACCGTTGGTGGTAGAGAAGAATTTAGAACATTTATAGACAGTATTCCTTCGGGTTATTATGTGGCTATCTTTTCAAGGTATGATAGTGGGATAGACCATTGGGATACTGCTACTTTAAATAGTTTATCAAAAATTGGTGCTACTAAAATATCTCAAATAAAAAGTAAAAATACAGCCTGGGCTATTATAAGTATGAAAGATGCACCTATTAATTTTGCTGCTGAAGATACGGTGAATAATGACTCGCTGGGAGCCTTAGTTGACCAGGGAATGGTAAGCTTACCACCTGCAGCCAATCAACCTCAGGATACCCGTTTCATTAAAATAATAAAACCTTTGGTTACCAAATGGTACAGAGGTAGTATTGTATCAAAACCATTCGGGCCGGTAAATAGCTGGAGCAAATTATTATACTCTTTTGATGAAACGGATGTTTCCCCTAACAGCAAATACCATATTGATATTATTGGTGTAAATAAACAAGGAGCTGATACTTTAATTTATACAAACATTACATCATCAAATGTAGACCTGAGTTTAATAGATGCCAAGTTGATACCTTACTTGAAACTTAAAATTGATATGGAAGACAGTACCAAACGTACTCCACAACAATTTGGTTACTGGCAAATTGAAGCTACGCCTGCTGCCGAAGCTAAGTTATCACCTAATTTAGTGTTTACCGTAAAAAACAATCCTATTGAAGAAGGCGATAGTTTATTGGTAGAAATTGGTATTGAAAATATTGGTAAAATTACTTTCGATACCGCTAACCTGAACATAAAAATAGTAGATGAATCGCGTGTTACCAAGTACCAGTCCAATGACACTATTTTACCTTTGGCTATAAACAGCAATTATACATTTAGCAAAAAGCTTCCTACCTTGGGATTAAGCCAAAACAACCAGGTTCAGTTTACGCTTAATAATGAGAAAACTGTACAGGAGTTAACGTATATAAACAATTATATAAGCACTAATTTAACGGTTACTAATGATAACAGTAACCCGTACATAAGTGTAACTTTTGACGGGGTAAAAATTATGAGTGGTGATATTGTTTCGCCACAGCCAACTATACAAATTACCTCGACTGATAACAATAAATTTATACTCCAAAACGATACGAGTAAGTTTAGCTTATGGATAAAGAAACAAAGTAATTTTGACTTTGAAAAAATTTATATCAACAACAGCGATGTGCAGTTTATTCCTGCATCGGATAAAAACAACAAAGCTACTTTAATATATAAACCTAAAAACTTAGCAGACGATACTTATACTTTAAAGGTACAAACAGCAGATGCGGTAGGCAATAAATCTGGCTCTAACGATTATGAGGTAAACTTTAAAGTAATTAACAAATCAACCATCACTAACTTTTTCCCCTATCCAAATCCGGGTACTACCAATATCAGGTTTATATTTACATTAACCGGTAGCAAAACGCCCGATGATTTATTGATACGTATTATGACCATTACCGGTAAAGTAGTAAAGGAAATAACCCGGCAAGAGTTTGGTGCTATTAAAATAGGTAATAACATAAGCGAATATGCTTGGGATGGAAACGATATGTATGGTGACCGATTAGCAAACGGAGTGTATTTATACCAGGTAATTACCCGTATAAATGAAAGGAGTATTGAAACCAGTAAATCAAACGCTACTGATAAATACTTTACGGAAGGGGTAGGAAAAATTTATTTAATGCGGTAAATTTTATTGGTTAGCAATAACCATGTTAAAGAAGTGCTACCCACAAAAAAGGTATATACGGTTTGAAAACCATGTATAATAAAAGCCAGGCTTAAAGCTGTTTCATTGTCGATATGCATTTTGTTTAAAGCCAAGGCTACTGCCAAATGATAAGCACCCATTGCCCCCCCCGGTAATGGTAAAGAGCGTGCCAAAGAACCCACTAAAGTAATTTGTAATGCCTGCAATAAACTTAACTGGCTAGTTGATTCAAACACAAAAAACCATAAGTAAGTCATTAAAAAATAGCAACACCAAATAGCTAAGGTTTGTGCTAAAAAACCAATATTGGTAGCATACTGAAGTAGTATTTTTATATCAAGCCAAAGTTTAATAAGAAACTGGTTTATTTTTTGAATTTTATTCAGATATAAAAATATGCCAACAGCTACAACTCCAATAATTCCTAAAACAGCATACTTTTTTATGAGTAAAACGTAACTGTTAAAATCAATCCAGTTCAACAAAATTTTGGTATCAATAAATAGCTCTATACCGAGTAGAGATACCAGTAATATAAACAAGCATAATATATCGACTAAACGCTCAAATATAATACTGGTAGCATTGGCAGTTAAATCAATTTTATCGGTTTGTTTGGTAATTGCACAACGTACTATCTCCCCTGCCCTAGGCACTACAAAACTAACCAGATAACACGAAGCCAATGAAGCAAAGCCGGTATTAAAAGCCAGCTTATAATGCAGCGATTTTAATAAATACTGCCATCGTTTTATACGGATATAATAAACCACAAGGGAAACTATGGTTACCAAAAACAGAATAGAATAATTGCCTTTGAGTAAGGTATTGTAAAAGGTACTTAAATCAATTTTACCAAAACAATAATATACCAAGCCAACACTAATGATTGCAAAAGCAAGGTACTGAATAATTAAAATGGTTTTGGACTTAAACATAGTAATTATTTTACCTGATACACTAATAATTTACGATCCATCGATGTAATTAAATAATTACGTTCATCGTTCATTAAATTACCAAATTTATAGTACAGGTTAGCTTTTAACGGAAACTCCGTTACGGGTTTATTGGTAGTACTTTCAAAATATACTTTTCCTACTAAACTATCTAAATACGAAACATGATAGCCTGTACTATTATACATTAACTGCATTTGATAATTAAAACTATCAGGTAACATTTTAGTGTATAGAATACGGCCTTGGTTATTGGTAATGGTGTAAGTAATATTTTCCTTATTTAAGAAATGAAGTTCGTTATTAATAAAATAACTATTAATCGGTTTTGATGTAATGGTTTTTATAATATTTACTTTACTTATTCCAGTGGCATCAAAATATTTTACCTTAAATAAATTGGTTGAATCCATGTAATAAAACTTAATATGGGTTGAGTCAATAGCTTCGTGTGTCATGTATTTGTAGTTATTTAAACTATCAAAGCCAAACACGTTATGGGTTTTGCCATTCAACTGGTAAAAGTTAAGTTTTCCTTTTTCATCTATCACATAAGAAATGAGTTCGTTTCTAAAAGAAAAGTTCTGAATATTTTGAACCGGATTAGGCCATGCATTTTTAGGATTCCAGCCCGGTAATAATTTTGACTGAATATTATAAGCCCATATTTTATAAAACTTACCAATGGCAAATATCTGGTAACTTTTGTCTTTATAATAATCAGCCACTACTATTGGGTAGTTAGTTCCTGTTGGTATCCAAAACGGATAACCTTGTAAATTTTTGCCGTTTTCATCTAACAAATAAACCTGCGAACCTGTATTAAACAAGTATTGAACTTTTCCATTATTGAAAGCATCAACCTGGTTTACTTTACCTAAAATACGGCCAACTACAGGTACTTTAAACAATATTTTGCTTTCGTTATTAATTATATACACTTGGTTTTTGGCATCTTGTACAAACACTACATTCTGGTTGGTAGGCGAATGAAAAACGACCTGTGGCTCCATTACAATGTTGGTGTCTAAATCCAAATCCCACATCAGTTGTGTTTTATTGCTTTCGTTTACATTAAAGCTTATGTGCACGTTAGTTACATAATTTTTGTCGGTAGTAGCGGCCATTTGAAAACTAAATAGTTTAGCTTTTTTAAAATAGCCTTTGTTACTTAAATAAGTAGTAGCAAATTCAGGCTGCAATACCTGTTCAATCTGTTGCGACATAAAATCATTGTTTACTATCAGCTCAATATTATTGTTTTGATTTAACTCTGATTCGTGGTTAATAAAATCAGCATTGTTTGATAATAACGCTGACTTTAATTGTTGTTGGTAAAACTCATTAATGGTTATTAAATTATTAGCCAAAACCATATAATCGTTATACATAAAAGCAAACGTAGCTTGATGTTTAGTAAAAATATTGCCCCATCTGTAATCGAAATAAGTACTTAAGTTAACTTTAAATACATTGGGAATATTGGCTAACAAAGTATCGGTACTATTTTGAGTACTATCGGTTTGTGTTATTTGTTTAAACTCATGTAACAATAAATCCTTATTTTTAAGTTTAACAATTAACAGTTGGCAACTATCTATACTCAACTGTGGATTGTGCAATCCAATTTGTGCTATCTCGTTTCCTAAGCTTAATTTTAAATTCTTCTTTAGGTTTAAATAGTTTGGTACATTATCAATACTGTCACGTACCATATTGGTGGTATTGATATTGTTTACTTTGTAGTATTCTATTAAATTTTGT
Organism: Bacteroidota bacterium; assembly: GCA_040388375.1. NCBI lineage: Bacteria > Pseudomonadati > Bacteroidota > Bacteroidota bacterium. Next base: position 523,722 of record JAZKBU010000005.1, on the reverse strand, counting down.
TCAAATACTTTTTCATCGTTAAAGTTTATACCCATGTAATAGGTAGCATTGGCAGGAATTAATTTTTTAATGCTTTGCTCTGATGATTGTAAGTTATTAAAACAATCAAAGTATTGAAAAAGGGAGTCGTCAGTAACACTTACACCCTTTAAATGAATATTGTTTTTATTTACGTTTACACCCAAAGCGGCCCACTCTGACATAGTTTCGACAGGCATTAGGTTTGGCATTTTACTTAAATCAATATAACTGCCTACAAAAAGCGGTAAGTTTTTATAGTTCACATATAAGTTATAGTTACCTAAACTTTTTACATAACTTAGTTTATCGAGTTTCGATGTTTCAAAAGCTTTTTTACCATTGGTATTTATCAGCGCCTCTTCAACCAATTGTCCGTTGGTAGAAACAATAAATAATTTGTTTTTATAAGCTATACTAAATGCTTTTTGTGTTTTAAAATCAACAAAGTCGTAAATGGTATTGCCCAAAAAGTTACGCTTGCTCTTGTTAAACCTGTCTTTATGGTTATCGTAAATCCAGTTTACAGCATCATCCATATCAATTTTTTTAATGGTTTCAACCATTATTAATTCATCAACTGTATTGTTTTTATAGGCATGAAATGATATAACTATGTTCTCACTTTCTTTCCAGTCTTCAAAATCGTTTTGCTCGTTTAACAAGCTATCAAGAAACTTAACATTATTATTGGCTTGTGAAATAGTTGGGTTGTTACATAATTGTTGCCAAAACAATTGTTGATTTAACAATTTGTATTGTAACGAAACATTTTTAACCTCTATGGCAAATACCGTATTACGAGGTAATACATTGATAGCATGCAATGTTTTTGTATTAATCTTAAAAAAATAAAAGACCAATAGAAAAAAAATAGTCAGTATGGAGGTTATAACTATGCCTGTTAAAATATTCCTGTTCATGGGTAAATAAAAATACGTTCAAAAATAATTGCTTATTCGTTCACAAAAGTTGTTATTTGTTAACACAAAAAACTTAATAGAACAAAAAATGGATATTAATAACCGAATGCTACTTCGATTTGGTCTGGGCTTATGTGCCTTTAGTGTTATAATGGGGGCCTTTGCTGCTCACTTACTTAAAGATGAAATTACCCACGAAAATATCTACGTTTTTGATACCGGTACTAAATATATGTTTTACCACGCTTTAGCTATTTCGTTTTTGTCGTTATCATTCAGAAAATTTAAACAAGAACCTTTTGAGTTAGCTATCTCTTTATTTATTGTTGGTATATTTTTATTTACCGGTAGTTTATATGCTTTATCAACCCAAAGTTTGTGGGGAGGTGAAAGCTTAACATTTATTGGTGGTATAACTCCCATTGGTGGTATTATGTTAATTTTAGGTTGGGTTATATTATTAACCCGCGGATTAAAAGAAGAAGACCCAATGAAAATGAGAGATGCTCGTAAAGGCAGAAAATCAGGCCGCCCACAAAGATTAAAGGACGATCCAATTATACCATAAAACTTATTTTGCCATAATGAAAACTCTTATTTTAATGCGCCATGCTAAAGCTGAAACCATAGAGTTAGGCATGCGTGACTTTGATAGAAAATTAGCAGAAAAAGGGAAAGTGGATGCGGATGCAATAGCTAAATTGTTAAAAAAGAAAATACCTGCTATTGATTTAGTAATAACAAGCTTAGCAAAACGTACTTACAAAACGGCTAAAATTGTAGCTGAAAATTATGCCTACGACAAAGCCGACATTGTTCCTTTAAGTGAACTTTACGAAGCGGCTGTTGATGAGTATTTAAAGGTAATCAGAAATATTGACGACAGTAAAAATACTGTGATAATAGTAGGCCATAACCCAACTATTGGAGCCATGAGCAGCATATTAAGCGGAAGCAAAATTCTGAATTTTAAACCCGGGGCTGTAGCAGCATTTAACTTATCAATAGATACCTGGAAGCTTTTTAAGTTAGCAGAAATGCCCACCGTGACCAGCTTACACCCTTAAAAATATTATATCTATTGAGCAGCCAATACTTGAATGGCTGAAAGGTCGAGTACTTTGTTGTAAATTTTTATATCGTCAATGGCTCCATTAAAAAAGTAGTTTTTTCCATACCCGCCACCATTGCCTATTACAAAGTGCTTATCGGTATTTGAAAAAGAAAAAGCTTGCCTTTGGTCTGTTCCGTTTTGTAATACTCCGTTTACATACACCTGTAACTGGCTTTCTGTGCCAACATAAGCAATGTGTTGCCAACTGTTCAATATTACAGGAGCTGAAGCATTAAAAGGGTCAATGCCATACACCGTATTGGTTCCACTCTCTATCCAATTATCAAAACTAAAATATTTTTTGGCTTTAAAATGATTATCGATACTGTATTCAAATCCGCCAAAAGCACTTCTTTTACTGAGTATAGCACAAGGTTTGGCAGTATCTGTTAAATAAGCCCAACAACTAATGGTAAACTGATGACTGGTAAAGGATGCCGCTTCCAAATCACCAAAATCAACCAAAGCAGAATCGGCTGCATTAAACAACATGGCTTTATTGGCTTCGTTGTGTCTGTTAGTGGCAGGAATTGTATTATAAGGAATACCAGCTTTATTGGAAATTGCATCTATAGGAACAGAGCCATCCAAAGCAATATCAATTACTTTACCCGTTACTATATCTGGCAAAACAGCGGTATTATTTTTCTCCTCCTTGGTACAAGCAAAAAATAAAACAATAAGTATCCAGTAAGTTTTATTCATGTGTGGTAAACGCTTAACAACACTATTTAGTTAACGCTTATTTGTCGTTTATTTTCGATTACAGCAATATCTATAACAAAAGGATCTTCTTGCAATAACAAGGATTCAATTTTTTCCGGCCATTCTATTAAACACACGGAACCACTGTCAAAATAATCTTCGTAGCCTATATCAAAGGCTTCTTCTATATTTTTAATCCTGTAAAAATCGAAATGAAAAACCTTACTGCCATTGGTAGTTTTATACTCATTTACCAAAGAAAAAGTAGGGCTGCTTACCTCATCTGTAACACCTAGTTGCTTACAAACAGATTTTATTAATGTTGTTTTCCCCGCTCCCATCTCTCCATTAAAAGTCCAGATTTTTTTACCTTTAGCCAAGCGGATTATTTCGGTTGAAACCTGCTCCAAATCGGCTATTCCGTAGTTTTCAAATACAATCATTATAAAATATTTATCATCAAAAATAAATATTATTGGTTTCATTGCTTCCTTTTATTGAAATTCGCCAGCAATAATTTTTAAACACACATGCTAAACATTGTACTTTTTGGACCTCCGGGAGCAGGCAAAGGCACCCAAAGTGAGAAATTAATTGCTAAATACAACTTAGTACATTTATCAACTGGCGATATTTTCAGAGCCAATATTAAAGGAGAAACCGAATTAGGTAAATTAGCCCAAAGTTTTATGAACGATGGTAAACTGGTACCTGATGAAGTAACCATTAACATGTTAGCAGCCGAGTTAGAAAAAACACCTGATGCCAAAGGATTTATTTTTGACGGATTTCCACGTACACAAGCACAAGCAGCCGCTTTAGATGGTTTATTGGAAAGCAAAAACTCAGGTATTACTTTAATGCTGGCTTTAGAGGTGGAAGAAGAAGAGTTAAAACAACGTTTGCTGCTTAGAGGTAAAGCCAGTGGCAGACCTGATGATCAGGACGAAAGCATTATTCAAAAAAGAATAGACGAGTATAATAGTAAAACAGCCCCTGTAAAAGACTTTTACAGTGCACAAAACAAATACAAAGGCATTTACGGAATTGGCGAAATTGACGCCATATTTAATTTATTGTGCAAAGAAATCGAACAAGCGGTCTAATAGTTTGTTCCTATTTAAATTTTAATTTTTAATAAAAGAACAATGTCAGATTCAAACTTTGTAGATTACGTTAAAATATGCTGCCGAACAGGAAAAGGTGGTAAAGGAGCCATGCACTTTTTGCGCGATAAAAGAACTGCAAAAGGTGGACCCGATGGTGGAGATGGGGGGCGTGGTGGCAATATTATTTTACGTGGCAATAACAATATTTGGACACTGATTCACTTAAAATACCGCAAGCATGTTATAGCCCAACCAGGTGGTAATGGCGATGCTGGTTTACGCCACGGTTCAGATGGTAAAGATGAATACATTGAAGTTCCATTAGGCACTGTTGCCCGCGATGCGGAAACCAACGAAGTTTTATTTGAAATAACAGAAAATGGCCAGGAAGCCATTATACTAAAAGGCGGACGCGGAGGCTTGGGTAATTACCATTTTAGAAATGCAGTAAACCAAAACCCACGTTACTCGCAACCGGGCGAAGATGGAAAAGAGGAATGGAAAATTTTAGAGCTGAAAGTTTTAGCTGATATTGGTTTGGTAGGTATGCCTAATGCCGGTAAATCAACCTTGCTTTCCGTTGTTTCAGCTGCTAAGCCTGAAATAGCCGATTATCCGTTTACTACATTGGTGCCAAATTTAGGTATAGTAGAATACCGCGATTACAAAAGTTTTGTAATGGCTGATATACCCGGAATTATAGAAGGTGCAAGCCAAGGTAAAGGTTTAGGCACACGCTTTTTACGCCATATTGAGCGTAATGCTACGCTCCTGTTTATGGTACCCGTTACCAGCCCTAATATTAAAGAAGAATATAAAATACTGCTAAAAGAGCTTAAATCGTATAACAAAGAGTTAGGTGTAAAAAAACGCCTGTTAGCTATTACTAAATGTGACTTAGTGGACGAAGCACAATTGAAAGAAATAAAAAAAGAGCTGCCTCGCGTACCTCATATTTTTATAAGCGCTGCAGCTAACTTACATATTGATAAGTTAAAGGATAAGCTTTGGGAAATGATTAATGAATAAAAGGTTTTAATAACTTATTCAAACAAAAAAGCGAACTTCATATGAGATTCGCTTTTTTGTTTATAGCAATTATGTAAACACTGTTATTAATATATTTTACCCGGATTTAAAATTAAGTTAGGGTCAAAAGCCAGCTTAATCTGGTGCATTAAATGCAGGTGGTTTGGGCTAAACATAATGGGCATAAATTGTTTTTGTACATAACCTATTCCATGCTCACCACTTATAGTACCTCCCAGTTTCTTGCACAATTCAAATATTTCAATAATGCCGGGTGTAATATTGTTTTGCCAGTAATCATCGCTTAAATCGTCTTTTAAAATGTTTACATGCAAATTCCCATCGCCTGCATGTCCATAACAAACGGTTCTGAAATTATACCTCGCCCCTATTTCTTTTACACCTTTAAATAAAAGAGGTAATTCAGCACGGGGTACTACGGTATCTTCCTCTTTATAAGTATTGTTATGCTTGGTGGCTTCGCCTATGCTTCTGCGTAGTTTCCAAAAATATTCTTTCTGCTCTGCACTTTCGGCAAACAATACTTCATCGCATTCATGTTTGTATAACACTTCGCTAATGGCTTCGCACTCCACCATCATGCTGTCTAAATTATTGCCATCTACTTCTATGAGCAAATAAGCACCAATGTGTGCCGGTATATCAAATTTAATATTGAGCAAGGCCGCTGAAAGTTTAAAACCATCGGGCTCTACAAACTCACATACTGATGGATTACAACCTGCACGGAAAATGGCTCCTACTGCTTCGCATGCTTTTTCAGGCGATGCAAAAGGTGCTAACATTAAAAGTGTTTGCTGTGGAAACGGAATAAGCTTTAAAACCATTTTTGTAATAATGCCTAATGTACCTTCGCTACCTACTATTAAATGGGTAAGGTTATAACCTGTTGAGTATTTCAAGGTATTGGCACCTGTCCATATAATATCACCATTGGCTAAAACCAATTGTATGTTTAATACATAATCGCGCGTGGTGCCGTATTTTAAAGCACGCGGACCTCCACTGCTGTGTGCTAAATTGCCTCCTAAAAAACAACTTCCTTTACTGGCAGGGTCTGGCGGATAAAACAATCCTTTTTCTTTTACTGCTTGTTGAAAGGCTTCATTAATTACACCGGGCTCAACAGTTGCCTGAAAGTTACGCTCATCAATATTGAGTATTTTATTGAAACGCTCCATAGCCAGTATTACACCACCAAATACAGCTAAAGCGCCACCGCTTAAACCTGTTCCTGCGCCACGTGCTGTTACTATTATTTTATGTTCATTGCAATATTTTAAAATAGCTGCTACTTCGTTTTCATTGGAAGGTTTTACCACTGCATCGGGTATAAAAACCAAATCTTCCGTATAGTCGTGGGTGTAGTTTTCTTTATCGGCTATTTGAACCAATACATATTGTGCACCCACTATGCTTTCAAAAAAAGCAATATCGTCACTGTTTATTTTTTTATAGGAATTGCCTTGCTGCATGAAAAACTATTTGGTTACTTGTAAAATACGAATAGGAGCTTTGGCCGGAACCAAGCCTGCTTTTAAAATAATACGTTGTCCCTGATCGCCATTAATAAAATTAACAAAATCGCTGGCTATGCTAATTCTTTCTTGTCTGCCCAAAATGTATATATCTCTGCAAAACGGATATTGTCTGATGGCAACATTGGCTTGAATGGGTTTATAGGTTAATGACTCGTACGAAATTTTACGTGGTATAATATCGGCTACGGTTATTCTGTTTAAAAAGCCTTTCATTTTACTATCATCTTGGTCACTAATCCAGTTTAAACCTATTACACCTACAGCACTGCTATTTTTTTCTACATAATCTATTACCTCTTCGTTGGTTTTTACAGCAAAACAATGTTTGGCTAAATCGGCTCCGTTTAGTAATGAATCTTTAAAATATTGCATAGCCCCTGAGCTAGGATTATCAAACACTACCTGGATTTTGCCTAAAGTATTTTTAGCAAATATTTGTTTCCAGTCGCTCACCGAACCATCTAACAATTGTTTTACCTGTGGTACTGTATAAACGGTATCGTGGTTTGTTTTGTTAATGATTAATGCCAATGCATCAACAGCAATTCTTTGTTGGGTAAATTTAAACTGCTCTTTATCCATTGCTGCTTGTTCGGCTTTGGTGGCTTTGCGCGGAACAATAGCCAGCTTTACGCTATCCAATAACATTAATTGCATGGCCTCGCCCGGGCTGGTATACACAAAATCAATAAACTTATTATCGTTCAGTGCTTCAAAAACCATTTCTTCTGCTTCTATAACGGGTCTTAAACTTTCGTCAACAGCTATTTTTATTCTGTTAGGTGCTTCTACCGGTTTTTTATTTTCGTTACTATTGCCACACGCCAATAAGGTTATTATCAGGCTGGCTAAAATGATTGTATTTTTCATGTTTGATTACGCTCGTTATTATTTATCTGTTACTTAAAATATACGTGAGGCTTTATTTATTGCTCAATGTACAAATTAATATCGTTTACAATTTTAGTGCTTATATCCTGAAAAGCTTTATCAGCCAAATTTTGTTTGCTTTCCAAAGGTCGATTTAATTCGCTGAATTTTTCTTTCCACTCCGTTGGTGCGCTTGGTAAATAATTACCGGCCGGTAAACTAGGATATAAATTATCGGTATTGCCATTAAAGCGGGCATAAGCATGTGCATCGGCTTGCTCTGATGAGAATACTTCAGCCGATACTACCTGCCCGCTTTGTACTGATACCAGCTGATAAGCTACTCTTGCATCTACCTTACGGTACTGTTTGGTTTCTTTGTAATTTACTTTTTTAAATTTTATAACGGATTGTGTTAGTCCCGTTGCATGGTCATATACTCTTTCGCTGTATGATTCGTAAGCAATTTCGTTGCTGGTGGTGGGTACTAATTCATCAAAATTTACCTGACTTACATCTACCAGTAAAAAGTACTTTGCGCCTATTAATTTACCCGCTTTGCTGGCTGCTTCGGCATCAATTATACCGGTCATACCCAATTCCTGTTCTTTTAAAAGTTTGTCTATATTGTTTCTGTCAATTACTTTTAAAAACGGGTTTGTACTTTTACTTATCCTAGCTACCAGTTGCTGATAAAAGGAAACATCCTGGTAATTATCGTATGTTGCTTTACTCGATAAAACAACCGCTATGGGTAAACTGGCTTGCTTCAACGAGATGTCAATAAGCTGCAAGGTACTTTTATAAGAGGCATCAAACTGGGCTACTTGCCCGAAACTTTTATAGGCCGCTTTGTAATTTTGTGCTTCAATATACTTTAAGCCTTGCTCATACAAAGGCTCTATAATGGTTTGCACACGCAATACAGAAACATTTTTGTAACTGCTGTCAAACTCTAAAATTTTATTGAAAGCAAACTCTGCCTTATCAAATTTATTTTCTTTCATTAAGCCTAAACCTATATCGTATTGCTTTGAAATAAACTCTTGTTTGGTTTCTGTATACAATTGGTTGTACATAGTTGGCCAGTTTAACTCTATACCTACATTTTTTACGTTCTGAAAATAATCGTTGCAATAATTGTATTGCCTTAAAGCTTCTTCGTTACTTCCTTCCACCACCAGTTTAGCAAAGCTGCTAAACTTAGCATCTAAAACCAATTGTGCATTTTTTTGCAGGCCTTGTTTGGCTTTTGCATTTGAAGGGTTGGTTAGTAAGGCTGTATAGTAATTATCGGCTGCATCACTGTAATTGCCTTGCGTAGCCATTTTATCAGCAGCCTTTACATACTTTAATGAACTATCGCAGCTTATAAAAAAGCAGGCAACAAACATTAAAATTATTATTTTTTTCATCCCGTATTTGTAAATAATTAAAGAGCGTAAGTATTATTCTCCGCTATCTATTACGGCACCTTTGCTTTGTAAAAATGTGTTTAATTCATCTGCTGTTGAACTAAATGAAAAGGCATCGTTTAAAGTAAAGTAATTGTTTTTATCAGTCGTTTTTTCATAACACATTTTAGCTACTTTCAATTTATTTTCATCAAACTTAAATTCTCCCATTAACTGTTTTACTTGTGCAGCACTTATACAGTTACTGGCTAAAACCTGTTTTATAACGTTTAGCTTATTGTCTTCAAAACTTTGTTTTTTTATTTGGTCTAACACACTTCCCATTGTAGTTGGGCTCATGGGTGCACATACAGGAGTTGCCGGTTTCGCTTTATGTTTTTGGTGATCTACGTGAGCCACCTGGTTGTTACTTGTACTACGTGTAGTAGTGGTTGTGGTAGTAGTTGATGTATTGCTTACTCTTTCACCTTCTGTACCTGTAATGTTCATATTAATGCCAACACCATTTGCACCTACATTTACATTCACGTTTTCTCCTTTGTTAGCCGGAGTAATAGTTGTAGTGGTAATGGTTGTCTTATCTGTTACCATTTCGTTGGTGTTTATATCATTGCTATTTATATTATCAGGTAAAACTATTTTATCCGTTTTCTTAACTGCATTAGGGTCTATGTCTTTTACATCCTGCAAACGGATAACATATACTGCTGGTGTATTTTTCCCATCAATTCTTTTTACCTGATTTTTCTTTTTCTGAACCACTACACAGGTATATTCTTTATGGGGTTCGTAATATAAATTTTGGGTTATAGGTGCAAGACTTTTATCTTCAAAAACCAAACGTAGTTTTTGTACATTGTCGTTTATATTTTCTACGTGTACGTTGGCTTGTGCTGATTTATTTTGTTGTACGCCATTTAAAAAAATAATGAATTTTTCTCCTTCTTCGGCAAATACGGTCAGGTTTGATTGTGCCCAGATTTGACCAGACAGTAATAATGTTAAAGCGAATAGTAATTTTTTCATACTAGTATTGTTATTTGAGTTACTGGTATGCAAATAAACCAATCAAAAGCATTTTAAAAAATACTTTTTAAAAGATTACTTTTTTGTTAATATTTGGTAGTTTTGGCACTTTGAAACAATATGGATAGTAAAAACCAAAGTGGTATAAACGTAAATAAATTTATCAGCGACAGCGGCATGTGTTCAAGGCGCGAAGCGGAGAAATTTATAGTGGATGGACGTGTTACTATTAATAACAAAGTAGCCAAGTTAGGAAACAGGGTAAACGATGGCGATATAGTTAAAGTGGATGGTGAAAAAATAAAAACCATTAACAACGATATTTACATTGCCTTTAACAAGCCTGTTGGCATTATATGTACAACAGAGTTAAATGTTAAAAACAATATTATTAAATATATCAATCATCCTAAACGTATGTTCCCTATTGGCAGACTTGACAAGGAAAGCGAAGGGTTGATTTTTTTAACCAACGATGGCAATATTGTAAATAAAATACTAAGGGCGGGTAATAACCATGAAAAGGAATACATAGTTACCGTTGATAAACCGCTTACTAAAAACTTTGTAGAGAAAATGAGTAATGGTATACCTATGCTGGGTACTATTACTAAAAAATGTACGGTTGAAATTATAAGTAATTATGTTTTTAAAATAATATTGACACAAGGACTTAACAGACAAATAAGGCGTATGTGCAGTTATTTAGGCTACGAAGTAAAAAAGCTGAAACGGGTACGTATTATGAATATTAGCCTGAAAAATTTAAGCGTTGGTGAGTGGAGGGATTTTACGGAGAAGGAATTAAACGACATTTTACAACTGGTAGCTACCTCAAGCAAAACCGATGCTGCATTTAATGCCAGCGATTATGAAGATTAGCAGGAAAACAATTTAATGTTTCCCTGCTAATACTCAATATTTTATTTACCAGATATCTGCTCTTTCCGGTTTATTAATGAACATGCCGTTGTTCTCATGTACATCAAATGCTTCGTAAAAACTTGGCATATTGCTCAACGGACCCTTTACTCTGTACTCTCCCGGTGAATGTGTATCGGTCAATATTAACTGGCGGATAGCCTCAGGGCGTGCATTGTTTTTCCATAATTGGGCAAAGCCAATAAAGAAACGTTGCTCTGGTGTATAACCATCCTTAACTACGTTTTCTTTTGGATTCTGTTTTAAAAACAATTTAAAGGCATCGTAGGCTATGCTTAAACCACCTAAATCGGCAATGTTTTCGCCTAAAGTTAGTTTACCGTTTACATATAAGCTATCGCCCATTTTAAATTTATTGAATTGCTCAACCAATACATTGGTTCTTTCCTCAAACTTGGTTCTATCCTCTGCAGTCCACCAACTGTTTAAGTTTCCTTTTGCATCGTACTTGCTTCCCTGGTCGTCAAAACCATGTGTTATTTCATGACCGATTACTGCACCAATAGCACCGTAATTTAAAGCAGCATCAGCATGCTCATCAAAGAAAGGAGCTTGTAATATAGCAGCAGGAAAAACTATTTCATTGTTTATTGGATTGTAATAAGCATTTACTGTTTGTGGTAACATGCCCCACTCATTTCTATCAACAGGTTTACCTAATTTAGTAATCATATCATTGTAATCAAACTCGTTTGATGCCAATACATTTTCAAAATAGCTGCTATTGGTTATTTTTAAATCTTTGTAATCAGTCCATTTATCAGGGTATCCGAATTTACGTGAAATGCTGGCTAACTTTTCGTAAGCTTTATCTTTGGTTGGCGCACTCATCCATGCTAAATTTTTAACGCGTTCTTTAAAGGCATCTGAAATATTAGAAACCATTGTGTTTACCTGTACTTTGGCATTACTACTAAATGTTTCTTTTACAAACAGCTGGCCTAACATTTCGCCTACGCCACCATTACAGGCAGCAATGGCTTTTTTCCATAATGGTTTTTGTTCTTTGGTTCCGTTTAACACGGTTGCATAAAAGCCAAACTGGGCTTGCTCTAATTCAGGGCTTAACAAACTACTGGTATTGTTAATTAACGACCATGTTAATAATGTTTTCCAGTTCTCAATAGAGTAAGTATCCATTAACTTATTCCAGTTGATAAAATAAGCGGGCTGGCCTACTATAAATTCTTCAAATTCGCCAACACCTGTATTGGCTATATAGTTTTTAATAGGCAAATTATTAAGCTTACTAAAAAAATCGCCAACAGTATATTTATTGTATTGCTTATCAGGGTCGCGTCTTTCCAAACGACTCATAGCACCTTGTGCTAAGTCTGTTTCCATTTTAAGAATTAACTCCGCATTGTTTCTTTGTATTAAGCTACTGTACCCATAAATGCCAAACATTTTGCTGATATATGTTTTGTACTCCTCCCGTATTTTTACCGATTTTTCATCCGTTTTAAAGTAAAAATCTTTATCAGGTAAACCTAATCCACCTTGCGATAAATAAGGAATATATACTTGGCTATTTTTAGCATCTTGTCCAACACCAAACCTAAAAAATCCAGAAATACCTTTGCGGTGAAAAGAAGCCAATACTTTAAATAAATCGTTGCTGTTTTTAATATTGTTGATTTGTTCAAAATAACTATCTACAGGTTTTGCTCCATCTTGTTTGCGTTTATTGGTATCAACATACAGTTTATAAAAGGTGGCTATTTTATCTTCAATAGAGCCCGGCTTCTGGTTTGTTTTAGCCAAGCCTTCCAAAATATTACGCAATACCTCGTTGTTTCTTTCGGCCACTATGTTAAAGTTTCCCCAACGACTTTCCGTACTTGGAACCGGGTTGTTTTTTAACCAGGCACCATTGGCATATTGGTAAAAATTATCGTTTGGTTTAGTATTTAAATCCATCGATTTTTTATCAATAACGGACTTGGAGTTTTTATGTTGTGCATGTGCACCAAAAGCACATACTGACGTAGTCAATAGTAAGTAATGTTTAAGTTTCATTGCGTTTGTTTAAATGGTTAACTAGGGCGAAAATAAAAACTTACGCCTAATTAAGTACCATAAATATTTTAAGTGGAAATATATGTTTATGAATTAATCCGCTCCATCATTTTCTCTGGGCTTTTTAATGGTTTAAAACCAAATTTTTCGTACAGAAAATGAGCATCGGTGGTAGCTAAGCGCCATACTTTTACTTTTTCAAGTGCTTCATGCTGGAGTATAAAATCCATTAAACGGCTTGAATAACCTTTGTTTCTGTGCTCTTCTGTTATAAATACATCCATCAAATACGCAAAAGCCACATAATCGGTAACCACACGGGCATAACCAATTTGTTGATTGTTTAGATAAATACCAAAGTTAAAGGAGTTTTCTATACACGTTTTCACTTCGGCTACCGTTCGGCCTTTAGCCCAATACGTATTGGAGATAAAATGATGGATAAAGGTTATGTCAAGCTTTTCGGTATCAGTAGTTATTGTAATGCTATCCATTGTAAAGTATTATTTAAACAAAATAAATCTTATTCCAGACTTTTAAAATAATGTCGGGTTAAAACTTTTTTCAGTTCGCGCACTATAATTTCGTGTGCCATTACCTCGGGTAATGTTTTATCGGGTGTATTTTGAATGGCTTTTTGCAAACTTCTTTCCGATAAATCAACCCGGTATAAAACCGATTGCAACTTGCTTCTTTCTGATGCAAGCAAGCGTGTTAACTGAGGCGTTAACTGTTCCATCATTTGCCTGTATGCATCGGCTACCTCACCCGTAAAATGTAATTCAATGCCATGCATATCAAAATCTTTTTGAATTTGCTTAATCGTATCCAATACTATTTCCTCCTTATTAAAAAGTTCGGCAATATTATGGGTAGTAATTACAGGTAAATTCATACGCTTTATTTATTCAGCATAATACACACGTTTAACACGTTGCGAAATGGAAGTTAATATTTCGTAAGGAATGGTTTGCAGCTTTTCTGCCACTTGCGTAATGGTAGGATTAGCTCCAAAAACAATAGCTTCATCACCTTCCTGACAGTCAATTTCAGTTACATCAATCATGGTCATATCCATACATATATTTCCAATAATAGGAGCCTGTTTATTATTTACTAGCATGTAACCAACCCCATTGCTTAGCTTCCTGTCCAAACCATCGGCATAACCAATAGCAACAATAGCAATACGCGATGGTTTGGTAACTACTCCTTTCCTACCATAACCAATGCTTTCGCTTGGCTCAATGTGGCGAATTTGCGATATAACTGTTTTTAAAGTGCCTATTTGCTGCAGTTGATTTTGTATTTCCAAAGCAGGATCAATACCATACAACCCAACACCCAAACGCACCATATCAAACTGTGCTTTTTTGAAACGTACAATGCCCGCACTGTTTAAACAATGGCGTAAAATAGCATAAGGAAAATGATCAACTATTTGCTTTGATAATGTATCAAACTTATCAATTTGCTGTAAGGTGAAAGTATCGTGCTCCACAGCTTCACTGGCTGCCAAATGAGACATTACACTTTTTACCTGTATGTTTTTATTGTTGCTTAAAATGAGTAATAATCCGGCTATTTGATTGGCATCAAAACCCAAACGTTTCATGCCACTGTCTAACTCTATGTGTATACCCACCTCCTGCCCGTTGGCAGCATTTATTAGTTCTTGTAAAATAGCTATATTATAAATGGCCGGTTCCAAATTATATTTTAGTAATAAATCCATACTCGATTTTTCCGGATTCATAACCATAATAGGTGTGTGTATGCCTGCCTTGCGTAATACTACACCTTCATCGGCATAGGCTACTGCCAAATAATCAACTTGATTAAACACCAATGTTTTGGCTATTTCGTAACTACCTGTTCCATAACTAAAGGCTTTAACCATAGCCATTATTTTTACTTTATTACCCAACAACTTTCTATAAGCATTAAAGTTATTGGTGAGTGCATTCAAGTTTATTTCAAAAACAGTTTCATGTACCCGTTTTTCCAACAAAGCATTTATTTTTTCAAACTCAAACTGCCTTGCTCCTTTTAGCAAAATAATTTCGTTTTCAAAATTCAGTGTACTAAACGACTCCATGAACTGCTGCGTAGTAACATAAAACAAGGATTGGTTTGGAAACAAATGCTGGTATTGATAAAACACATCACCAATGGCTATAAACTTACTAATACCATTGGCTTCAATTAACTCTGCAACTAATTTGCACAAAGTTTCATTGGCAAAACCACTTTGGTATATATCTGATAGTATAAGTGTTTTTTGCAAGCCATTGCCTTGATACTGTAAAAAGTGCAGCGCAATTTTAAGCGAATCTAAATCGTTGTTATAACTATCGTTAATAACTATACAATTGTTATTGGCTTCCTTCAATTGCAAACGCATTTCAACCGCTTGCAATTCACTAAATTTATTGAGCACTGACGGTAAATCGAGTGTAAATAATTTTAACTCATCCAACATGAGTAAATAGGCCAGGCAGGTACAGGCATTCCAAATACTGGCTTCATCAGTAAAAGGTATTTGTACTGTTATGTTTTTTGCTTCGCAAACTATTTGTGTGTGCTTACCAACAGTATCAGTAGTAAATTGGTAATAGGCTTCAGCTTGTTTGTTACTCGACCAAGAGAAAGCCTTGATATGATGCTGCTTTACAAAATCAAATAAATGGCTGTTAATAGCTGTTTGATTACATGAAAAAACAAGGTTTTTTACATGCTGAAACAACAATAATTTCTCTTTTAGTTTTTCGGTTTCATCCGAAAATCCTTCGCTATGTGCATTACCTAAATTGTTAAATATACCCAGTGTAGGATGAATAATATTGGCTAACAATTGCATTTCATTACGCTCCGAAATACCGGCCTCAAACAAAGCCAATTCATGTTGCGCATTCAATTGCCATACACTCAATGGCACTCCTACCTGCGAGTTATAACTTTTAGGGCTTTTGCATATAGTTAACTGAAGCCTGAGTAACTGAAACAACCAGTCTTTTATAATGGTTTTTCCATTGCTACCTGTAATAGCTGTTACCGGTAATACAAACTGACTTCTGTGTAAAGTAGCCAATTGTTGCAATGCTTTTAAGGTATCTGCTACTTTAATAATATTGGCATGTACCAATGGTTTAACATCAATAGCAGTGCTTACCACAAAATTCCTGATACCAGCTTCGTACGCTGTCTTTATATAATTGTGTCCGTCATTTTTATTGGTATGCAAAGCAAAAAACAAACTGGTATTGGCAAATACTATTTTACGGGTATCAATAACCAAATGCTCAATAGGTGCAATGTTATTAACCATTTGCAACCACTCCCCATTACAGGCCGAAGCAATATTATTAATATGATAGGTATCCATATTACTTAAATAATTGTTCCCATTTACTATTATCAAAACCCACTGTTATTTGGTTATGGTTATTGATAACAGGTCGTTTTATAATTGATTGATTTTGGCTTATTATGTCAAAAGCAGTTGCTGGATTTAACGCTTTGCTTTTATCGGTATCGCTTAAATTTTTATACGTTGTACCTTTAGTATTCACAATCGTTTCTATCGGATAGGCTTTTAACCAGGTGTCAAAATCGGCTTTTGTTATTTGCTGCTTTTTATAATCGAAAAAATCGTACGCAATACCTTTATCGTTTAACCAGGTAAAGGCTTTTTTCATCGTATCGCAATTTTTTATACCGTATATTATCATCTTACTTTTTTCTTTCTTTAATTAATCGTTCTGTCACTTCTTCTATTAACAAACCCGCACGTAAAGTCATACGTGTTTGGTAGGTTTGGCCATTTAAATGATACTGTGTACAGTTAGAACTGGTAGTAGCTGCAAGTAAAATAGAATCATTTTGCATAAAAATAAGTTGCCCTTTAGGGGTACATCCTAATTTTTTATCCTGCCTGCCATTCATTAACTCTTTAAATGTAATAATGGTTGATTTATCTTGTGTAAAAGTGTTAAAAGTGTCCCTGTTTTGAAAAGCCTGAATAATTACCTTATTACAATCTTTTAATTTTATAGCCAGTTCCTTTTTTATTTGTTCATCGTTGTTATTTGAACAAGCCATTAAACCAAACAAAATAAATAAGCTTATTACTTTCATTTCTTCTTTAATTTTTGCTGGGCAAGGTAATTTTTTAACTCCATATACATCAGCATCGAATTTATGATTTCTGTATTGTCAATTACCGGGTCAATCAATACACAATCAAAATCGGTCACATAATTAGCCTCAATATATAAATCCTTTCTCCTGCCTATCCATTTGCACGAATCGTGCTTGGTCTGGTTACAGTACTTAAAGGTAATAATGCTGTTCGATTTAGGCTCATAACGTGTAAACGCCAGGCTATCCCAGGTAAACAAAGCCGGGTATTTTGAATAAATGTTTACATCGGTACATTGTATAGAAACATTGTTCCATACAATGGTTTGCGCATTCACCTTATTCATCAGGTATACTACCAATAACCCAATACCAAAATACAAACGCATATTTAGGCCAGCTTTTCTAAAATTGCCTGAATAGTATCATCCACTATTTTAGCCGGATTGGTACTGAACTCGTTGGTAATTCTATTGGCTAAAATACAATTAACAGAAACTGCCAGGTGGCCCAATACCTGCGCCATACCATAAATACCGGCCGTTTCCATTTCAAAATTAGTAACAGCATTGTTACCTACTTTGATGGTACTTAATTTATTGATTAATGCATTGCTAACTCCTTTGGCTTTTAAAAACCGACCCTGAGGCGCATAAAACCCGCAACAGGTGGCTGTAATTCCTTTTAAATAATCAGCACCTACCTGATTGATTAAATCCGTATCTCCATTAACGAGGTAAGGATTCACAAACTCAAAACCCAACTGTTGTTTAATAGACGCTTCCATTTCAAGGTTAGTTTCCCTTTCATAAAAATGCAGCAAACTATCCAATCCAATGGCTTGTTCGCTGACCAAAACAGAATCGATAGGAATGCTGGCCTGTAATGCTCCGGAAGTACCAATGCGAATAATTTTTAAAGCGGTATGATTGGGTTTAATAGTTCTGGTTTGTAAATCAATATTCACCAAAGCATCCAGCTCATTCATTACAATATCAATATTATCAGTACCAATACCCGTGCTGATTACTGAAATACGTTTAGTACCAATAAAACCGGTATGTGTTACAAATTCGCGTTTGGCTTTTTGTATTTCAATACGGTCAAAATATTTGCTCACCTCCGGTACACGTTCCTGATCGCCCACAAAAACAATGGTTTCAGCTATGTCGGTAGGTAATAAATGTAAATGATAAATGGAGTTATCATCATTTAAAATTAATTCGCTTGCAGGTATTTGGTTTTGCATAATAATAAACGGCAAATAACTAAATATTTAACAATGCCTGATTATGTTGTTAAGTATTTTTTTTTGTATAAAGGTATTTAAGTTTATTTGACGCTTAAACAATTTTTGACTTTAACTATTTATAGTATTAATGAAAATTACTTTTTTAGGCGCAGCACGTCAGGTTACTGGTAGTATGCACCTTGTTACGTTACAAAGCGGATATAAAATACTAATTGACTGTGGCATGGATTACGAATTAAAACGTAATCCTGTTTTTAAAGAAGATATATTTCCTTTCAACGCTGCCGATATAGATGCTGTTATATTAACCCACGCCCATATTGACCATTCTGGCAACTTGCCTAGTTTAGTGTTGCAAGGTTTTAGAGGTAAAATAATTTGTACTTCAGCTACCGCTGAATTGGTAGAATACTTGCTGTACGATAGCGCCAATATACAATTAATGGAATACCGCAAGGGTTTAGGTAATGCCAAGAAAACCAAACGCAATATGGTAGCCAAACCTTTGTATTTAGCCAGTCAGGTTAAAGATACGGTTGCTCAATTTTACACCGTTCCTTTTGATACCCCATTTACCTTAAATCAGGAAGCAGAAGTAACATTAATAGAAGCAGGGCATTTATTGGGCGCAGCCTCGGTTAAATTAAGTGTAAACGAAAATGGCAAAACCAAAACCATTGGTTTTACCGGTGATTTAGGCCGCAGCGATTCAAAATTGGTAAACAATGCCAAAGTACTTAATGGCATTGATTGTTTAGTGAGCGAATGTACCTATGGCGGGCGTAAACATAAAATTACCCAAAGTGCGGAAGAGGAAATGTTGCATTACATTACTTCCACTTGTATCAATATCAGGGGGCGCTTGGTTATTCCGGCCTTTAGTGTGGGCAGAACACAATCTATTGTTTTCACTATTCACCAGCTAAAACATGCCGGGTTAATCCCCCATGTAAAAATATTTGTTGATAGTCCTTTGGCTATACGCAGTACCCGCGTGTACGAAAAAAATATTGACTTATTAAACCCCGAAGCTGCACAATTTCAAAAAGAAGTAGGCTCGCTATTTGAGTTTGAAGATGTAAAGTTTTTAGAAGATTATAACCACCACGAAGAGTTATTGTATTACCCTGACCCTTGTGTAATTATTTCAGCCGCAGGTATGGTAGAGGGTGGTCGTATTCAGGAACACGTAATGAACAATATTGAAAATCCGTTTTCAACCATTTTAATTGCCGGTTTCTGTGCTGAAGGCACACTAGGACACAGGCTTTTACAGGGACAACCAAACATTAGAATTAAAAATAAAGACAAACGCGTTTTTGCCAAAATAGCCTCAACAGATATATTCAGCTCGCATCCTGATTGTGATGAAATATTCAATTACATTAAACAAACACATGATGGCGGAAGCAAACAGGTATTTTTAGTACATGGAGACGAAACTCAAATGACCGCTATGTATGATAGATTGAAAGCCAATGGCATTGAAAATGTAACCATGCCGGAACAAGGACAAGAATTTATTTTATAATGAAAAAGCCCAATTAATTGGGCTTTTTTTTCTCTTCAAAACGTAAATGCTTAACCGATTCACCTGAATCGCGTAACTCAATCAAAGCATCAATACCAATTTCTATATGTTTTTTAACATATTTAGCCGTTACAGCAGTGTCACTTTTTGATGTTTTAACACCGTCAGGCGTCATTGGATTATCGCTTACCAATAACAAAGCTCCTTTTGGAATACTGTTTACAAAACCCACCACAAAAATGGTAGCCGTTTCCATATCTATAGCCATTGCACGGGTTTTGCGCAATTTTTCTTTAAATTCTTCATCGTGTTCCCACACCCTGCGGTTAGTTGTATAAACGGTTCCAGTCCAGTAATCAACCTTGTGTTTAACAATGCTGGATGCAACCGCCATTTGCATTCTGAACGAAGGCAAGGCCGGTATTTCAGGCATAATATAATCGTTACTGGTACCCTCGCCTCTTATGGCCGCAATGGGTAAAATTAAATCGCCCAACTTAGTTACTTTTTTCAATCCGCCACACTTACCTAAAAACAATAATGCCTTTGGGTGTATAGCCCCTAATAAATCCATAACGGTAGCTGCCATGGCGCTTCCCATTCCAAAGTTTATAATGGTAATATTTTCAGCCGTAGCCGATTGCATAGGCTTATCCTTACCATCAATAGGTACATTGAATTTTTCTGCAAAAAACTCTACATAATTCATAAAATTGGTTAATAAAATATACTCACCAAACTTCTTCAACTCCACCCCTGTGTAACGTGGTAACCAATCGTTTACTATTTCTTCTTTCGTTTTCATTTGTATTTTTGCTATTGCAATAATCAAAATAAATAGATGAACACCAATAAAAATATTTGAGATGAGCACCCAACCTATTCATAAATAGCATCGTAAAGTAGGTTGAAATACAAAATTTAACCGATTATTGAATAAAATTTTCCCCTAAATGGACAAAGAGCTACAAAAGCTTATTAATTTATGTATTAAACAGGATCGTAAGGCCGAGAGTGCTTTATATAAATTCTGTTTTACTAAATTAATGCCTGTATGCTACAAGTACTACCAGAATAAGGATGATATTGTTGAGCAAGTAAATAAAGCGTTCTTTAAAATTTTAAACAACCTGCAACACTTTGATGTCAACAAATCATTTGAGGCCTGGATAAAAACAATTATGGTTAATACCATTATTGATGAGTTTAGGGTAAATAATAAAAAAAATGCTTTGTTCATTGACAAATCATCGGAAGATGTAGATATGCATTTTCATCCGTTTGATTTAAATGAAGCCGAAGCCAAGTTAACTGCCGATGATATAAATATTCATATACAGCAGTTGCCTGAATCGAGCAAATTGGTATTTAATTTATTTGCAATAGAAGGTTATAACCATAAAGAAATTGCAGAAAAATTAGGCATTAGTGAAGGTACTAGTAAATGGCATGTAAACAATGCACGAACAATTTTAAAAAGAAAACTGGTTGAAATATTTCCTCAACTAAAACAAAGGGAAAAACTAGCATGACGGATAAAGATTTAGACAATTTAATTAAAAACAAGCTTGATAGCAAAGAATTTGCTTACGAGGATGCTTATTGGGAGCATGCCGAAGCTTTGTTGATAGCCCAACGCAGAGTTCAAAAAAGTGCCTTTTGGAACAAGCAAATATTTTATGCTTCAACAATTGCATTACTTGGATTACTGTCATGGTTCTTAGTTAGCAATAAAACCAAAACAACAACACCTGCTACTCTTGCTTTACAAGAAGCTACACTGCCCAATACAGTTATAGTGCCTGAAACAAATACGCAAGCCGCAATAAGCAATACCAATCCTGCTAATCCATCAACAAATAACGGTAACGAACAGCAAGAAGCCAATCAACCAGTAATAGCCGCCAATACGCACAATAACAATGATGTACTGGCAGAAAACAATATATTAAAACCAAGTCCTATTGCTACCCAAACTGCTAATACAACTATTGAAAACAATAATATTTTAACAGAAGAATCAGTAATAACAGCACCGGAGCAAGAAGAAAACTACTTAACACAAAAAGCAGTAAATACCTTGCAAGTTACCCCTACCGATTTAACTTTTGAAAACAAAAACTATACTTTCTTAGCCAAACCGGAGCCAACTATAAAAAGAAGCAGTATCATTTCTCAATTCAATGCCAGTGCTGAAGTGGGTTTAAATAGCTTCAATAATACATTTGCAAGCAACTCACTTGGCTATTTTGTTGGAGGTCGTTTGTATTTAGACTTTGGTAAACTATCGTTCAATACCAATCTGCATTTTGAGCAAATCAATCAAAATACCGATAGCAGAGAGTATATAAACAAACAATACGATTTTAGTTCAGAGACTAAGCAAACCAATATTACCAACCAATCTATTCAATATGCTATTATTGGTTTAAACGCCATGTATCCCGTTTACAAAAACCACAGTTTAGGTTTAGGTATTCAAATGGCACAATTACTTCAATCGAACGATAAAATAACAACTGTTAACTTGGAAAACAATACTACCAACGCTGTTAATGCAAGTGGATATAGCAGTGTATTAAATAAAACTGACTGGCAGCTTAGCTTAAATTATCAATACCGCTTTACTAAAAATATAGCTTTAGGAGTAAGTTATATTTATGGATTAAACGACATCAGTAAAAACGAAGCTTTTAATACTAATAAAGCAGATTATAACAAAGGATTGAAATTAGGAATTCAATATATTTTAAAATAAAAACAATGCGAAAAATAATATATATAATAGCCAGTATTGCTATACTTACAAGCGCTTGTAAAACAGTAGAAGAGCCTGTAAACTATATTGGAAAAGCCGAGTTTTATGTAAGTGCAAGTGCCAATAATTCACCTTTATTGTTTGAAGCCGGTAATGATAATATGGTGATGAAAACCGAAAACACCGTTGATAGTTTAAACATCAAACAGTTTAAAGGAACCATTGCAAAAACTTGCACTAATTGTACCGAAAAACTAAGTATAACTTTTAGAAATTACCAGGTAGGAAACAATAGCAATTGGTCTATCGACTCATTATACAAAATAGGAAAAGCATTTCTTTTTTACAATGAAAAATTACCTCCTATGAGCTACAGGGTTATATTTAACAACCAAAGCAGAGGCGATGGAACACCCGATTATACCTGGGATTTTGGTGGTGGTTTTGGTTCAAAACAGGAAAGCCCTAATTTTATATTTAACGCTGAAGGCAAACAAAATATTTCGTTAAAGGTAGATTATACAGGTTGTGTTACGGATATTGACAATCCAATTTATATTAACGGAAACAACCTGAATAATTATATTGATTACACCTATACCAATACGGGTAGTAACAAGTTCAAATGCGAAGTTTTAAATGCGGATTCATCAACCCATAAATTTATATGGAAATACCTAAACGAAATTAATTCAGAGCCTAAAGGAAAAATATTTGAATTGCCTGCTTTTGCAGCCGAAGGAGTATACCAAGTCAATTTGTTGGCCATTAATAAAGCCACCAACGATACGACTGTAGTAAGTAAAAACATAGCCACTGCTGCTACCAACAAATGTAGTGCAAACTTTTCGTACAATATAGTTCCCGTACGCGATACCCTGCAGTTAGACAAAGTTCTGGTAGAATATACTGATAAAAATGGTGTTACTTATTCATCTAAATACACAGAACAATTTACCGGCTTTTTTATAGATGAAATTAGCAACTACAAAAACAATGCTACCGGGCAAAAAACAGTTAAAATGAAAATTAAGTTTACATGCAGACTTACTGATGGTGTAAACAATATTGAATTGAAAGATGTAGAAGCTGTTTTTGCTTTTGCCTACTAACGAATAACTTTTATTTATTTATATTTTGAACCAGAGCGGCTATTAGTTTATCAATAGCCGTTTTTGTTTCAATATCTGTAATATCACCATCAATAGTTGTTTTACTTTTCACACCCTTAATTAAAACATTACTATCCAAACTCATTTTAGCACCAACTGTAGTTAGCATTAATTGCATCTGCTCAAAAGCCTTATCGCCCGAGCTGGCTGCTATAATAAAAGCGCTCGGTTTATCGGTAAAAATAACGGTAGACACCATCCATTCAAAAATATTTTTAACAATACTTGGTAAACTAAAAATATACTCAGGTGTACAAAATAAAACACCATCTGCCCTTGTAAGCAATTCACGTAAATGAACCACGCTTTCAGGAGCATTATCAGTGTCTAAATGCGGACTAAAATGGGGTAATGAAGCAATGTCTTCATACACATCAATATTGATTAAATGGCTATAAGAAGTTTTTAGTTTATGTATAATTTTGGCATTGATAGAACTGGCATTTATGCTACCCACAATAGCTAATATATTGGGTTTATTCATTTATAATTATTTTTCGTAAAACTCTATTGGTAACCCGTCAGGGTCAGCAATAAAAGTAAATTTTTTGTTGGTGTACTCGTCAACTCTGATAGGCTCCACCTCTATTTTATGCAATTGCAAATGTGCTATTATATCTTCTATTTTATCAACCTCAAAGGCCAGGTGTCGCAAACCGGCAGCCTCAGGTCTTGAAGGTCGTTTAGGCGGATTAGGAAACGAAAACAATTCAATAATATAATTTCCATTTAAAGCCAGATCAAGCTTAAAAGATTGCCTTTCTTTTCTATAAACTTCTCTTAAAACAGTTAAGCCCAAAACAGTAATATAAAAATGCTTAGAAACTTCATAATCCGAACAAATAATAGCCGTATGGTGAACTTTATTAAGCATAATGCTACAACACTCTATAAAAAAAATTAAACAACCAAACAAGCTATTCATATTTGCATTTAATAGCTTACTAATTACATTATTAATTATCTGCTATATTGCCCTGAAAAACAAATAATCATTGCGCTACTAATGATGATACTAATTCAGGCAAAATACATATTGCAACAGTTACAATTTGATTTAATTGGTAAAGACTCTTACCGCGGTATCACACTAACCTATACGTGGCTAGCCAACCAATTTGGTCATTTAGCCCTGGGTTTTATTCCTACCATCCTAGCCTATCAAATATTAAAAAATTATTTTACATTCAGTCAATTAAACCTGTTTTCAGCCATTGGAGTGAGTTTCCTTTGGCTCACTTTCGAATCATATAATTTTCTAGCTCCTTTATTAAAAAATGCCAATGAATATATTTTTAAACCCGACTTAGCCAATGTAGCTTTTGATACCGCTACCGATGTTTGTTTTTTTATGATGGGTGCATTTATTGCTGGTATTACCATTCAGTTTAGCCAAACATTGCTTATTATTATCGGAACAATATTTTTCACCTTAACTTATCCATCTTACTATTGGTACACCACCAAAATGTATCAGCAAGAAGCAAAATTCCCTTTTCAATTCCGGTTAAGCCAATGGAAAAACAAATTGGACGATAACACAAAATATATCATTAGCGATTTTGTAAATAATACACAAAAAGGTAATCACTTATTGCTTTTTGGTGCTTATAAAAGTGGTAAAACAAGTTTAAGTGTTGCCATTGCAAATGAGCAATCCATTAAACATAAAAAAGCCCTTTATACTTCAGCAACAAAACTATACAACCTGTTTTTTGAACCTGAGTTAAGCAATGAACAAATACACATTACCAATTTATGGAATTGGCGAAATACTGACTATTTAATTATAGACGATATAAACCCCAGTTTAAAAATGGATGAAGGTATTATAAGCCCAACAACATTCTACGAGTTATTAAACAATAAACAATTTGGTAAACTCAATAAAGAGGCCATTCAAAAAACCAATATCATTTGGGTATTGGGCGAAAATTATTCAGCCCTTAACGATTGGCAAGCCATGCTCATATCACTCGGTATTCCCAAAAATCAAATCAATACTATCTCCTTATAAATTAGGCTTATCTAAAACCTAATACAGCAAAAAAATAAGTAATTTAAAGGCAAACACTTTTCCCTTTAAAAATCAAATACAAAAACATTACTTTCGCGCTGAATGGAAAACATACGTAATTTTTGTATTATAGCTCATATTGACCACGGTAAGAGCACATTAGCAGATAGACTTTTAGAATACACAAAAACAACCAGCCAAAGAGAAATGCAGGCTCAGTTGTTAGATAATATGGATTTAGAGCGTGAAAGAGGTATTACTATTAAAAGTCACGCTATTCAAATGAAGTATGAATTAGATGGTAAAAAATATATTTTAAACCTGATTGACACCCCGGGACACGTAGATTTTAGCTACGAAGTTTCTCGTTCTATCGCTGCTTGCGATGGAGCTTTGTTAATTGTAGATTCAAGTCAGGGCATTCAGGCACAAACCATCTCAAACCTATATTTAGCCATTGAGCAAGGATTGGAAATTATTCCAATTTTAAATAAAATAGATTTACCTAGTTCAATGCCCGAAGAGGTAAGTGACCAAATTATTGACTTAATTGGTTGTAAATACGAAGATATTTTAAGAGCAAGCGGAAAAACAGGCCAAGGTGTACACGATATTTTAAAAGCCGTTGTAAGTCGTGTTCCAGCTCCAAAAGGCGATGAAAAAGCACCTCTAAAAGCACTTATTTTTGATTCAGTATATAACTCGTTCCGGGGAATTATAGCCTATTTTAGAATTATAGACGGAGTAATAAAAAAAGGCGATAGAGTAAAATTTATGGCCACAGGTAAAGAATATTTTGCTGATGAAGTAGGTATTTTAGGTCTGGATATGGAGCCCAGAAGCGAAGTAAAAGCCGGTGATGTAGGTTATATTATTTCAGGTATTAAAGAAGCCCGTGAAGTAAAAGTGGGCGATACTTTAACAACCGTAGCCAACCCAACAGCCGAAATTATTCATGGATTTGAAGATGTAAAACCAATGGTTTTTGCAGGTATTTACCCTGTTGATACAGAAGATTTTGAAGAATTGCGGGAAAGCATGTACAAGCTTCAATTAAATGATGCTTCGTTAACTTTTGAACCGGAAAGTTCAGCAGCCTTAGGTTTTGGTTTCCGTTGTGGTTTTTTAGGAATGCTGCACATGGAAATTATTCAGGAGCGTTTAGAACGTGAGTTCAAAATGACCGTAATTACTACCGTACCCAACGTAAGTTACCATGCTTACACAAAAAAAGGCGATTTAATTGTGGTAAATAACCCTAGCGATTTACCTGAGCCAAACCATATTGAATATGTAGAGGAACCATTTATTGCCGCAACTATCATTAGCAGTTCAGAATTTGTAGGACCCATTATGGGCTTATGTTTAGGAAAACGTGGTACGTTAAAAAGCCAGGTTTACTTAACCATGGATAGGGTTGAAATGAAATTTGATATGCCTTTGGCAGAAGTAGTATTCGATTTCTTCGATAAACTGAAAACCATTTCAAAAGGTTATGCTTCTTTTGATTATCATCCGATAGGTTACGTACAAAGTGATTTAGTAAAACTGGATATTTTATTAGCCAAAGATAATGTTGATGCACTTTCAGCCATTATTCACCGCGACAGAGCTTATGATTGGGGTAAAAAGATTTGCGAAAAACTAAAAGAATTAATTCCACGCCATCAGTTCGAAATTCCGATACAGGCAAGTATTGGAGCTAAAGTAATAGCACGCGAAACCATTAAGGCTTTACGTAAAGACGTAACAGCAAAATGCTATGGTGGCGATATTTCACGTAAACGTAAATTACTCGAAAAACAAAAAGAAGGTAAAAAACGTATGCGCCAGGTAGGTAATGTTGAAATTCCACAATCAGCATTTATGGCCGTTTTAAAACTTGACTAAAACTATAGTTAATAGTTGGCTGTTGTTAGTTGATAGATGATTTACACAGCTTAATTAAATTTGTCTTTTTCTAATAACTAACAACTATCAACGGGCAAACCAACATGGTAAAAACCAATTTTATTGACTGGGGACTTATTGATTACCAACAAGCTTGGGATCAGCAAGAAGCCATACTAAAACAAAAAGTAG
This sequence comes from Bacteroidota bacterium, assembly GCA_040388375.1. Classification (NCBI taxonomy): domain Bacteria; kingdom Pseudomonadati; phylum Bacteroidota; species Bacteroidota bacterium. The sequence continues at coordinate 496,038 of JAZKBU010000005.1, read as the reverse complement.
ACTATAAATTAGCCGAACGTGAATTACCCGATAATGAAAAAACTATTATCAGTAATGAACTTATTTTTTGCCAGCATCCACATGTTTATACTTTAGGTAAAAGTGGCTCGTTAGATAATTTATTGCTAGATGAACAAGGTTTAAAAAAAGCAGAAGCCACTTTTTATAAAATAAACCGTGGTGGCGATATTACTTACCATGGCCCGGGCCAATTAGTAGCTTACCCTATTATAGATTTAGAACAGTTTTTTACCGACATACATAAATACCTTCGTTTTTTAGAAGAGGCTGTAATTAAAACTATTGCACATTATGGAATAGTTGGTGGCCGATATGAAGGTTATACAGGCGTTTGGATAGATGCAGATAAACCAACTGCACGCAAAATATGCGCTATGGGCGTACGTTGTAGTCGTTGGATAACCATGCACGGAATTGCATTAAATGTAAATACCAATCTGGCTTATTTTAAAAATATAATCCCTTGCGGTATTGACGATAAAGATGTAACAAGCATAGCCCAGGAACTAGGCCATGAAGTAGATTTTAACGAGCTAACAACTATTCTAAAACAAGAAATAGCCAGACAGTTTGAAATGGAATTAATTTAAATTTTGGGGTTATGGCTAAACTACAACTATTACAGCTTTTTGCATATTAAAACCCACTTACATAAGTAATAAGTCTGTTTAAATAAACCCTCATGTGTTTGTTCAAATTTTAATTTTATATATTCGGGCCCAATTCATTATTATTTTAGAAAACACTTGCAATCATTGCCATTATGAGTTCAAAACTGCACGAAAAAACAACCACCTCACCTTCATTAAATAATGATATGATGAGCACTTTTTTTTATGATAGTGCCGATTTGTTTTGTATAGTTTCGATAGATGGAAATTTCATTGAGTTAAATCCTGCTTGGAAAAATAGTTTAGGTTATTCAAGCAATGATTTAGTTGGTAAATCTTTTATTCAATTTGTTCACCCTGATGATAAAGAAACATCCATTTTAGAATTTAAAAAGCAACTTGAAGGAGACGAAATAGTTAATTTTATAAATCGTTATAGAGATGCCAATGGTAATTATGTTTGGTTTGACTGGAAAGGAAAAATCAATAAAACAGATAATAAAATTTACGCCATTGCCCGTGATATTAGTGCACAAAAAAAACTAGAAGAAGAGCTTTATTTAGGCGAATTAAAATACCGTATTTTAACCGAAAGCACTGATGATTTAATAATGCGTTTTGACAGAAATTACAAACACTTATTTGTAAACTCTGCTGCTGAAAAACTTTTTGGTATTAAAAAAGAAGACTTTATTGGCAAAGACCATCAGGAACTGGGTTTTGTCGAAGCTGATTATACTTATTGGGATTCGAAAATTGAAGATGTTTTTATTACAGGAAAACCCAGCAGAGAAGTTGTAGCCATTGAAAATGGTAAATTATACAACGACTGGAGCTTAATTCCTGAATTGAACAATGAAGGCAAGGTAGTTTCAGTGTTAAGTTACTCTCGTGATATTACAAATATCATGAAAGCGCAACAAAAACTGGAAGAAAGTGAAGTAAAACTAAAATCACTAAACGAAGAAAAAGACAAATTTTTCTCCATTATTTCCCACGATTTGCGTAATCCTTTTATTGGTTTTATGGGTATGACAGATGTACTCTTAAATGACCTGTCAAGTCTTGAAAAAGAAGACCTTCAGTTTATTGCCTCTAATATGAATAAATCGGCAAAACACCTTTTTGAATTGCTAGAAAACTTATTAGACTGGTCTTGCATGCAAAGTGGCATTTACCAATTTCAACCCAGCGCTTTCAATTTAAATGAGCAAATTGAAAATGTAATTGATACAATGGAAGAGACTTTTAAAACCAAAGAAATAACAATTATTAAAAATTTTGAAACCAACTCTATAATTTTGGCAGATAAGAATATGATTAATGCCATTTTTAGGAACCTGATTTCAAATGCCTTTAAATTTACCCCCAGAGGTGGTTCTATTGGAATTAATATAACAGTTAATAATGGAAATAATGCAGAAATAGAGATAAAAGATACAGGCATCGGTATGCCTCAGCATATGGTTGATAATTTATTTTCCTTATCAAGGAAAATAAACAGAAATGGAACCGAAAGCGAAAAAAGTTCAGGTCTTGGGTTGATATTGGTAAAAGAATACCTTGATAAAAATAATGGAAAAGTAACCGTTAATAGTATTGAAAATCAGGGTACCAGTTTTCTAATTTCATTTCCTATAATACCTGCAGCATAATATTAGTAATTGAAAATCATTTACAAAAATGAGCCCTTAAAACATCTTTTATGCTTTCGTAAGTGTTTAAGGTTTCAATGTCATTTTCAGTAAAATATTGCCACTCCACTTTTGTTATATTTTCTTCGGTTTGAGGCACTAAATCGCTACTAAATGTAGTATTCATTTTATACCAATAAGTGCGTTTTAAAATGTGTTTCTCTTTAAAAAAATACGTATGATAACTTTGGCAAACTAAGTTTTCAATAGTTAACCCAGTTACAGCACACTCTTCTTCCACCTCTCTAATAGCAGCTATTTCCGGTGTTTCGCCTGCATCAATTTTCCCTTTAGGTAAATCCCAAACACCTAATCTTTCAATTAAAAGCAATTCGTTTTTAGCATTAAAAACCAATCCACCTGCAGCTTCTATAATTTTAAAATAACTGGCAAATTTTTTAAAAACGTGCTCCACATCTAAGCATCTAAAAATAACACCTTCAAATTTTGCAGTAAAAGTCTCATTTACTTTGCTTTCAAATAATTTTTCTTCAAAATCAAATGAAGCAAAAGAATTATCACTAAAATGAGAATTTGCTATAATGAATGGTTTATCGTCTATAAAAATTTTATACATTTGCCCAATATGAATACAAGTGAAAATACTGCCGCAAAAGTAGCGGAATATCTGTTACAAATAAATGCAATTAAATTAAAACCAAACGAGCCTTTTACCTGGGCTAGTGGCTGGAAAAGCCCTATTTATTGCGATAACAGAGTTTCACTTTCATACCCTGAAGCCAGAAACTTTATAAAAGCAGCACTAGGCCAATTAATTAAATCTCAGTTTCCAACTGTAGAAGCTATTATTGGAGTAGCAACCGCAGGTATTGCACCGGGTGCTTTAGTGGCAGATGAATTAAACTTACCATTTGGTTACGTACGTTCCGAAGCTAAAAAACATGGTATGGGTAAGCAAATAGAAGGAGATATAGCACCCAATACCAAAGTGGTTGTAATTGAAGATTTGGTAAGTACAGGCAAAAGTAGTTTACAAGTAGTAGAAACATTAAAAAACTATGGCTGCGAAGTATTGGGAATGGCAAGCATTTTCACCTACGGATTTGATGAAGCACAACGAGCCTTTGATAAAGCAGATTGCAAGTATGTATCGTTAAGTAATTACGAAACATTAATTCAAATTGCTATTGAAAAAAACATAGTTTTACCTGAACAATTGGCTCAACTAAACGATTGGCGTAAAAATCCGTCAACCTGGAATCAATAAACTTATTTAGCTTGTGAAATTTTCAAAAAATCCTTTAAAAACAACTTATGCCGTTTGGTTTGGCTTATGGACAGTTGTTTCATTTACCCTGTTATATCCATTTATTCTATATGCATTAAGCAATCCAAAACGCTATCCTTTAGGGCATAAAATAAGACGTTTTTGGGGTTGCATATTATTAACAACCGGCTTTGTAAGAATTACTCAAATTATAGAAGAACCTTTTGATACATCAAAACCATATATTATTTGTCCAAACCATACTTCACAACTAGATATAGTTACCTTGACCGTAAAGCTAAATCAATTGGACTTTAGTTTTATGGCAAAAAAAGAATTGGAAGAAATACCCGTTTTTGGCATTTGGTTTAGAACCATTGATATTGCAGTAGATAGAAAAAATGCACGTAAAGCAGCCGAAGCCTATATGAAAGCAACTCGCTTTTTTGAAAGTGGGCGCAGCTTAGTTATTTTCCCGGAGGGCACCATTTCAAACCAGGTTCCTAAACTTATAAAATTTAAAGATGGCCCTTTTAGATTAGCTATTGAAAAACAAGTAGACATTCTTCCTGTTACCATTATAGGCAATTGGAACATATTACCTGATCAGGGAGTTTTTGAAGGCAAGCCTGGACATGGATATCAAATTATCCATAAGCCAATTTCAACACAAGGTATGACATTAGACAATGTGGATGAATTGAAAAACAGAGTATGTGAAATAATTAACAACAAATTAGCAGAGTACAATTATGGAAATTAATAACGATATAATAAATAAGCTAGCAGATTTAGCTAAACTTGATTTTACTGATACTGAAAAAGTGGAACTACAAAAGGACATGACTCAAATTATTTCATTCTTTGAAAAAATGAATGAAGTAAATACTGACAATATAGAACCTTTAATATTTATGACCGAGCAAGAAAATGTGTTACGTAATGATGAACCAAAACATGAAATAACACATCAGGAAGCATTGTTAAACGCTCCAAACAAAGACTCTGACTACTTTAGAGTACCTAAGTTTTTAGAAAAATAATTCTTTAAGTATTTTTCTAAGTTTAAATCAATCGAATTTTTCCTTCCATCAAAAAACATCAAACTATTATCAAGAAAAGAATTTTATTGCAACAAACAACGTAAACGAATGGCTAACTTAGTAATTGATATAAACAACATAGGTAAAACCTATAAAATTGGTGAGGTTGTTGTAAATGCTTTAGTAAGCGTTGATTTAAAAATAGAAAAAGGAGAATATGTTGCTTTAATGGGTCCATCTGGTTCGGGCAAATCTACTTTAATGAATATTTTAGGTTGCCTCGATACACCAAGCCGCGGAAGTTATAAATTAAATGGAACCAACGTAAGCCATATGACAGATAATGAATTGGCTGAAATCAGGAATAAAGAAATTGGATTTATATTTCAAACATTTAACTTATTAGCACGTAATTCATCATTAGAAAACGTAGCATTACCTTTAGTTTATGCAGGTATAGCAAAAACCGAAAGATTAGCCAAAGCAAAACAAGCTTTAGAAAGTGTAGGTTTAGGTGAAAGAGTTGAACATAAACCAAACGAATTAAGTGGAGGGCAACGCCAGCGTGTAGCCATAGCTCGTGCTTTAGTAAATACCCCGGCTATTATTTTAGCTGACGAACCAACCGGGAATTTAGATACCAAAACAAGTCATGAAATTATGGATTTGTTAGAAGAAATTCACCAAAAAGGAAATACCGTAATTATAGTAACCCACGAAGAAGATATAGCCAAACGCGCCAAACGTATTGTACGCTTACGAGATGGTGTTATTGAAAGCGACACATTAAGTTAAAGCTGGCAACTAAAGTAAAAGTTATTTTCAAATTGCTGCTTTAAATTTATTTCACTTTTAAATAAACCAAATACACTAGCCCCACTCCCACTCATACTCGCATAAACAGCACCCTTTACATAAAGTTGTTCTTTAATTAAAGCTATGGCTGGATGATGTATAAAAACAGTTTTCTCAAAATCGTTTTCTATTAAACCTTTCCAATTTTCAACTGGTTGTTTTATTAACTCTTTTAAAGATACTTCACTTTCGCCTCTCTTAAAAACATTGGCAAAAGCCTGGGCAGTGCTAACATGAATATTGGGTTTAACCAATACCAAATAATATCCTTTTAAATCAATTGCGATTGACTCCAATACCTCACCTCGTCCTTTTGCAAAACTTGGTTTATTTTCAATAAAGAAAGCGCAATCACTTCCTAGTATAGCAGCATATTTTTCAAGTTGGGCATTTGTTAAATTCAATGAAAAATACTCATTGAGCATTTTTAAAGCAAAGGCAGCATTACTGCTTCCACCGCCAAGCCCAGCACCCATTGGTATATTTTTCAACAAATAAAAATCGACTTTTTTCAAACAAAAATCGTTGGCTAATAAATGATAAGCTTTTACAATCAAATTATCATCAATACTCCCATTTATTTGTAATCCGTATGAATGAAAACCAATTTCTTTATTCATATCATTACTGCTTACAATAAGCTCTAAAGAATCACTTAATGGAATAGGATAAAAAACCGTTTCTAAATTATGAAAACCATCATCACGCTTATTAATTACATGTAAACCTAAGTTTATCTTACCATTTGAAAATGCAATCATCTATACTAATTTTAATATTCTGTTATCAATATCCAAAGCAATTACATCTTCTATAATTAGTTTTGAAAAATCTTTATGTAGCGGATTGATTAAACAATTATACTCAACAGGAATAATAGCTGAAGGTACTTTTAATACTAATGTACTTCCGCTATTCAGCCAATTATCGCCAAGCCGCTTAAGGGCATCTGGCGATGGTACATTTTGCCAATCACCAGGTAAATCATTAACCGATAACGTCTCTATTTTTACTTTAGTAGTTAGTTGTAAAGTTAAGAGTGCTGTTTGCTTAGTTCTGGCCAAACTACCTGCATTACATACAAATTCTAACATAGCTAAAGAAGGGCTAGAGGCAGTATAAAGCATTGCATTGTCCTTACTGTTCCATCTACCACCATAAAGTTTGGCACCTTCACCACTTAAATTTTTTACAAATTTTTGTAAAGCAAATCTATACAACTGCATAATTTACTTAAGAATAAATACCGTGTTCAATACGGCCTAAAACATCTGTAACCATTTTTACACCAAAACTGGTATCTAGTAAATCTATTGGTTTTTGATTTCCCAAAGCATAATTGGGTGCTTGAAACCAATGTTTAATGGCATCTTCAGTTGAAAAAACAGTATATGCTTTGGCATAAACAGTAGCCATCTCAATGGTTTGCTCTGATGTGTATATATCTAAATGTGAGTTATCTTTGATTCGCTGAAAGTTACGGGCACTCATATGTAAGAGTTCGCAAATTTTTTCCTGGGTAATACCAAACTTAGCAGCCATATTGTTAACAGCTTGCTTAAGTACACCGTTTCTACTTAATAGAACCAAATCCATTTCATTCTGAAAATTAGTGGTAATATTTAAAATAGATTGAATAGGATTTATTGTTGTATGATAAATAGCTGCTGACTCTTCTACTATATTAGCGGGGTTTGCATTGGCTATTTTACTAGGCTTAACCACTCGGGTTGATTTATATGTTTTTGCCATACTATAAATATTACCCCACAAATGTACGTCAAATTATTACAAATAAAATATTTTTGTCGTTATTTTATTTTTTCTCGTTTCTGTAGAAAACTTAAAAGTATTTGATCAAAATTATCTTGAATGTAGGATTCAACTAAATCTACTTTCAGTTGAGCACACTTCAATTTTATCTCTTCTTTAAAAGCCATAAACATTTTTTTATAATCATCTGCCACCAAATTAGAATGCAGTTTTAATTTTTCTTTGGTTTCACTATCAATAAAAAGATAGGGTCTTTTAGCAAAATCAAAGTCAAGTTCCAGTTTTTTATCGGCCACATGAAATAAAATAACCTCATGTTTACAATATTTTAAATGCTGAAAAGCTTCAAACATTTTTTCTAAATTATCATTGCTAAACATATCGGTAAAAATAACTACCAATGAGCGTTTATGAACTGTTTCTGCAATATGATGCAATCCTTGAGAAAGATTACTTCCGGCACTTGCTTGCTTCATGTCATTTAATTTATTCAACTCATTAAAAATCATTTTAACATGAACTGAACCGGACTTTGCTTGTGACTGAAAAACAATATCATCGTTTAATATGCTTAGCCCAACAGCATCGCGTTGCTTTTTAAGCATATAAGTTAAACAGGCCGAAGCATAAGTAGCAAACTGAATTTTACTTACGCCATCCGTTGGAAAATACATGGAAGCCGAATTATCAATAACTATATAACAGCGTAAATTGGTTTCTTCTTCATAACGTTTGGTATAAAGTTTTTCTGTTCTTCCATATAGCTTCCAATCAATATGCTTTATACTTTCGCCTGCGTTATATTGTCTGTGTTCTGCAAATTCAACACTAAAACCATGAAACGGACTTTTATGCAAGCCTGTAATAAAGCCCTCTACAACTTGTTTTGCGAGTAATTCTAAATTCCCGGTTTGAAGTAAATTATATTCTGTTATATTATTTTCCAAAGTGCGTAAAAATAAAAAATCCCTTTAGTTTTTAAAGGGATTTTAATTATTGTATGAATATTTAATTTTATGCCAATTGAGCATCAAGTTTACCTGCCAAAATATGTTTTGGAACAGCGCCAACTTGTTTGTCAACCAACTGCCCATCTTTAAAAAACAATAAAGCTGGAATACTCATAATACCGTAGTCAGTAGCTATTTTAGGGTTAAAATCAACATTTACTTTTCCTATAACCGCTTTGCCATCATACTCTTTTGAAAGCTCATCAACTAACGGACCTACCATACGGCAAGGACCACACCATTCTGCCCAAAAATCAACTAATACAGGGACTTTCGATTTTAAAACAACTTCCTCAAAGTTGCCATCATTTATTTCTAATGCCATAATTTATTTATTTTAATATTTAATTATCGTGATTACGTATGCAATTTAAAACCCAATTTATAAAATACAAACAAAATGTCAGTTCAATTTAATTCTTAAGCCATTAACTTTTAATTGAGTCTGTAGTTAAGTCCAATATCGTCAAAACTTTTAAGTAATTCATTAGTCAATGAAACTTGATATTTACTTGACCGCATACTTATTTTCATTTGTTCATTTTTATTTATCACTATTAAGTTCAATAGTGCTGAGCCGTTATTTTCTTTCACGGTGTCATGTATAAAGGAAACCAACTTGTCATCTAACGACTCTATATCTATTTCAATACTGATAGTTTTAATATACTTCTCTCTTATTTCCGGTAACATTTCTATGGAGCCTATCTTAAACTCAAAATCATCTTCCTTGCCCCATCTATTATCTACTCGCCCCTTTATGTATAAATAATAACCAACTTCCATGTATTTTTTATAGTTCAAATAATTCTCTCCAAATAATGGAATATCTAATGTTCCATTAAAATCTTCAATTATAAAACTACCAAAAGGCTTACCTGCTTTACTTATTCTATGGTTAACAGAAGCTACAACACCAATAATTTTCAGCTCAACCCCTTTTAAAGGCTTTAATTCTTTTAGCTCTGTTAAAGGATGTGATGCTAATTTATCTATTTCTATTTTAAATGGATCAAGAGGATGACCTGATAAGTAAATACCAATAACATCTTTTTCTTTTTTCAACTGTTCCATTAAACTCCAGGTTTCAACCGGTGGTATGCTTGGTTCCGGTAAGCTCATAGAAACGCCTCCTCCAAACAAACTTTGTTGGTTAGCATTTTCATTCATTTGAGCAGCATTCCCAAACCTGATTGCTTTCTCTATAATGTTTGAATCATCAACTAATGAAAAGTATTGGGCTCTATGCGTTCCTTCAAAACAATCAAAAGCACCACCAAAAGCCAAACCTTCTAATGTTTTTTTATTTACTGCCCTTAAGTTGGCTCTCTTGGTTAAATCAAAAATACTTTTGTAAAGACCACTCTTCTTTCTTTCTGCAATTATTTCTTCAACGGCTGCTTCTCCCACACCTTTTATTGCACCTAAACCAAAACGTAACTCACCTTCTTTATTAACTGAAAACTTTACCTCTGATTTATTTACATCCGGCCCAAAAATATTCAAACCCATTCTTCTACATTCTTCCATAAAAAACGATATTTGATCAATATCGCCTGAAGCATTATCTAAAGTAGCTGCCATAAATTCAGCAGGGTAATGTGTTTTTAGGTAAGCGGTATGAAATGCTACATAAGCATAACAAACCGAATGCGATTTATTGAAAGCATATTGTGCAAATGCTTCCCAATCTTTCCAAATTTTTTCTAAAACGTCTTTAGGATGTCCGTTTGCAGTAGCACCTTCGACAAACTTACCCTTCATTTTATCAAGGGTTTTTCTGTCTTTTTTACCCATTGCTTTACGTAAAGTATCGGCATCGCCTTTCGTAAAATTGCCTATTTTTTGTGACAGCAACATCACCTGCTCCTGAAATACGGTAACCCCATAAGTTGGTTCCAAATATTCCTGCATTTCGGGTAAATCAAATTCAATCTTTTCAGTTCCGTGCTTTCTATTAATATAGGTTGGAATATAAGCAATAGGCCCTGGACGGTAAAGTGCATTCATCGCCACTAAGTCATCAAACTTATCCGGCTTTAAATCCTTTAAATGTTTTTGCATCCCGGCACTTTCAAACTGGAAAATACCATTGGTATCTCCTTTTTGAAAAATTGTTTCATAGGTTTTTTGGTCATCCAATGGAATATTGTCAAGTACAATTTCTACTCCATGATTATCCTTTATAAAACGTAGGGCATTTTTTAAAATAGTTAAATTCTTTAACCCTAAAAAATCCATTTTAATTACCCCGGCATCTTCAATTACTTTACCTTCAAATTGGGTAACCAATAAATCTGAATCTTTGGCTACAGCTACGGGAATTAAATCGGTTAAATCTTGCGGAGCAATGATCAATCCAGCAGCATGCACACCTGTTCCTCTTACTGAACCTTCCAGTTTTTCGGCTTCTTTTAAAACCCTACTTTGTAAATCAGTGCCTTCGTATATTAATCGAAGTTTTTTTACATTGTCTAAATCCTCACCCTCCAATCCTTCTTTTTCTCTTAAACTCTTTTCGCCTTCTAATGGTGCATGTAATAAACGACCCAGGTTAATACCCGGTTTTGATGGAACCAGTTTAGCCAAGGTATTTGCATCGGCCAATGGTAAATCCATTACACGTGAAACATCTTTAATACTTGACTTAGCAGCCATGGTACCATAGGTAACAATTTGAGCTACCTGATTTCTTCCATATTTTTGGATTACGTAGTCAATTACTTTTTGTCTTCCAACATCATCAAAATCGGTATCTATATCGGGTAACGACTTTCTATCCGGATTTAAAAAACGCTCAAAAAGCAACTCGTACTTTATAGGATCAATATTAGTAATGCCTATACAAAAAGCAACAACACTGCCGGCTGCCGAACCACGACCAGGGCCAATAAATACCCCTAAATCGCGACCTGCTTTTATAAAATCCATTACAATTAAGAAATAGCCAACAAAACCCATTGTTTCAATGGTATGTAATTCAAAATTGATTCTTTCTTCTATATTTGGTGTCAGCTCACTATAACGTTTACGGGCACCTTCATAAGTTAAATGCCTTAGGTATTGATCCTGGGTTTGAAACTCTTTTGGTATTTCAAAATTGGGTAATAAAACATCCCGCTTTAAATCAAGTGTTTCAATTTTTCCAACTATTTCGTTTGTATTATCAATGGCTTGAGGAATATCGCTAAAAAGCGTACTCATTTCTTCCGTTGTTTTAAAATAAAACTGGTCGTTGGCAAAAGCAAAGCGTCTTCCTTTGGCAGTTACATCATCGTCAGAAAACTCTTTTAAAGTAGGCGTGCTCTGTAATGAACCGGTATTGATACAAAGCAAAATATCATGTGCATTGGCATCTTGCTGGTCAACATAATGCGAATCATTTGAGGCTATAACTTTTACATTATACTTGGCTGCAAACTTCATCAACACTTCATTCACCTCATTTTGCTCTTTAATATCGTGGCGTTGCATTTCTACATAATAATCTTCGCCAAACAAATCGAGCCACCATTTAAATTCTTTTTCGCCTTCCTGTTCTCCTTTTTTTAAAATAGTTTGTGGTACCAAAGCGCCTAAACAACAAGTAGTAGCAATTAAACCCTTGTGGTATTTTAAAATAAGTTCTTTATCTATTCGGGGGTATTTACCATACATTCCCTCCATATAGCCAAGGGAGCAGAGCTTAATTAAGTTTTTATAACCTTCGGCATTTTTTGCCAAAAGTAACTGATGGTTTCTTTTGTCTTTATCTTCCTTTGTAAATGCTTTTTTAGTTCTATCGGGCACCACATAAAACTCGCAACCAACTATTGGTTTTACTTTTAAAGTACCGTCATCGTTTTTGTGTTTATAGGCTTCGGCTACAAATTGAAAGGCACCAAACATATTACCATGGTCAGTAATAGCAATAGCAGGCATATTATCCGCCAATGCCTTTTTGTATAAATTACCAATATCCGCAGCTCCATCAAGCAACGAAAACTGGGTATGAACATGTAAGTGTGAAAACTGCATTTTTCCTTTAAATAGTTTGCTAATTTAAACTAACAATTTAGATGAAAACAGAATGTTGAAAAAGAAAAAGAAATCGATTGATTTTATTGATTGTACTTAAAAGTTATCAACCATACTCCCTAATCGTAAGCGCTAAAAATTACTGTCTGGTCCAATTATACAAAATGCCTAATGAAAGCACTTGAGAACGTTGCCAATCTTTCGATTGAAAATAATCGTACAGTATAACGGCTTGTATATTGGTATTGATAAACCTGTTCACCTTCATGGTTAAATTTAAATCTAAACGCTGAACAACGGAACCTGCTTTATCATATTTTACATAATCCCAAAAAGTAGATGAGCGTAATTTTAAGTTTATATTTTTCAGTAAATCTTTGTCGAAATTTAAAACCGCTTGTAATACTGCCTGATTTCTCACTTTGTCACCTGCTTTATCTAATCCAAAAGCCTGGCGATCAGACAATGTTTCATTTAAAACAAATGTTTGGCGTAATGTACCCACACCTAAACGTGCCCAGAAATAGGTTACAGGTTTGTATTCCACACCTATTGATGAAGTAAGGTAAGCCGGTGCCATAAAGGTTGAAACCAATGAATCGCCACCATCACTTCTTTTACCATACAAAAAACCATCCTGAAACTGTGATTGAAAATTGGTGGAAACAAACAAATCCCAATACTTGGCTATTTTTCTACCTGCTTTCAAATCATAAAAAATTCTATCTGCGTTTTTAGTGGTGCTTTCGCCATTGTTTACAAAACCCAATTGTAATTGTAAATCGCTATTCATGTTCCATTTTAGTCCTTCATAAGTGCTTAAGGCATTTAAAAATCCTCCTATTGCCAATGAATTTACTCCCCCACCTTGCCAATTAGAAGAAAATGAAGATTGAGTTAAATTTAACCCTGTTTGTACATTGTGTTTCCACTTAATCGGACCTTGTACTTTTACAGAATCAGCATTTTGAGCCAATAAAAAGTTTGCTAAAAATAAGCAACAGGTAGTAAAGAAAACTTTCATAAGTAATAATATTAAAATTTAAAAAATACGTAATTTAAAATGTTGTTCTGTTTGTTCGGCTCTAAAAAAAACCAAACCTATAAAAAATAAATCTACTGTTTGTTTCACCTTTTCACTGGCTTTTATTTCTTCCCATGCCTTTGTCATTCCCTCACTCCAATATATATCGTCAAAAATAAAAACAGAATTATTGTTTGCCAATGGCAATGCTTTTTTAAAATATTCCATAGTAGCTTCATAGGTATGATTGCCATCTACAAAAAAAACATCTAACTCATTATACTGCTTTAAAACTTCATCTAGTTTTGTATTAAAATTACCTTCTATGGAATGAATGTAATTGTCTAGTTTAAGCTTTTTAAACTGTTCATTAGCGATTTGTTTTACATCAGCTACTCCTTCTAGCGTAGTAAATTTAACTACTGAGCTATTGTAATTTGCAGCCAATGCACTTGCTATATAACTGGTAGTAATACCAAGCGAAGTTCCTAACTCAACCACATTTTTATATTTATATTTTAAAACAATACGGTGAATAATAGCGGCAATTTTTGCTGGTTTTAAATGGGTTTTAGCTATTTGCTTCACTACTTTTTGTGTAGCATTGGAAAGCATATTACTACCAGCACCTAAATCGGTATAATTGATAATTTGATTGTTTGTCAAAAGGCTGTTTCTACATTTTTCAATAGCCACAAACTTAGCTTCATCCTTCTGACTACGAATAGCTGTTTGATACAAATCAAAAACAAAAGGTGAGTGCAAAACATCAATAAACGTTGACGTTAAATAATGATGAATTAATTTATTGATGTAGTAAAATTTCAATTTTCCTTTTATTTTTAACCAAAGGTAAAATTAACTTAAAAAATCATTCAAACATTCAATCAACATTACTAGTAAATCAACAAATTATAATTTTATTTTACATCAATAAATTTAATATTAAAAGTATGCAAAAAGTACTTTCAAACGCACCCAAGCTAGCCGTAGCTTTTTTAATTGCCTTATTCATAGGAATTATCTGGATTGTTAAAGCCAAACCTGAATCAAAACGAAAAAACACCAACCCCGCATTTGGCGCCTATATTTCAGCATTTAGCCCAAGTGTTATTATGCGTAACGATGCTTTTATTGTTAAGCTTAATAAACCTGTTACCGATAGCAGCATCATACAAAATGGAAGCGATTTATTTGACATCAGCCCATCAGTAAAAGGCACAGTTGTGTTAACCGATGCTTATACTATTGCATTTAAACCCGATAAAATATTACCAAGAAATACGGAGTTTACCGTAAAATTTAAATTAAGTACGGTTGTTAAAGAGATAGCCCCTGACTTGGCTGTTTTTGAGTTTTACACCCAAACCATTCAACAAGCTTTTGAAATTAAAAGTACCCATTTATTTGCTGCAGACCCCAATAATTACAAATATGTGAGCATACGAGGTACTGTTTATACAGCTGATTATGAAGAAGCTGCCTTAATGGAAGAAGTATTAAGCGCAGGTGTCAATCAAAGTGCCTATAAAATAAAATGGCAACACAAGGAAGATGGTGTAACACATGAGTTTTTTATAGATAGTTTAGAACGGTTAAACCAAGCTTACAGTGTGACTATTGGCTATAATGGCAAAGCAATTGAAGCAAAGCAAGAAGGTACGCTTAAAATTGGTATACCTGCTATTGGCGATTTTAAGGCCATCCAGGCTGATGCCGAAAACAAAGAAGAACAATACATTGGTCTGTTTTTTTCTGACCCTATTCAACCTAACCAAGATTTAGCAGGATTAATAACGGTAGACGATATAAGTGATTTACGCTTTACGGTATTTAGTAACCAAATCAGAATTTACTCTGATAGTAAATTTATAGGCATAAAAACGGTTAAAGTAAGTGAAGGTATTTTAAATACACTGGGTAATAAATTATTTATTGGTGCTACATTTAACGTGGTTTTCAACAATGAACTGCCATCTGTTTCCATAGTTGGTAATGGGGTGATAATGCCTGATGGCAACAAATGTTTATTCCCTTTTAAAGCTGTTAATTTAAGTGCTGTTGATGTAACCGTTATTAAAATTTTTGAACAAAACATACCTCAGTTTTTACAGGTAAATAATTTAGACGGAACCAATGAATTAAGACGTGTTGGCCAACCTATGTTGAAACGAAAAGTACTATTAGGTAAAAACAAATTAACAGACTTAAACCACTCCAACCAATTTGCTATTGACTTGGCGCAGGTAATGAAAACCGAGCCGGGTGCTATTTACCATATTGAGTTAAGCTTCAAAAAAGAGTATAGCTTATATAGCTGCGAAAAAGATACCAATCAGCTGGCTACAACATCATACAACCACAATGATGATTTGGAAACAATGGCAGAGTGGGATAATGATAACAATAACGAAGAGGAATACAGCGATTATTACTGGCCTGAAGATTACGACTGGCAGGAAAGAGACAATCCTTGCCACAACAGTTATTACAATAGCCAACGCTGGATAAAACGAAACCTGCTATCAAGTAATATTGGTTTAATTGCCAAACGAGGAAGCAATGGCATTATGTTTATTTCGGTAAACGATATTAAAACAACCCAACCCATTGGTGGCGCTAAATTAAGTATTTTAAACTACCAACAAATAGAGCTAACTAATGCAAAAACCGATGCACAAGGTTGGGCAACCGTTAAACTAAACCAAAAGCCTTATTTATTAATAGCCAATTATAACGGACAAAAAGCTTATTTACGATTGGATGAAAATACAGCCCTTAACTTAAGCCGTTTTGATATTGGTGGTAAACCTTTAATGAAAGGAATCAAGGGCTTTCTTTATGCAGAACGCGGTGTATGGCGTCCTGGAGATAGTATTTACTTTAATTTTATACTGAACGATAAAGGCAAAACCTTACCAAGCGATGTGCCCATTGTTTTTGAATTGTATAACCCACAGGGGCAAATTCACAGGCGTTTAATAAGCAACAACGGATTAAATGGATTTTACAATTTTACCACTACCACTGACGACAACGCGCCTACGGGAAATTGGTTAGCCAAAGTAAAAATTGGTAATGTATCGTTTGAAAAAAATGTACGTATTGAAACCGTTGTACCAAACAGACTTAAAATAAATTTAGCCTTTAACAACAAGTTTTTAAGTAAGGGGCAAAACCTGGGTGGTGTTTTAACAAGTACATGGTTACACGGTGCTATAGCTAGTAATTTCAAAGCAACTATTGATGCTACTTACAGCTTAAGCGATGCTCAATTTAAAGGTTATGAAAGTTATTCTTTTATTGACAATACCAGAAAACTACAAGCTGAAACAGAACGTATTTTTGACGGCACTTTAAACAGTGAAGGATTAGCCAATATAAACGGAACATTACAAGCAGGTGAAAATGCACCGGGTATTTTAAATGTTAATTTTTTAACCAAAGTATTTGAACCGGGCGGTGGCTTTAGTACTGACCGATTTAACGAAAACTATTATCCATACCAGGAATACGTAGGACTAAAAATGCCGGGCTTAGAAAATGAATACGACTACTATGAAACCAATAGTGATATACAAGTTGATTTAGCCTATTTAAGCAAAATGGGCATACCGGTAAGTGGTTCCAATAATGTAAATATAAAAATATATAAAATAGAATACAGATGGTGGTGGGACCAATCAGATGAAGACCTGAGCGATTATGCTACCAATGAGTATAACCAACTCATCAAAAATGATAACATCAGCATACAAAATGGAAAAGGTACTTACCGCTTTAAAGTAGATTATCCGCAATGGGGGCGTTATGTAATTATAGCAACCAATTTAAAAAACAACCAAAGTTGCAGTAAGGCTTTTTATTTAGACTGGCCAAACACATACAGTCGTTCCAACAGAGGCAATGCTTCAGAAGCAACTATGTTATCGTTTAGTACCAACAAAAACGATTATAAAGTAGGCGAAAATGTAGTAATTAATTTCCCATCAACTTCAGGTGGCAGGGCTTTAATAAGTGTGGAGAACGGAACCGAAGTAGTAAAAACATATTGGGCCAATTTAAAAAATGGAGAGACTGAATTTTCATTTAAGGCTACCAAAGAAATGCTACCTAATGCATTTGTACACATAAGCGTCTTACAACCGCATGAGCAGGTTAAAAACGATTTACCAATACGTTTATATGGTATTAAACCTATTAATGTAAGCGATGCGGAAACTGTTTTAAAACCCGTTATAAAAACACCTGATGTATTACGACCTGATGAGGTACAAAGTGTAGAGGTAAGCGAAGCCAATGGCAGGGCAATGACCTATACTTTAGCCATTGTTGATGAAGGTTTATTGGACTTAACCCGATTTAAAACACCTAGCCCACATGAAGTATTTTATGCACGTGAAGCATTGGGTGTACAAACCAACGATTTATACGATTTTATAATGAATGCTTACAACCTGCAAATGGATAAAGTATTAAGCATAGGTGGAGATGAGGGACTGAACAAAAAGAAAAAAGAAAACAAAGCCAACAGGTTTAAACCCGTAGTTAAGTTTTTAGGCCCTTACTTTTTACCAAAGGGAAAAAAGGAAAAAATTCAGTTTGTTTTACCTACCTATTACGGTTCAGTGAGAGTAATGGTTGTGGCAGGACAAGACGGTGCTTATGGCAATGCCGAAAAAGCAGTACCGGTACGCAAACCTTTAATGATGCTGGCTTCGTTACCACGAGTACTTGGTATCAATGAATTGGTAAAACTGCCCATCAGTGTTTTCTCAATGGAAGCAAAAATAAAAAAGGCAAACATTACCGTACAATGCAATAACCTGTTAAGCATGAATGGAGCAACTAACAAAACCATTTATTTTGCAAAACCCGGTGAAGAATTAATTGAGTTTGATATAGCCGTAAAAGGTGTTACAGGCATTGGCAGAATACAAATAAAGGCAAGCAATGGTTCACAATCTATTACCGAAGAAATTGAAATAGATATCAGAAACCCCAATCCAAACATAACACAAGTAACTGAAGCTTTTGTAGAACGCAATAAAACCTACACCGGCAGCATAAGCCCTATTGGAGCCATTAATATAAGCACGGGCAATATTGAAGTTTCAAGCATCCCTCCTATTAATTTAGGTAAGCGTTTAGATTACTTAATACAATACCCGCACGGATGCATTGAACAAACCACTTCATCCGTATTTCCTCAGTTGGTATTAAATAAAATAATTGAATTAAACGCTGTACAAACACATAACATTGAAACCAATGTTAAAAATGGCATTGACCGCATCAAATTATTTCAAACCAACGATGGGGGTTTTGCTTACTGGCCGGGACAAACTTATCCTGATGAATGGGGAAGCAATTATGCAGGCCATTTTTTAATTGAAGCACAACGCAATGGTTACGCAGTACCTGCCTCATTATTGAGTAACTGGCGACAGTTCCAGAAAAAACTGGCGCAAAACTACACCCAGACAGCACAGCAAAATGATATTATTCAATCGTACAGGCTATATACATTAGCATTGGCTGGAGCGGCCGAAATTGGAGCCATGAACAGACTAAAAGAAAGCAAAAGTTTAAACACCATCAGTAAATGGAGTTTAGCAGCCAGCTATGCTTTAATTGGGCAAAAGGAAACAGCTTTGCAAATCATAAACAACTTATCAATTAACGTAGCCAATTATAACGAAATGAGTTTTAGTTATGGAAGCGCACAGCGCGATGATGCCATTATACTACAAACATTAAATTTATTGGATAAGCGTACTTTGGCTATGCAAAAAGCCATTCAGATAAGCAAAAACCTGAGCAGCGATTATTGGCTGAGTACACAAACTACTGCTTATTGTTTAATAGCCATGGCTGATTACTGTAAGAAAAACAGTACAAGTAAAACTTTAAATTATGAAGTGAGTGTTGGTACCAATAAGCAAAGCATCAATTCAAAAACATTCATTAACCAAACGCCTGTAAACTTTACAAGCCGTAACCCGCAAAACATTACTTTAAAAAATACCTCAACCGATAATTTATTTGTAAGGATAATTAATAAAGGACAACCTTTAACCGATGTGACCACAGAAGCAGAAAGCAATATACAGTTGGGCATACAATACAAAGACTTAAAAGGTAACATTATTAACCCGACACAAATGGAACAAGGGACTGATTTTGTTTGCGAAGTAAAAGTAACAAACAATAGCAACTTAGGTCACTTTGAGCAAATGGCTTTGAGTAATATTTTTGCGAGTGGATGGCAAATACACAATACACGTTTGTTTGGCGAAAACCCGCTGTTTGCGTCAAGCAACAGCACTTATCAGGATATAAAAGATGACAGGGTTTACACTTATTTCAACATAAGAATGGGACAAACACTAACCTATTACATTATACTCAATGCAAGCTATTGCGGTCGTTTTTATTTACCTCCGGCCAAGTGTGAAGCCATGTATAACGGAAGTATATTTGCGCATAAAAAAGGTATTTGGGTAAATGTAGTAAACAGCAGTAAAATTAAATCATAACATGCCCGAACCTCTTAAAAACTTATATAGCAAAGCACTTATTAGTGAGTTAGCTGATAGCATACACGGTAACTATAAAGCATTTGATAAAAGCCATTTTATTAAAACCGTTTTTGATAAAGACTGGGATAATAAAGAACTGAAACAGCGCATGCGGCATATTACAAACAGCCTGCATAAAACCATGCCTGTAAGCTATACTGAACAAGTAGATATTTTGAAAAAGCTGGCTACACAGTTCACAGGATTCACCGCTATGGTTTTTCCTGATTTTGTAGAAGTGTATGGATTAAATGATTTAGATACATCTATCAATGCACTGGAACATTTTACCCAATACTCCAGCAGCGAGTTTGCTGTAAGGCCTTTTATTATTCAATACCCTAAAGAAATGCTCAAGCAACATGCGCTTTGGAGTAAACACAAAAACCACCATGTAAGGCGTTTGGCAAGCGAAGGAATCAGACCTCGTTTACCTTGGGCTATAGCTTTACCTGAGTTTAAAAAAGACCCTAAGCCAATCCTGCCCATTTTAAATAACTTAATGGCTGATGAATCGGAATATGTAAGGCGCAGTGTAGCTAATTGCATTAACGATATTTCAAAAGACCATCCGCATATAGTATTACAAATAATCAACCAATGGCAAAAGAAATCGGCTGAAACAGATTGGATTTTAAAACATGCCAGTCGGGGTTTGCTCAAAAAAGGACATGCTGAAATACTCAACTCATTTGGTTTAAACCATCAGGTAAAAACCAAGCTCACACATTTCAGTATTGATAAGCAAACGGTGGCTATTGGCGGTTCCATACATTTTAACTTTGGTGTACAGTTATTAGAAAAACAAGAAGCAAAGGTTAGGTTGGAATACAATATTTATTACCACAAAGCCAATGGCAAACAATTGCCTAAAATATTTCAGATAGGCACTTATACATTACAACCCAATCAGGTTTTCGAAGTGAAGAAGAAACATGCGTTTATTAATTTAACCACGCGTAAACACTACAAAGGCCAACATACAATAAGTATATTGGCCAATGGCAATGAATTAGATAAAATTAATTTTAACCTGAATGATTAAAAGCGGAAACCTGCTGTAACCATAAAGTTCATATAAGTAAATGCTGTTTCGGCACTGTAATTTACCTGTCCCACTTCTTTTAAAGTATATGGCGTTTGGTAGTTTTTACCCCATGTATAAACCATCGCTCCGTCTATATAAAAATCAGAACCAAACCTGTCAACCGAAGGGAAAATAAATCCTAAACCTCCTGTAACACTTTGGGTGGCATTGTTAATAGAAATACCGTTTGAAGTGGAGCTCAAAGGACTGCCATAGTTAGCATATCCTGCTCTAAAGCGTGTATCCTTATACTTTAGCTCCGCACCAATTCTTACATTATTAGCCACTGTATACTTGGTTTTAATTTGTTGGTTGGCATTGTAAAACTCTTCCGTACCTGATGTTAAGCGGGCTGTTGTATAATCCACCCTATCCCAGTCAACCGATATAAAACCCAACTTAGGATGCATAATAGCACCACTTAAAGTAAGCTTTGCCGGTGTTACCACATCATACTCAAAAAAGTCAGTTCTGGTATTGGCATTGAAAAAATAGTTTTGATTGTTTACGGTAGAGCTTAATCCGTAATTATACTCATCTTTTAAATTAAGTCTTACTGCAGTAGTATAGCTGGCTCCTATTCTAAAATAGTCGCTTGGTTTTATAATAATACCAAACCTACCGCCAATACCTGTTCCTTGTGTTTTTACATTGCTGGTAAAAGCGCTCAATCGGTATTTGTTACTGTCAGTACTTGTTATGAGTACATTTTCTTTAAAAACATTATTCGATTCGTAATTTACATTTTGAAACAACAACGAAGCACCAAAGTATACCACATCAGCCACGTTAATACCTGCTGAAAAATTCCACTCATTAATGCGTCCGCTTAGCTTATTAATATTGCTTTGTTGTATAGAGAAAGCCGTATCGTTTTTACTTCTGAAAGTAGAGCCATATCTTCCATTACCTATACTATCAATCATATAAGTATTCCAGGCCATTCCCGCTATATCATTTGTATAAGAAGTTGATGGGGCAAAATACCTGCCATTAGCCTTCTCAGCAAAATAATCGGCAATACTTGTTTTGGTATTTACACCTGTATAATAATTGTTTTGTTGAAAATCGTTCAGGCGGTTCATACCAATACCAAACGAATAACTAACCAAACCTTCTGTTTCATCGCCATTAAAACCCTGTTGCAGTTTGTTAAACACAAACCCAAACTGCGGTATGTTTAAATTGGTTTTTGATTCAGATGCGCTTGTACCAATGTATTTGGAGTCGGTTAAATAAGCCGTTACACCAAAGCTGCCACTAAACTCACTGCGCCTGTATAAACCAATACCTGCCGGGTTAATGGCTACAGCACTTAAGTCGGCACCTAATGCGCCAAAAGCACCTCCGGCACCTTGTACCCTGGCCGAACCAAACAAACTACTTTGCGAATACCTGAGCGCATCCTGTTCATTTTGGGCGCGAGCATTTACCAGTAGCATAACGCTTAACGTTGCTAAAACTATTTTTTTCATACTAAAATGTTGTTATTAAATATAATGACTATAACTAATCTGATACTATCTATCTTGGACGTGACATACCGGGGCTTGCTGATCCACCTCCGCCACTTCCTCCTCTGGGAGCAGAATTAGACGGTGCTGATGGTTGTGAGTTGGATGATGAACGACTTGGCTCTACAAAACGAGGTTGATAATTTTGATTATTGTTGTTTTGTTGATAGTTATCGGTTGTTCTTGGAACATTGCTATTGTTATTTACATTAGGATTATTAGGTTGAGGCTGATTGTTATTATTGCCTGCATTATTATCAAAATACTGCGGATTGTTCTGCCTGTATTCATTTTGACTTCTGTTATTCTCTAACGAAGTGCTGTTACTTGGATAAGCCTGGTTAGACTGCGTAGTGCGCGGAGCAATATACTGTACACCGTTTGGTGTATTAATTAAAGTTCCGCCACTGTTAGTAGCTGCCGGGGTTTGTTGATTAGCACCAGGTGTTACCGTTGTTCCGTTATTATTAGTAACATGTTGCGGATTTGGATTGGGGTTATCAATAGTACCGCCATTGGTAGCAGGCAAATTGGAGCCTATTACATCGCGCGGACGAGATTGTGGTGGATTTGGATTGTTTTCGGTTGGTGTTGAGGGATAATAAGGATAATACGGTTGGTAATAATTATTGCCGTAACCATAATAGTTATTCCATGGATTATAAAACGAATTACAACCTGAATAAAAAGGTTGGTTCCAACCAAAGCCTATTCCACTGTTCCATCCGTTCCAGCTATTCCATCCAAAATTTATAGAGGGGCCAAAGTTGTTCCAGTTGTTATATCCCCAACCGTTGTTCCAGTTATTGTAACCATAATTGTTGTAACCGTAATTTCCGTAGTAAGAATTATTATAACCCCAGCCACTATTCCAACCATTGTTGTAATATCTTCTGTTGTTTATTCTAGCCATTCTTCTGGCTTGTCTGCGTTCTGCTTTTATACGTTTGTATTCATCGCTTAAGCTAAACGGAGGCATTGAGTAAGCCTGGTAGTAACCTGAAAGTTCTGGGTGTAAACGATACATCGAATCTTGGTGGGCTTTGTAAGCAGGATATGCCATAGCCGCATTCGGATTAGGTGTAACATTGTTATTATAACCCGAAGGTTTAGTCGGATCTATTTGCGAAGGATTCTCGCGTTTAATTTTTTCCAAATCAACAGTCGGAACCATCTTCACTTTTTTAGTTGATGTTGATTTACCGTAATACAAATCATCATCAGCCGAATCCGGTTGGTTAAGAACAGCACACGAAGTAAATAGTATACTGGTGGCTAATACTGCAAAAACTGTTTTAACTGACATAATATTATTTATCAAATTGTTATACAAAATAAAATTAAAATACACTACAAAACCATACCACTAAAATAAAACCTATCAATATTATATAAATATTACAGAGTGATATGACTTACCCCAAATTTGCAAATACCTTGCCAAAAGCTAAACCGGATTTAATTTATTTTAAAAAATTGCTAAACCACCTTATTTTCCTAGTAATTTTCAAAAATATTATTCGCTGTGTTTTGCAATTTGTGCAATTGTGCTTTCAAAAAAATGGCTTTTATTCGCAGTAATAAATATTTAATCCTATAAAATGTTCGAAATAATTTCAGATAAGTACAAAAACTTTAAATCGCTTCATTATTTTTTACGCCACACGGCTAATCATATTAATAAACCGGGCGACACTTATTTACAAGTAAAGAAAAAAGACAGGTATGAAGATATAACCTATGCCCAAGTTTTTGAACAGTTAAACGCTATATCAGCTTACTTATATAATATTGGTTTACGCAAAGGCGATAAAGCAGCCCTTTTAATTGAAAATTGTCCTGAATACATTTGTTTTGATCAAGGTTTAATGCAATTAGGCATTATCAATGTTTCTATTTATCCTACTTCATCCGAAGCCGATATTGAATACATTATAAACGACTCCCAATCCAAAGTAATTTTTGTGGGTACTCCTTTTTTATTGAAACGACTTAAAAAAGTAAAAGACAACTGCCCAAGTTTACAAACCATTATAACTGCCTTTGATACCGAAGGCGATAATATTATTTCATACCACAATGTAATGGAACAAGGCAGGTTGCTTTACAACAGCAATCAAAATCTGATTGAAGAGGAACTGGAAAAAGTAACTTACGATGATTTATCGTGTTTGTTATACACTTCAGGGACCACAGGAAAACCGAAAGGCGCTATGCTTACCCATAATAACTTTATGAGTAATATAGTAATGGCCGATTTCCTTTTGCCTATTGTTACCAAAGAGTTTACTTTCCTTTCTTTTTTACCTCTTTGCCATGTATATGAGCGCACCTGTACTTACTATTTTAGTACCTACAAAGGTTTTAAAGTAGCGTTTGCCCAAAGTTTAGAAGCCCTTACTACCAATATACAGGAAGTACAACCACGTGCTATATTAACCGTTCCGCGTTTATTGGAGCGTATAGAAGAGCGTGTACGTAAAAGCGCTACTTCATCAGGTGGCTTTAAGCTAAAAATATTTAACTGGGCTTTAGCTGCCGGGGAAAAACGCAGAATAAACAAAGAGCAAGGTAAAGGCAATGGTTTGTTTTTAAACCTCCAACTGGCCCTAGCGGAGAAATTGGTTTACTCCAAAATAAAAGCACGCTTAGGTGGTAAAATGAATGTAATGGTAAGCGGTGGTGGGGCTTTACCGCAACACGTGGGTGAGTTTTTTGCCAACTTAAATATATTGGTTATCGAGGGTTATGGCTTAACAGAAACATCGCCATTTGTGTGTGCCAACGAAATTGACAGGCAAATATGGGGAACCGTGGGCCGTATAGGACAAGGCAATGAAGTAGCCATTCAACATGTAGATACCAAAGAAATAATTACCATACAAAACTACGAATCGTATAAACCTGATTTCGAATCGGCAGAAGGAGAAATACTGGTACGCGGATTAAACGTAATGAAAGGTTACTGGAACTTACCCGAAGAAACAGCCAAAGCCATTGATGCAGACGGTTGGTTACATACGGGCGATGTAGGTAAATTTGAAAAAGGTTATTTAAAAATAACCGACAGGATAAAAAACATTATTGTAAACTCGTTTGGTAAAAACGTGTACCCAACACCTATTGAAAACACCTATTTAAAATCGAGCAAGATTGAGCAAATATTTTTAATTGGCGACAGGCAGGAATATTTAACGGCACTTATTGTACCAAGCAAAGAAGAGCTGAAAGAAAAATGGGGCTTAAAGGAAGACTTTTTTAAAATAGAAGACGAATTCATTCGCGATAAAGAAATTATAGACTGGATAGATGAGGACATGAAACATTTAGAAGGTACATTGGGTAAATTTGAACGCGTAAAACATTATTCATTAAAACGCAGGCCATTTACTATGGAAGACGGTGAAATGACCCCAACCCAAAAAATTAAACGTAAAATAGTGGAAACCAAATACGCCAACGAAATAAAATCAATTTATATAAGCGTAAGTTAAATATCAGCAAACAAGCTAAGCAATATTAGGTTGACAGCTATATAGGTAATGCTATATTTGAATTTTAAACAGCATATAAAAACACGCAATCATAACCATAGCAATGAAAAATTTTAAATTAAAAATGATGCCTGAGCGTACCGTAAAACCTCGCCAAAGTGGAATAAACATGGTGATGGATAAAGGACTTAGTTTTCGCGAAGCAGAAGATTTATTATCAGTATCGGGCGATTATATAGATATTATTAAGCTAGGATTTGGCACGGCAGTAGTAACACCCAACCTGCTTGAAAAAATTAAGCTTTACCAAAACAACAATGTAATAGTTTATTTTGGAGGTACTTTGTTTGAAGCTTTTTTAGTGAGAAACCAATTTGACGATTATTTAAAAGCATTAGATAAATTCCAATTAACACATGCCGAAATATCGGACGGAACGCTTGAGTTACCACACGATATTAAATTGGATTATATACAAAAGCTAAGCAAATACGTAACCGTATTAAGCGAAGTAGGAAGTAAAGATGTAGAAAAAATTATTCCTCCTTACCAATGGATAGAGCTGATGCAAACCGAAATTGAAGCCGGAGCATGGAAGGTTATAGCCGAAGCACGCGAGGCTGGTAACGTAGGTGTATACAGAAGCAGTGGCGAGGTAAGAGAAGGATTGGTGCAAGAAATATTAACCAAAATTCCGCACGAAAAAATTATTTGGGAAGCACCACAAAAAGCACAACAAACTTATTTTATAAAACTGGTAGGCGCCAATGTAAACCTGGGCAATATTGCACCTAACGATGTAATACCTAGCGAAACATTGCGCTTAGGATTGCGTAGCGATACCTTTAATTTCTTTTTAGGAAAAGGTACCAAGTACACCACCAAAAAGAAATAGATAGCCTATTTGGGTAGAGACGTTGCATGCAACGTCTTTACATGCGTCTTATAAACACTCCATTTATTTATAGCATTTAAACAATACATGATGTATGAAAACAAGTAGAAAGAACTTTATTAAAACAACAGCCACAGCTCTTTTTGCCGGCATACATGTAAACGGTTTAAATGCTATAAACAGTAACGCTTCTATTTACAAAGCCAATACCACCGTTGCCCATAACGATGAAGACTATTGGCAAACCGTAAGGCAATTGTTTCCTTTAACCAAAGATTTTATATACTTAAATAACGGCACCATGGGCCCTTCGCCCTACCCTGTTATTGAAGCAGTAAAAAAGGGAATGATGGACATGGACCAACAAGGCAACTACGGTGGTTGGGAACAAACCTGCGCTAAGCTGGCCACTTTTGTGGGAGCTAACGAAAATGAAATAGCCCTTACGCATAATGTAACCGATGGCATTAATATTTCGTGCTGGGGTTTGCCTTTGCAAAAAGGCGATGAAGTAATAATGAATACCCACGAACATGTGGGCAATGCTTTTCCCTGGCTTAACAGGCGTAAGCTGCATGGCATAGTTATAAAAACATTTACGCCTGCTGCTACCGCTGCCGAAACACTGCAACGCATTGAAGCATTAATTACCAAAAAAACCAAAGTAATTGCCGTACCACATATTCCATGTACACAAGGACAAATATTACCTGTAGAAGCTATTTGTAAGTTAGCTAAAGAACGTGGTATTTTTTCATTTATTGATGGTGCGCATGGCCCCGGTATGCTAACGCTTAACCTGCACGAAATGGGTTGCGATATGTATGCAAGCTGTTGCCACAAATGGATGTTAGGGCCAAAAGGAACCGGGTTTTTATATGTGCGTAAAGATTTCCAAAACACCTTACAAACCTATTTTGTAGGCGGAGGCAGCGATAATGCCAAATGGAACATGATGGCTAACCCTCCTGAAATGGGCACCTATGCCGATTCAGCACACCGTTATTTTGGTGGCACACAATCGTTGGGTTTATACCGTGGTGTTGATGCTGCCATTGACTTTATCAATACCATCGGGCAACAAAACATACACGAACGCATTAAATATTTAGGTAACTATACACAAGAGAAACTGCTTGCATTAGGCGATAAAATTGAGCTACTCACACCCACCGAAGCCATATCAAGATGCGCGGTAAATGGCTTTAGAATTAAGGGGGTAGATTACGCTAAGTTTTACCAAACTGCAGTTGAAAATAAAATACGCATCAGGATGGTACCCGAAAATGGATTGAACTCTCTACGTGTTTCAACCCACATTTATAACAATACGGGGGAAGTAGATAAACTGATAAAATTAATTGCGGATTCTTGATTTGTGATTTATGATGGTTGCCATATCATAAATCCTATATCCGAAATCAAAAATCAACTCTCGTATAAACCCAACGCATCCAACACCAAATTGAGTTCCTCAAAATCCTTCATGCCGGTTTTTTCTTCATCGCCACCGGTTATGTTTAAGGCGTAAGGATGGTAAGTGTTTACGATGTGTGGTATGTTTTCAGAGCTGGTGTTTAAGCCCCATATAATTTTATAGGTAGCACACAGGTTTTTAAGCCATGCTTCATCCAGATTGGTAGTGTGTTGGCTGTTGTATAAATGAAAAGCATCCACCTTTTCGGCATAAGCGCTTAATTGTTTTTCGATGGCTTCCGTGCTCCAGGCATCAATGTCTATTTTCTTAATAATAGGTTTATCAATACCGCTAATATCTGTAGGTAATAAATCGTTGTTTAATTCAACTATATCTATATTTAGCATATCAACTATATCAGTAATCTCACGCAGACTTTGCTGACCAAATTCAGCTACTATAAAGCAGCCTGTTGTCCACTCTATAATTTGTTGTGCCCTTACGGGCGGAATATAATTCACATTGGTATTATCAAAACAAAAACCCATATAGTCAATGCCCGCTGCGGCTGCAAAACGCGCATCGCTTAAGTTATTAATATTACCTAGTTTAATCTTTACTTTATTATCCATTCAAATCTCTTATCGTTTTTTATAAATAGGCACATTGCTGCAAGCCTCGCCATACATTAAACTTTTTACTACAGGTAATAGTTTATTGGTCATAGCCACATAAGCCGTAACAGGTAATTCATCCTGACTACATCCTTTAATAATAATGCGTTTATCTATGTATTCGTTTATATCTAATTGTTCAATAGCATCTATATACAATTGTGTTTCCAGCTCCGCTAAAGTGCCAAATACATATTTATGCGCATAGGGTTGTACAGCACTTGCCAGTAACATATATGCCCAGGTAGGCACCAGCGCATCCGTACTGCAATAAAAAGCAATATTCTGGTTTTCGTATTGTGTCCAGTTGTGGTTTTTAACAAACTCTCTAAAGTCTTTTTCCTTTAATATCAGTTCCCTGAACAACCAGTCCTTTATATCGAAAGCCACCCGCTTACCATTATGGCGCAGGGTTTCCAAATCAATGGTAATTAAACCACTGTTGGCTATTTTATTTTCTATTGGTATCAGTTCGTTTGTTTCCATATCGCTTATCGTACAATCATGGTACGGGTTATGGTTTTTTGCCCCATTACCTGCACTACATTGGTATCGCTTTTGGTACCGCTTTGCGCCCTTAAATAATAGTTGCCTTGCAGTACATAACCAAAGTCGGCATTACCACCCGCACTCACTACCGTATTTAAATAAAAGTTACGTTTTAAATCTTCGTAAGTAGGATATAAAAATACCGATGCACCATTGATAACATTATTGTTATTGGCACCATCTAACACCACTACTTTTAAACGGCCGCTGTACTCCGAGCTATCGCTGGTTATAATGGTCTGCGATGGCTGGCTGTTGTTATCTGACTTGGAACAGGCATATAACATGCTGACTACGCCTATTAATAAAAAATATTTTCTCATACTTACCCTTATTTTATTTCTGATACTTTAATGGTATTTACCCTGTTGCGTTCAATAATAGGCATGCTGGCTGTATTAATAACCAACTGTCCTGATTTTACAAATCCACCTTTTAATAAACTGTTATTTACATCCTGCATCGAGTCGTCAGTACTTTCAAACTCGCGGTATAAAAAGCCTCTAACACCCCAAACCAAACTCAACGTATTTACCAAACGCGGATTGGTGGTAAAAATAAATATACTGGCTTTCGGGCGGAACGATGAAATTTTATACGCAGAGTAACCAGAAAAAGTCATGCCAACTATGGCATCGGCTTTTAAATGGTCGCTTACCCTTACGGCTGTAAAGCATATTTCGTCCGATAAAAAGGTTTCACTATCAGCCGAAGGGCGTTGGCCTTTAAAGTAAGGCGCATTGGTGCCTGTTTCTACCTCCATAATGGTTCTGCGCATATAGCTGATGGCGTTAACGGGGTAAGCACCTACCGAAGTTTCAGCACTTAGCATTACCGCATCAGAACCATCCATTACCGCATTGGCTATATCGTTTAACTCCGCACGGGTAGGCACAGGGCTTACTATCATGCTTTCCATCATTTGCGTAGCTATAATTACAGGCTTGCTGGCTTCAATACATTTTTTAACAATGCGTTTTTGAATAACGGGCACCTGCTCCATAGGCATTTCCACACCTAAGTCGCCACGAGCCACCATAATTCCATCCGATGCAGCAATTATTTTATCAATATTTTCAACCGCTTCGGGCTTTTCTATTTTTGAAATAATACGCGGTTTCCAATCGTTTTGATCAATAATATTTCTGATAAAAACTACATCGTGCTCACTGCGCACAAACGATAAAGCTACCCACTCAACTTTGTTTTCTATACCAAACTTCAAATCATCCAAATCTTTCTGCGTCATGCTCGGTATGCTCATTTTGGTATCAGGTAAATTGAATCCTTTTTTATTGGAAAGCACGCCACCAAATATAACCAGGGCTTTTACCAGGTCTTTTTTATTGGTTTCAATTACTTTTAATTCCAGCTTGCCATCGTCTAATAATATACGCTCTCCTATATTTACATCCTTAGGCAGGTTTTCAAAATTGATATAAATACGTTTACTCGTTCCAATACATTTTTCAGTAGTTACTTCTATAATTTCGCCCTGTATCAACTCTACTTTACCGTTCTCCATTTCGCCCACACGCAGCTTAGGCCCTTGCAAATCTAACAGCATACATACATTGGTGCTTAGCTCTTCGTTGGCTTGTCTTATATTGTCAACTACCTTTTGGTGGTCTTCGTAAGTACCATGCGAAAAGTTTAACCTGCATACATCTACTCCTTCGTTTATAATGGCTTTTAAATTATCTAAACTACTGGTTGCCGGCCCTATGGTGGCAACTATTTTAGTACGGTTAAAAAGTGCTTTTGTCATGTATCTGTATCTATTTTTAAAATCTATTTATTATAAAATTAAGTTTGGTTTTTGCTTTAACCTGCTTTGGTCAACCTGCATGGTTAGTTGTATTTCGTTAATTTGTTTAAGCTGTGCTAAAAATGGCTTTTCGCTAAAAAAGGATAAGCCGCCTTCTACTAAAATAAAGTATTGCATAGCCCTAAGCTCGGTAAACAATATTTTGGCTTCGCTATAGTTAGCAAACAAAGTATAGGTTAAATGGTTCAGCTCATCGTTGTAAATAAATTTGCTGAAATAATAATTGGCTCTTTCTGATTCGTTGTACCATTCAATACTCTCCACACGTTCAAAATTAAACTGGAATTGCGCATTTAAAAGCCATGCTAAGCGGGTAATTTTTTCAGTGCTTAATAAAGCATAAAACAGGCTGTCTTCTTCTGTTTCTATTTGGAGTGTGTATTTTTTCACAGCGTTAAAAAATCGCGCTAAGATACAAATTGTAAATGACTAAAATGTTAAATAAAATCATTACTCCCCACAGTGGTTTCGGCTACGCTCAACCACCACTTCCTTCGGAGGTTGAGCGACTATTATTTTAACGGAGGTTGAGCGAAGCCGAAACCTCGTTTCGGCTTCACTCAACGACCTCAAACGCCAATTTGCAAGTACTATTAAATAACTAAATGTTAAATTAAATGATTACTCCCCAACAGTGGTTTCGGCTACGCTCAACCACCACTTCGTAGAGACGTTGCATGCAACGTCTTTACATGTTGCTCACGCACGTAGGTCGAGCGGAGCCCACGGAGGTTGAGCGAAGCCGAAACCTCGTTTTCGGCTCCGCTCAAACGTCAGTTACGCTACAAATTCTTCAACCTATCTTCCAGCTCTATAATATCCGATACCAACACTTCGCGGGCTTTACTGCCTTTAAACGGACCTACTATACCCGCTTTTTCCAATTGGTCAATTAAGCGGCCTGCTCGGTTATAGCCTAAGTTTAGCTTACGCTGCAATAACGAGGTAGAACCCTGCTGGCTCGATACTATTAAATGGGCGGCTTCATCAAACAGTTCATCTTTATCGCGGCTGTTAAATCCTTCGCCACTGTTTATGCCATCATCACCTTCCACTTGTACCAGTGGCAATAAATATGGCTCGTTGCCATTCTGGTTGCCTATAAACTCTACTATACGTTCTACTTCCGGTGTATCAACAAAAGCGCATTGCAAACGCACCAAATCGTTTCCATTGCTAAACAACATATCTCCTTTTCCTATCAATTGGTCAGCTCCGTTGGCATCTAAAATGGTACGCGAATCTATTTTTTGCGAAACCCGGAAAGCCACACGGGCCGGGAAATTGGCTTTAATAGTACCCGTAATAATATTAACCGAAGGGCGTTGCGTAGCCAAAATTAAATGGATACCAATGGCACGGGCTAACTGGGCCAAACGTGCTATAGGCAATTCAACTTCCTTACCTGCCGTCATCATCAAATCAGCCAGCTCATCAATCACCACCACTATATAAGGTAGGAAACGGTGCTGCATTTTATCAGTAGGTACCAAACGCCTGCTTAAAAACTTGGCGTTGTATTCTTTTAAATTCCTTACCTGTGCATCCTTTAACAAATCGTAGCGGTCGTCCATTTCTTTACATAACGAGCTAAGGGTAGTAACCACCAGCTTGGTATCGGTTATAATGGCTTCGGCATCGCCAGGTATTTTAGCCAGGAAATGGCGTTCTATCAGTTTGTATATATTTAACTCTACCTTTTTCGGATCGACCAATACGAACTTAATTTGCGATGGATGCTTTTTGTACAGCAACGAAACCAGTATGGCATTCAATCCAACCGATTTACCTTGCCCTGTAGCACCCGCCATTAACAAATGGGGCATCTTGGCCAAATCAGCCACAAACACCTCGTTGGAAATGGTTTTACCAAAGGCTATAGGCAAATCCATATCCGAATTGATAAATTTGGATGAGCTGATTAAGCTGCGCATAGGCACCATAGCAGGGTTTGAGTTAGGCACTTCTATACCAATGGTTCCTTTACCCGGAATAGGCGCAATAATACGTATACCCAAAGCGGCTAAGCTCAAAGCAATATCGTCTTCCAGGTTTTTTATTTTAGCTATACGCACCCCGTCCTGCGGAATAATTTCATACAAGGTAACGGTTGGCCCAACGGTAGCCGAAATCTTTTTAATACCTATATTGTAATTACGCAAGGTTTCTTCAATCATGCGTGTTTTTTCGTTCAGCTCATTGGTATCCATTTTCGACTTGCTGTCACCGTAATCGGTTAGCAGCTCAATGGTCGGGAACTTGTAATTGCTGTATTCCAAAGTAGGGTCGTACGCTTCGTCTATACCATAATGAGCTTTGCGGGCTGGCTCGGCTGGCTCTTCTTCTTCGTTAGCCAAGGCATCATTTACCTCCAGCACCAAACCGCTATCGGTTTTAAAAACAGCCGCATCGGGTGCATGATTGGTATCGCGTGTTAGGGGTAATTCTATAGGAACTGTTGCTGCTATCTCTTCGGCTAATTCAGTAATGGGTAATTCATCCAAAGCATCTTCTTCCGTATCCAGCTCCTCTAGCGGTAAACCATCGGCAAAAGTTATTTGCGGATTTTGGGTATCTTCGGGAAACTCCGCTTCTTCTTCGGTTATTTCTGCTGTATTTTCTATGGGTTTTTCTACCAATACAAAATCATCGGCATCTAAAGGAGGCAAGGCTTCTTCTTCGGCTGCAGCCAACTCACCTTCTACTACATTGCTGCCTGTATTTGCAGCATCTTTTACTTCACTTCCCCCCCCTACGCTCGATTCAAAAAACTGCTCTTTGCCTATTTTAAAACCGGGCTTGTAAAACTCAATATTGAATATGGCCACGGTAAATACGAGTACGTAGCTGAGCAAAAACAAGCTGGTACCTATATTACCCAATATACCTTGCAGGTACTGGGCTCCAAAATGCCCGAATACTCCTCCCAATATCTGGTAGCTGTGGTTAAACACAAAACCCAAGAACAGGGAAATAAATATAACGGTAAAGAACGAATAGCGCAGGGTTTTAAAAATAGGAATAGGCTGTAGTTTGGTAAGCAGAAAAATACCCACGGCCATAAATATTAAGCAGAAAGCAAAGGAAGCAACGCCAAAACCTTTGTAAAAAAATACAAAACCTAACCAGGCACCTAACTTACCCAAAGCGTTTTGGGCACTCAGTTCATTGTCTAGCTGGAACAAGCCAAAGCTCATATCCTTCACCAAACTTTGGTCGGCTTGCCAGGTAAGTAAAAATGAAAAGCCCGCTATGGCTAAAAACACCGCAAACAACAGCAAGCCTATGCCCAACGATTTGATGAAACGTTCGTCTGCTAAAAACTTAAATGGTTTAAAGCTTCCCTTAGCTCCTTTCTTAGGTGCCTCTTTGGGTGCTTCCACCTCGGGCTCTGTAAAGTCTTTTACATCGCCAAACAATACTTTATTTTCTTTTGTGCCTTTTGCCATTTTAACTGAGCGAATGTACAATTAAAGACAGCGTTTATTGGGTAGGGTTTTTAACACTGAAATGTGTTTTGTTTAGTAAAAAAAGCAGGTAACGGATTAACGCTCATATTTCACATAAAAGAAAGGGTGTTTTTCTAGTATAAATACTACCCTTTTAGTAAAACTACTCTTTCTCCTATTATGGTTGTTACTGTTAAATATTATGAATAGGTTTGGTAAAATTAATGAACAACTTATTATAAAAATACTAACCTAAATAATATGAAATTTACAGAGTTCAAAATAAAAAATTTCAAAGGAATCGAAAATGTAACTGTCAACCTTGATAAATCACCTGATGCAAATATTTATACTTTAGTTGGATTAAATGAAAGTGGTAAGACAACAATACTAGAAGCAATCAATTTTTTCAATCCTAACGATAAAGGGCTAAGTCCCTTGGAACTCCCAGGGGCAATAATTAAAGATTATAATATCTTAATTCCAATAAGTAAACGTGACAATTTCAATGGTGTTATTTCGCTTGAAGTTACAATAAAACTTGATGCTAATGATTTAAAAAAAATAAATGAATACGTTAAAGCAAATACACCTTTCAGACAAGTAAAAACTACTACTAGTATAAAATACTATCGTGATTATATATTTAAAGATTCAAAGTTTCATAAACTAGATGCAATGTGGACTGGTTTTCAGGGTTTATTGAAAACTCAACCGAAGACAAAGTACATCGACATACATGGCAAACAATACACAAAAGAAAATGAAGGGTTATATCTTTTATGTCAAAGATTAATCCCTAGCATTCTCTACTTCCCGAATTTTCTTTTTGATTTCCCTTCAAAAATTTATCTTGAAGCTAAAGGTGTAGCGACTTCGAAAGAAATTTTTTATACTGAACTTATTCAAGACATTTTATACTCACTTGAAAATGAATCTAATATTAAAACACATCTTATTAATAGAATAAAAAGTGGTGATCCAAATGACAAAAGAAATTTACACAGTTTATTACAAAAAATGAGTAGAAAAGTAACTGATGTCGTTTTTGAGGCGTGGAATAGAATATTTAAAAGAGAAATAAAGGATACAAGAATTACAATCAACTATAATATTGATGATGAAAAGCTTCCTTACCTTGAATTTGAAATTGAAGCACAAGATGGTATATATCAAATCAATGAAAGGTCACTAGGTTTTAAGTGGTTCTTTATTTTTTTACTTTTTACACAATTTAGACCTTTCAGAAAAAACACTCCACAAAACATCATTTACCTTTTTGATGAACCAGCATCTAACCTACATTCATCAGCACAAAAACAACTTTTGAAGAGTTTTGAAAATCTCACTAAAAACAGTAAAATAATTTATACCACACATAGCCACCATTTAATAAATCCTAATTGGCTTGAAAGCACTTATGTTGTAAAAAATGATGGATTGAAAATTGAAGATACGGAAACATATAATATAAAGAAAACAAATATTTCAATTGAACCTTACAGAGAGTTTGTAATTAATCATCCTCATAATGCGGCTTACTTTCAACCAATACTTGATGTGCTTGATTATTCTCCAAGCAATTTAGAATCGCTTCCGAATTGTGTTTTTATGGAAGGTAAAAATGACTTTTATACATTGGAATATTTTCAGGAAGTAATTTTAAAAAAGACAACTAGAGTAAATATTGCTCCAAGCACGGGTTCTGGAAATCTTGATACTCTAATAAGTTTATATATTGCTTGGGGGAAGGAGTTTATTGTCTTACTTGATTCTGACAAAGAAGGAGTCAACCAAAAAAATAGATATATCGAAAAGTTTGGAATTATGGTAGAACCCAGAATTTTCACGTTAGAAGACATTAACAAAGTTTGGAAGAAATTTAAAATGGAAAATATGTTTGACAAAAATGAAGCATTAAAATTTCAATTAATTGCTTACCCATCTTCAACATCTCTCAACAAAACACATTTTAATAGAACAATTCAAGAGTGTTTAATCAATAAAAGAAATTTTGAATTCGATAATCAAACAAAAAATAATTTTGAAAAAATCTTCTCTTTTCTTGAGAAAAAACTCTTTAAGCCTTAATATTTAAAATACATAAACAATGAAAATTAGAAAAATAGGATTTACAAATCATCCAATTTTTGGAAACTTAGAACTTGACTTTACAGATACTAATGGTAAGACCATTAATACAATAATTATTGCAGGAGAAAATGGAGTTGGCAAATCTCTTTTACTTAATAGCATTTTTGAATTTTCTAATCTAACATTAACGAATGACAAAAGAGATGAGAAAAGAGATTTTGAAATAGAACTTTCAGAAAAAGAAATAAATATACTAAAAGTTGGAAAACACTCACACCAGCAATTCAATAAGAATTATGTAGATAATATTTTTCAAATTCATATTGATTATAATATTATAGATAATTGGGCTCAAATAGACATTAAAGGAAAAGAAGAAAATGGGTTTTCACAATCAATGGCAGGTAGCTTATTTTCACATACAGACACAAAAAGTGTTTTAGGGGCAATATTCTCAGATGTAGAAATCAATTTTACACCGAATGAAATTTCAACCGTCACATCTACAAACATCGATAGTAATAATTTACGAAGCCAACGCAGTAATCCAAACCTAGCTACGGAAATAACTCAGTTATTAATTGATATACAAAGTTTAGATGCTCTAGAATTTACTGAATGGGCTAGAAATAATCTCGGTCAGGTAATTGATACAAATAAAATGGATACAAGAATCAAACGTTTTACTTCGGCCTTTGATTTTATGTTTCCTCAAAAGAGATATAAGAGTATTGAAAATGTAAATAATAAAAAAGAAGTAATATTTGTAGAAAATGGAAAGGAAATGTCCATTAGTAAATTAAGTTCAGGCGAAAAACAAATAGTTTTTAGAGGTAGTTTCCTTTTAAAAGATAAGGAAAGTTCTATGGGAGCATTGATATTGATTGACGAGCCTGAAATTAGTCTTCACCCAAATTGGCAACTTAAAGTACTCAGTTTTTTCAAAAAACTTTTTACAAATAATGATGGCGAGCAAACTTCACAGATAATTATATCAACTCACTCTCCATTTATAATTCACAATGCAAATAGAAATGATGACAAAGTAATTATTCTACAAAAAGGCATAACTGGTAAAACTTTTATTCCAAACGAAGCCAAATTCTTTGGTTGGTCAAACGAAAAATTAATTCAGGAAGCATTTAACATAAATCATTATTTAACGGATAACAAAACAACTGTTTTTGTAGAGGGTGAAACAGATGAAAAATATTATAACAGATGTCTTGAAATCTTCAATAAAACACACTTGCCAATTGAATTTAAATGGATAGGAAGAATAAATGACAAAGGAAATGCAGAAAACACTGGAGACACTGCATTAAATCAAGCCAAAACATTTTTCACCGCAAATATGGAACAAATAAAAAGCAAAATAGTATTGTTCTATGATAGTGATACAAATAAGCCTGAGGAGAATATTGAAAACCTATTAATAAGAAAAATGGAAGTCAATAATGAAAATTTGGTTTTTAAAATTGGTGTCGAGAATCTCTTAACAATTAATCAAAGTATTAATGTGCCTTCTTTTTATACAGAAAGAACAAAAAAGAATGATTATGGCGCAGAAAGTATTTTAAGAGATTTAGACAAAAAAGCGCTATGCACATTTATCTGTGATACTTTGGATATAGAAAATCAAAAGATTGTTTTAATAAAACTTGAAAAGGAAATCGACAGATTATCGGCATAGAAATAACCTCAACCTTTTATTTCATCTAATTAGAAACCCACATACCAAAAGGAGGCTAGCGTTGGCCCGACAAAAAAGCGGGCCGTGCATCAGGTCTTGCGGGCAGAAGCATTTTTTTGTCTAGCGTTTTTGGATACTTTTTTGGCAATGCAAAAAGTATCAAGCAAAAACCAGATACTTACAACAAGAGAAATAAAATAGGTGAACTAGATAGTTGCCTCATTATTTAATAAATAGCAATTGGATTAGTAATAGTTTTTAATGTTCCTGAATTTTCAGGTTTGCCATTATAAATCTGTGCAAGAACAATGGGGTTTCTTTCCAAATTAACATCTACATGCATAAACAAATCACTCTGTCCGTACATTTTACTTGTTGTATATTTATATTCTCCATCATATAATTCTTTTTCTTTTTCATAAAGAAACTCAAAATCTTCAAAATAAGCACCCCAGTAAAATGGCGAAGATATGAGATTTACTACTTTGAAGTGATTATCCCTGTGTTCTAATATACTTACAGCAGAATTATGTATGTCACCTGATAAAATAATCGTGTTATTACAATTATTTGAATATAAGCAGTCAAGAATCTGCTTACGTTCCTCACTAAAATGCCCCCATAGCTCTGTATTATCTTTATCTTTTTTATCAGGAAAAAATGGGTTACTTGAAACAATGAATTTAACGGGGGCATCTTTATTTTTTTCTATCCAAGTAAGCAAATCTTTTAATTGCTCTTCACCAAGCATAGTCTTGCTTATTCCTTTTTGTTCATAGTCTTTTTTAAATCTATAACTTCTTGTATCCATAACGAAAAAAGGAAATTTTCCATAAACAAATTCATACCAGAATTTTTCATTCGAATTTTTTGCTTTTGAAGTAGTCGGGTTATGAAGATGTTGGTATGAATAATATGCACTTTTAGCAAAACCATATATCATTTTGTTATTAGCAATATCTTCTTGTTTTAATTTTGGATCATACATTTTATCTTTTGACCAATCATTTCTGATTTCATGGTCATCCCAAATCATATAAGTTGGAACGTTTTGCATTAATTTCCTTATATTAGGCGTAGAAAAGGCTCTTTTATATTCTTCGTAAAACTCATCCTCACTGTTTATTTTATTAATAGGTCCATGAATGTCCGAATAAATTTGGTCGCCAGTCATAAGAACCAAATCAAGTTTATTGTTTTCCTTAAGAATATTAAGAGATTGAAAAGTACGGTCCCCTTTTAATGGGTCCTTTTTCAAAATATTACTTCTACAAGAACCAAAAGCAAATTGAAGAGTATTGCCGTCTCCATCAGTAGGAGCAGTAGTAAAACTACCTGCTACTCTTTCTCCTTCAGTACCAAATGGATGATTGTACTTTATGGAAATATCCAAATTTTCTTTTGAATCTCTATAAAATATACCTGTTTGAAAGTGATAGAAACTAGAGGCGTTTAACCCATCAACCAAAATTACTCCAGTATAATCATAATAGTTTTCTAGAAATACAATTTTTGAATATTGATAATTTTGTTGATTATCATAAAGGTCTAGAGTTCCTATACATAATTTCGAATCATTTTCATCAAATTTTTCTCCCTTAATCCATATTTTGGATACGTCCGATTTAGTGTGCCCAACTATAGGACCCACTTTATTTGTATTTATCATGTGGCTAATTTTTAATAAATGTTATTGTTTCTTTTGTACTAAAGTTTAACATTCGCTTTACACCTGTTTTGCTAGTGTTAGCAAATTATAATAAAACATTAAATAACCAAATAGAAAATACCTACATTTTAAATTACAAATTCAACAAAACACCAAACCAATCTATTAAGGTTTCACATTGCCAACAAAAAGCATCAAGCAAAAAAAATCCCAGGGCTTTCACCCCCATTCCCCACCACACATCCCGATAGCTATCGGGACAAAAAGGAGGCGAGCGCTAGCCCGACAAAAAAGCGGGCCGTGCATCCGGCCTGCGGGCAGAAGCATTTTTTTGTCTAGCGTTTTTGGATACTTTTTTGGCAATGCAAAAAGTATCGAAGTAAGAAAAGAAGAAACTGTTTTATTTAAAATAACCTTTGTTAAAGACAATACAAAAAGCATCAAGCAAAAAAAAATCCCAGAGCTTTCACCCCGGGATTCCTTCAACATAAACTACCCCCGATAGCTCCCGATAGCTATCGGGACGGGGCTACACCAACACTACCTTTAACTTCAACTGCTCCCCTAGTTGAATAGTAAACTTAGTACTTACCCTAAACGCTCCTTTGGTAACCACCAAAGTATAAGTACCCCTTTTAATACCCAATATAGTTAAGTCACCATACTCATCGCTGTATTGCTCTTCATCTTCCATTTCCACTATATCAGCATAAGCATCTTCAACGGGGTTGTTATCCTTATCCGTTACATGTACCAATACCTTTGTTTTCCTGCTACCCAAATCGGAAATCTGCCTGGCACTTAAAAACAAACGCACAAAGGAAAGATGGGTATCTTCAAAAGCGGCTACAATCAAATCTTCAATATTATCCAATAAGTCATCGGTCTTTTTAATTAAATCACGAATGGTTCTGTTAGCTTCTGCTCCTTTTTTGCGTTTGGTAGCAGGTTCACTGCTGTAAATCTGTGCGGCATCTATAGCACTTTCCAAAGCATCTACATCTGCTTCCAGTATCATATAGTCTTTCAATTGGGTTAAATCAATCTGCAACCTGTCCAGCACATTACTCGCTATGCTCAGCGCATTTACACCCGAGGTTTTAAAATCACTGGGCACTACATCATACACATGAATAGCATCAAACTTGTTGTTCTTTTTAGCCCATACCAAAGCTTTGCGTGCATTGCGTACACATAGTTTTGCCATGTCATCAAACTTCTGCAGCTTATTATCATGCAGCGTTCCCTTGGCACCTACACTCAGTTGCATATTGCTCCTGATTAATAATTGCAGGGCACTGAATTCGGTGACTAATTGAGTTAAAGGAGTAACGTTCCTAATCACACTTTGTGATTCCGAGAGTACCTGTTCAACCTTGTTGTAAGTACTCATTTTTTCATTAAAGTATCTGGACATAAAATTAAAAATTTAATACCCTTTACAACGTAAGCAACTTTTATTTTATTGTGAGCTGTGGCATATTTATTTTAACAGTTTTGCATAAATTTATTTTCCGACCCAATCCCTGACAAAAAAACACCCCAACTACATATCAATTCCTCTCAACTACATGTCAACACCTCTCAGCTATCTCTCAAGTCCTCTCAACTACATCGCAACACCTCTCAACCATCCTTCAAGTCCTCTCAACTATCTTTCAACACCTCTCAGCTATCCTTCAAGTCCTCTCAGCTACATCGCAACACCTCTCAACTACATGTCAAGTCCTCTCAACTATCTTTCAACACCTCTCAG
The DNA here is from genome assembly GCA_040388375.1 of Bacteroidota bacterium. Classification (NCBI taxonomy): domain Bacteria; kingdom Pseudomonadati; phylum Bacteroidota; species Bacteroidota bacterium. The sequence goes on along the minus strand of JAZKBU010000005.1, from coordinate 454,062 downwards.
CTATCTTTCAAGTCCTCTCAACTGCATCGCAACACCTCTCAACCACATGTCAAGTCCTTTCAACTATCTCTCAACACCTCTCAGCTATCTTTCAAGTCCTCTCAACTGCATCGCAACACCTCTCAACTACATTGCAAGTCCTCCCCACAATATTTCATAACCATTCTCTAAACACAAAAAGGAAGTGCGCGCAAGGCAGATAGAAGAATGATAACACACTCCACATGCATTATTGCACACATAATATAAATAGAAGGCTAGCGCTGGCCAGACAATCCCGATAGCTATCGGGAGCGGGCCGCGCATCCGGCCTGCGGGCAGAAGCATTTTTTCGTCTAGCGTTTTTGGATACTTTTTTGGCAATGCAAAAAGTATCGAAGCAAGAAACAAGGAACCTTACTATCTTACTATCCGTAGTCTGAAGCAAAAGGATAAGCAAGGGCGACTACGGATATCAAATGCAAAAGAGTCTCAGACTCTTCTTTTAAAACACCGTGTCAAAGACACTCCTTTTCATATGTAATCCGTAGAGCGCTTTGCTAACTCCACGGATAGTAAAGTCTATGCAAAAGCATCAAACACTATCCCAACACACCTGCAATCATATATTTAAAAAAGAGTGTTTTCCCTATCAAAAAAGAGTATTTCCCCTATTGACTGCCAATAGACACTTCTCTATCATTGTATAATATATATTTATACATATACAAACAAAAAGCCCATAGGTGCGCTAACACCTACAGGCCATGTAAATAAATAAAACGTGTCCTATGCTGATAAAACTCCATCCTATTTAGCTACGAAAGTAGCCAAATAACAAAACATAGCAATACTGATTTGCTGATACCCTAAAAATGCCATAACCCCAAGGCTAGCTTTAAATAGCGGGGTAAACAACAAACTTATTAACCAAACAATAATGAAACGAATAATAACAGCCCTATGCTTAGCCCTATTAAGCTACGGTGCAAACGCAGGCCTCGTAGCAGGTGGCGAAGTATATTACAGGCATACCTTTGGCGGAGGCTCTACCGGGTATAACTATACCAATGTAACCAGTGTGAAAGCCTATGGAAGTTATGGCGGAACTACCGTAGAGCTGGAAGTTACCATTATCCGTTGCCTGCATCCCGGTTGGGAGTTTTGCCCCAAAAAAGGCGACTTAATGCCTACCAATCCAAGTGTTGATGATATAGCTTCGGCAAATTTAGAAACATATGCTTACGAGCAAATAGCGGCAGGAACAGACGAAGGAACAGCCCATAAAAATTATTTAGACCCTGTTACCAATATGCCTATGCCCTATACGCTTAACTGGCTTAAAGACGATGAAGGAATAAGTATTCAAGTAAAACGCGATGGATTGGAATTGCAATAACACAATTAAACCCAAATATAAGGGAGTAAAAGCTCCCTTATATTTCATTACGCTTGTCATGGCATTGCTTACGCTTGCCTGTGGTAAAAATACGCCCAAACATACCATACACCAGGTATTTAAATTTGATACGCTGGTAGTGAATTGCCAGCTACAGGCAGGCTACGATTTAATAACACAACCGGCATCGGCCTTTTACAATGGAGCAGTTTATTTCAGCAATTTTACTCTGCTTAATGATACTGGTTTATCGGTAGGCATATACCAAATAAACAATCAGCTCCCTACGGCTATCAGTACCCGTTATGTACAATTACCCATGCAAGTCGATAACGTGGCTTTTTTAAAAGAGAACATTGAGCAAAATGGCAATTTGCTATTAGCCGCTTCATCGCAATACATAATATTGCTTATACAGGATGTATTAAATGTATACAAGCAAACACCAAACAATCATTACCAATTATTGCATCAGATAAAATACAAATCGTTTACCCATATAGGTTTTATAAACGACAGTACTTTTATAGCTTCGCGGCTATACAATAAGGGCACCAATTTTATAGATAAAGGCACTATTAAACCCCAAGGCATTGACTTTAGCCATAGCCAAGACTTTGCCTTTGATTTTCCGAACAGCGTAAAGGTTGATTACTTTTGCCAATATGTAGATTATGGTAACAATACGCTGTTAACGGGTAATAGCTATACTTATAAAATATACCTCTATAATCAAAATCTTGATAAGGTTGATTCTATATACCAGGCAGACTTCAATGCAGGTAAAGAAGAAATAATACAACAAGCAGAAAAAAAATATGCAGGCAACCCCATAGCCATGGTTATGCAATTAGATAAAACATTAAAACGCATAACAGCTACTAAGATGATAGATGAAAATACTGTTTTTGTAATGTACCAAAAAGATAAAGACAAGTACATTGATATTTGGCAAAAGAGTGAAAACAAATGGCAACTAATAATAAGTAATACCAAAGCCAACTACATGGAGCCTATGGCAGAGGAACAAGTATTCTTTGAGCCCGTTAATTTCCCCAATACGGTAAGCAATGCCTATAATTTTGGGTTTTATAAAAACAAATTGGTTACGCTTTGTACCGGAGGCAGCACCAATAGATATACTATTAAAAAAGAGGCTATCAATACCTTTTTCTCTAACCAAATAAAAAACCCTTGTTTGAATATTGACACTTATACATACTTAAAGCATGACTAAACTATTCCTTTTCGTTTATTGTCTTTTTGGTTTGTTACACCAAAACCGTTCGCAAACAGTTGTATTACAAAACTTACAGGATGAAGCCATACAACTGGACATACGCAAAACAAAATTTAAGCTGGTAATACTCTTTGATAACCTTTATTGTGGTACCTGTTTAGAGCAGATAAACCAACTGATTAAACAACACAACAGCTTTGCCAGCACGGCTATTTTTATACTCAACAATAATAAAAACCAAAGTGTAATTACTTATAAAAACATAGCCAATAAGTACCTGTTTCATCAAACCAAACCCAGCTTATTCTTTATTAATAAAACTGAATTACTTAAACTGGTGCCCACGTTCCAAACTAATTCACCCTCATTGCTGCTTATAAAAAATGGTAAACTCAGTTATAAACCTTATAGTGTTTTATTTGACAGCAAGATGAAACTAAAGGTGAAGAATATATTTTAATGAACACATAAAGCGGCTATGCATCATATCACTCATTGCCGTTGTTGTGTCTCCCGACCAACAACACACTCGTATTTTTTGATATTTTTTTGACAATGCAAAAAGTATCGAATATAAAAAGGAGAAAGATGTTTTTGTTTAGGATAGCAATGAAATAATTGCAGGCGAGGACGCCTGCAATGGCGTAAACGCTCATTCGTTGAAACCCAATATACCTACTCTATTTTATGGCCCAAAACAACGGTAAAACACCTAACACCATGACAGTTAGGAAACTACCCACGCATTAAGATAAGATTACAAACAAATTAATAATAGTTTATGTAACTATCTATCAGTTCGTTTCTGTATTTTATTTATTTGAATTGCGCTTTTATTTATTTAAGCTGCTAATATTGCTATGTAAATAGAATTTAATGAAATACTGTTACTGTCTTGTCTGTCTCTTGTTTATTAGCCCATACCTGCATGCCCAAAGCATGGTAGTAAGCAGCTATTATATTGGCGAAGATGCAAAAAGCTGCTGGATAGAACTCCTTGTTACGGAGGACAATACGGATATCAGGAACTGGACCATAGGTGATTACAATGCCAACAATGGTGGCCATTTAAACAGCTACCAAAGTATTGCTTTCAAACCCATTAACCTATGGAACCATTTGCGCAAAGGAACCATTATTGTATTGTATTGCCGCAGTGCCAATGCTCCCACCGTTGACACTTCGGCCGCAGATGGCTTTATAAGTGTTCATGCCCAATTAACATCGGTTTTTAGTAATACACCCGCTACCAACAGCAGCAAATTAAGTTTTAACAATAATACGGATATGGTTACCATTAAAAATGGCAGTACTGATATCCACTCCTTGGGGCACGGAGGTAACCATGGTAACTGGAATGTAGCCAATAACCCCAAAGTAATTAATGAACCCGATGGATATGATAACAGACTGATACAGGTTTGCCCGGGAGCCAATATAGGGGGCTATACCAATACGAGTGAAGATACCATCAAAACAAATATGATAAGCAGTGGATTTACCCAAGGTTTACCCAATATACGTACCACCTCCACCACTGACAACCAAACCTTTTGGCTTAGTATAAGAGAGCCAGCCTGGAGCTCGCCCACACTAACGGTTAATTCCAATGCCAACTATACTACCGATACGCTTAAATGGAATGGTATGACGGATCCTTATCCTACCGATACGCTGCAAGGTTACCTGATAGTAAGCAGCACCACCAGCAATTTTACAGCATTACCTACGGATGGAAGAACTTATACCAACGGGCAAAGTATAGGCAACTCCACCATTATAGGTATTATTAATAATTCTCAAACGCTTAGTTTTACTTATACGCATACGTACGAGTGCAAGGCGGTGTATTATCGTGTATATGCCTTCCGTTTTAAAGCGGATGAACTCAACGGAAACAATTACCACGTAGCCAGAGGCCGTGCGTATAACCAAACCAACTATGCCCAGGGGCAATCTACCATACCGAATTCAACAACCATTTTATACCACTACTAAACTAAACATTATATGAAAACACTTCAACACTTACGCATGGCTTTATTACTTGTATTAGTAAGCCTTACTCAGCTAGCTTTTGCCCAAAGCACCACCAGCCCCGATACCGTTTGTGCGGGAGCAACGGGAAAAAGTTATTCGGTTGATGGCTTAGCGGGCAGCACTTTTCAATGGATTATTACCAATGGTACCAAAACCAGCGGAGGCACTTCTGATTCTATTACTATCAATTGGTCGGCCACCCCAGGTATTGATATTTTAAAAGTGGTTGAAATAAATATACTGGGCTGCCCTATGGATACTGTTTCATTGGCTGTTTTGCGTTTGGCGCCACCTACAGTAGTACTTAGCGGAACTGATTCTATTTGTGTAAACGCTGCTACTGTACTGGGAAAATTAAAATTTACTTTTACAGGGGTAGCTCCTTGGTTGGTTAACTATACCGAAAACGGAACTGCCCGAAGCGTAACTACTTCAAGCAGTACTTACAATTTTAACTCACAAGTGTATACCAGCTCAGGCGTAAAAGCATATGCTGTTACTTCTTTAAGCGATCGTTTAGGCTGTACCGGAACTTTTTCGGGTAATGCCAATGTAACCGTTATACCAAAAACAGGAACTTCTGCCATCAGACATTATTAAAAGTGTAAAGCCTTATTTACTTGCGCTGTTTATTCCCTGCCATAGTACTACTTGCAACACTATTGCGCGCTACCGGCCTAACAGCTCAGGTTATTGATACCGTTTGCCCCGGAGATAGAAACGTTCACTATTTTGTAGACGAGCATACCGGGGCGGACTATCAATGGCAAGTAAACGGAGGCACCATTAATGCAGGCAACGGTACGCATCAGATTTTTGTTGATTGGGGCAGCGCACCGGGCATAGGTACTGTAAGTGTAACGGAAAGTAATATACTGCATTGCCAAAACCCGCCCGTAATTGGCTATGTGCTTATTAATGCAGCCAAAGCCCAAATAAACTACCCACCTATAGCCTGCTATGGCGATACGGTATCTATTACCGTAAGCAATGCCCAACAAATACTATGGGATAACCAAAGTACGCAAGCCAGTAAATACATGCAAATAATAGCTGATACCAACGGTTGGGTATTAACCACCAGCCTGGCATGCAGCCAAAGCCAAGATACACTCCATTATACTATTAAACTAGGGCGCAAACCCATGATGGAATTTGGGCCTGATACGGGCGTATACCAAAAGAATCAGTCAGTAACCATAAAATACGGGGGCAATGCTAACGACAAAATAAACTGGGAGATAAAAAAATTCAATATATACGGTATGAATCAGCATAGTTTTTTGCTGCTGTTAAGCGATACGGGTAAAACGGATATTAAACTCTATGCTATTTCAAAAGATGGTTGCCCTGACTCCACCATGAAAACAATATTGGTAACGGATGAACACTTTTATGTACCGAATGCATTTACGCCTAATGAGGATGGGCTGAACGATATATTTAAACCGGTATTCAGCGGTATGAGTAAAATAAACCTTAGCATTATGAACAGGTGGGGCGATATTATATTTGAAAGCACTGACAAGGAACAGGGTTGGGATGCATTATACAAAGGCCAGCCTGTACAGGCTGATTCGTATACTTATTTAATTGAAGCTTTTGGTGTATCGGGTAAATATTATGTAAAACGAGGTTCTGTAGATGTTATTCGTTAGGCTGATCAATCCGTAATAATTAATGGGTCGTAGTAAACCTGCTTTAGAGTGCTTGTTGGTCGGGAGACACAACAAGGGCAAAAAACTAACGCTGCTAATCGTTATAAATTCTTCAACAATGAATAACAGTTAATAGGTTCCGGTAAACCTGCTTTATTCAACGCTAACAACATTAAATGTAAATGAGTTGGCGAACGTTTTTTAAAAGCATTCATACCTGTACGTCCAACAGTAGCTATGGGCTGCCCTGCATACACTACATCGCCTAAGCTTACTTTAATAGTTGCACAATGGGCATAATACCAAATGCGTTTGGTTTGTGGATTAAAAATATAAATATACTTACCTCCTCTTAAACTGCTCGTAGTATCCCAATGTTGCTCCATGGCTATTACCACTCCATAGTCAACCGATACAACAGCTACAGGTTTTAAGGTTTTATCATCTAAAGCATCTTGGTTTCTATCATTGATAAATATATCGTGTGCAGGATGTCCTTTGTGTTTATTGCCATCAAAATAACTATACGAGCTGCCATAGTAACCATTGCCATTTTTTCCACCAATGGCTTTAGCGGTATAACCCTGTAAAGGAAAGTGAAGCTGCGGATTGGCCATACTATCCATTTGGTGCAAGCTTGTATAAGCATGGATTATAGCCTGCATTTTTTCTACAAACAAACTCTTTGCTTTTTCTTTACTTAGTAAAGCATCTCTTACTTGTTTATTGTATAAGTTAAAAGCCTCGCAAGCTGTTTTTAAATCAGCAGGTTTTACCTGTCCGCCAACCTGTAGTAACAACGTACCAAAGCCAAGTAACAAGATTATTCTTTTATATAATTTCATCAGAAACGTTTTAAATCGGTCCAGTTAAAAGTCCACTCCGGTGTATATAACATATCGCTCTCATTTGTTTCATACCAAGGTGATAAAGCACCATTGTTTTCATTGACCAACACATGCATGCTTTGTGCGGGCATATAACTTTGTGCCAACATAAATATGCGCTTGCCTGTACTTTTTTGTATAGCCATATCAACCACTATAACAGCATGCCCGGGGCTGCCTCCTTTTATAAATACATCGCCCACTTCTATACTATCTAACTTAGCCTTTTTCATTTCTTTACTCAATGATAAAGTACCTGCATAACAAAATATGATATCTAAATATTGCCTGAAATTTTTATAGGAATAATCGGACTCGCCTGCGTTATACCAAGTACAAGTATTTCCTTTTACTTTAATCCGCTGCCCCTCCGCCCATTTTACATAGTCGGCTACAAAACCACTGGTAAAGTTAAAATGAATAGCTGTGTATTTTTTTTGGGCAAATAAATATTCGGCCCGTAAGCGCATTACGGCATCGGCACATTGTTGTAAGTCTTTTTTGCCTACATCTAAAGTTAATACGGCTGCAGCTACTTTTTGATTGGGCTTTATATCGCCATTGTAAAACAATACTTTGCTCCCAACAGGCTGCAAAGCCAACTGCTGTAAATAATCGCCAAATGAACCTTTGGCATATACTTTCCTTCCATAAGTTTCGGGCACTACAAAGCGTGTAGCTACTTTGGTTCCTGCCTGCTGTGCCAAAGTAGCGGTATTAGTTCGCTGCTGTGCATATAGCCATATACTCAGCAAACAAAAACAACCTAATAAGTATTTCATCATCTTATTTTTCTTTCATGATTTAAAAGCAAGATAACGATTGGTTGTCAAAAAGTATCTAAAATGATAGACTGCTTGTTGGTCAGGAGACACTACAAGGGACAGTGGTGGGTGAGCTGATGCGCGGTCCTCCCGATAGTTATCGGGATTGTCTTTACACCTATTGCAAAAGCACTCAAAAAAACATTAGTTTGAAATAAAAAAACATGCAATCAAAAGCCAATACTATTGAAGATTATGTAGCCGAACTACCGGAAGAAAGACAAACGGCATTGATACAATTACGCAATACCATTGTAAGCAATTTACCTGAAGGTTTTGAAGAGAAGATGACCTATGGTATGATTGGTTATGTTGTACCACATAGTATTTATCCTCCGGGTTATCATTGCGACCCAAAACTGGCATTGCCTTTTATAAATATAGCTTCGCAAAAAAACTTTATAGCTTTATATCACATGGGGCTATATGCAAACCCTGAACTACTACATTGGTTTACGAGCGAATACCCTAAATACGCTAAAACCAAACTCGATATGGGTAAGAGTTGTGTGCGCTTTAAAAAAATGGATGACATACCTTATGCACTTATAGCTGAATTGATAAAAAAAGTAAGTGTGAAGGACTGGATAGAAAACTACGAACAAAACTTACAAGCCAGTAAAAGAAGTAAGGAATAGCTATGCTGGTTTGGATGTGTGCAATAGCTTATATGAAATTTTAATAATTATGCATTACTTTTTTCTCAACCAAAAAGCACCAGGCTCTCGGCCTTGTTGTTGTGCAAAAACTGGGCATTTATCAGCAAACTCTTTTCTATAATTATGCGATAAATAATTCAATGCGCCAATAATTTTAAATTCGGAATTATAAGTCATAAATGCTTCTAGTAAATACTGCTCATTCCATAAAAAATGATTCTTATATATCCAGTCATCCAAATAATCCTTAGGCGTAAAAATATCGTGTACATGAATTAAAACTCCCGATTTTAAGGTTGGCAATAATTCTAAATATTCAAAAAGAACATCTCCCTGAGGTCTTATAATGTGAGAAGAATCTATAAATAAAATATCGCCCGCTTCTAATTGCTGAAAAAATGATACATCAAGGGTTTCAACTTTTTCTCTTATTACATTAACACTTGTTTTTTCAAGCCAAGGTTGCTCATAAGGTTCTATACAAATATGGTTACAGTTGTATTGGGTATTTTCAAGTTTATTAGCATGAATAGCATTATTTACCATCAATGTAGAATTACCACTTCCTATTTCAATGAGGTTATTGGGTTTAAAATGCCTAATCATATTGTAAAGGTACTCTGCATCGCCTGAGCCATAGGAACTATTATTGTAGTAAAATGCAATGTTATTTTGTTTGTTAACAGGGAATGTTAAAAGTTCCTCATTGTAGTTGAATTGAGCTAATAAATTTAATTGCTCCTCTGCATTAAAATCAATCCCTGTAAGCTTTCTATCATCTCTTAATGATTTAGTCAAGTGCTTTTCGGGATTAATCATTGGTTGATAATAATGATCCAAAATAGGTAAAATGCCTAATTGCATAAAAATACGATTGCCCATTTTACCAGTACCTGCTTTCTTAACAAACTTCAACCACAGTGAAGCCATAAAAGTGACAGGAACTCCTAGCAGTAAAATAACTTTTAAAATATATTGTTTCATAATTCCATTTTACTTTTGTTTATGCTTCATTAAAAGTAATTCATTCTAACCAACTAAAAAACTACCAGGCACTGGCATTCTTAATGGTATCCTGATCGGTTTTAAACTCGGAGGTAAAGTGAAACTGAATTTCGGGGAAGTTATCCTGATTAATTTTTAACGACCATAAGCTCTCTGCTAAATAAACCGGCCTGCCTTCTTTATCCTGCGCTATGTTATGGCGTTTTAACATATAAAACTTATCCAACGCTTTTTTATCGGTAGAAGTAAACCAACTGGCTTTCTCAAAATTCAACGGTCTGAACGAACAAGAAGCACCATACTCATGTAATAACCTGAATTGTATTACATCGAACTGGAGGTCGCCCACGGTACCAATAATTTTTATATTACCGGGTTGTTGGGTAAACAACTGTGCTACGCCTTCGTCTGTTAACTGTTGAATACCTTTTTCTAATTGTTTTGTTTTTAAAGGATCCTTATTCACCAACTCTTTAAATATTTCAGGAGAGAAACTAGGGATACCTTTAAAGCTGATTTTTTCTCCTTCGGTTAAGGTATCGCCAATTTTAAAGTTACCGGTATCGTATAAGCCCACTACATCACCCGGAAAGGCTTCATCAACAATACTCTTTTCGTTGGCCATAAAACTGGTAGGGCTCGAAAATCTGAAGTTCTTCTCTAAACGGGTATGGTGGTAAAATTTATTGCGCTCAAACTTGCCTGAAACAATGCGGCAAAAAGCAATTCTATCGCGGTGATTAGGGTCTAAGTTGGCGTGAATTTTAAATATAAAGCCTGTAAATTTCTTTTCGGTAGGTAATACTTCGCGTGTTTCGGTATAGCGTGAGCGTGGTTCCGGGGCTATCTCCACAAAGGTATCTAACAACTCTTTTACTCCGAAATTATTAATAGCACTTCCAAAAAATACGGGAGCTAAATAACCATCTAAATATAAATCCTTGTTAAAAGGCTCATACACGCCTTCTATCAATTCTGCATCATCGCGTAATTTTTTTGCCGCTTTATCACCAATGTATTTCTCTAAATCGGGCGAGGCTAAATCATTAATGGCATGTATATCGTCCGATACTTTTGTTTTGCTGGGTGCAAATAACTGTAATGTTTTATCGTACAAATTATATACGCCTTTAAAGCTTGAGCCTATACCTATAGGCCAGCTTAACGGGCGTGTATGTATATTTAATTCTTTTTCTATTTCATCTAACAAGTCAAAAGCATCTTGCCCTTCGCGATCCATTTTATTGATAAAAACAATAACAGGGGTATTACGCATGCGACAAACTTCCATCAGCTTACGTGTTTGGTCCTCTACCCCTTTCACACAATCAACTACTAATATTACACTATCTACAGCCGTTAAAGTACGGTAGGTATCTTCCGCAAAATCCTTGTGACCGGGTGTATCTAATATATTTACTTTGTAGTTTTTATAATCAAAACCCATTACTGATGAAGCTACCGAAATACCACGCTGCTTCTCTATTTCCATAAAATCGGAAGTAGCTGCCTTTTTTATTCGATTGCTTTTTACCGCACCAGCCGTTTGTATAGCTCCACCAAACAACAAAAACTTTTCTGTTAAAGTAGTTTTTCCTGCATCGGGATGGCTGATAATTCCAAAAGTTCTGCGTTTAATTATATCGTCTTGATTCATAAATTGCTTTTACCGCTTTTTAACTAAAAATAAGCGGCAAATATAAGCCAATTAACACAGTACACAATTAAGCGTGCTATTATTTAGCCAAACCAATAAAAAGTGGGGTTATTAAAGGGTTTTCAATAGCTGTTTTACCTGTGTATTGCCCGGGTTTAATTGCATAATTTGTTGCAATAGCTTTTTGGCCTCTGCTGTATTGCCTTCCATATTGTAAACAGCGGCTAAATTAAATAAGGCTTGTTCGTAGTCGGGGTTCAGTTGCAATGCTTTTTGGTAATAGGTTTTAGCCAAAGCAGTATTGCCCTGCTTAATATAAGCAAAGCCTAAATTGGTTAAACTATTGGCTTGTTTTGCATTGAAAAGCAAGTTGCCTTGCAATATTTTTATAGCCTCTTCTAACTTATTCAATTGAATTTTCACCTGCCCCAGCTTATCAATAAAATCAATGCTGCTTGGCGATAAATCAACTGCTTTTTGGTAAAATAACTCAGCCCTTACAAAATCGTTATTGCTTTGAAAAGCCTGTCCTACCCTGTAACATAACCAGGCACTGGTTTGTTCCTGTACTTTTATAAAGGAGGCTTTGGCAATAATAGCATTGTAATCGGCTTGCAAATAATGCAAATGAATTTGTGCATCTAGCCAATCGTTTTGCTTGTAATCGTTTTTAAAATAAGTGGCAGCTTGCTGTAATGCCTCGGGCTTGCCTTCAAATTTCTCTACATAATTAATCAAACCTTTTACCTGAGATAGCTCTGTAGTTTTTTTATTGTTGATACAATACAAACCTGCAAACTCTTCAATGCTTTTTATTTCTGTTTGTTTAGCAGGCTTTTTTATCCAATGGTCGTGCACGGTTACATGCGGAATATCAATGGTACCAGAGCGAGGCATGTGGCATTGTACGCAATTGTTATTGCTGACCATACGTACTTTTTCAGTTTCGGTACATTTGGTTTCCTGTGGTTCGTTATGGCAATTGATACAAGCTGTATTGAATATTTGTGTGCCTGTTTTTTTAACGCTTACATGTGGGTTATGACAAGTAATACAAGTTAGGTTAAGTGTTTCAAAACTTTTGTCGCCTTGTTTGGTATTTTTATTGCCTTCTATAAAACATTTGCTCAGCTGCAAACGCTGCGCGTGGCTAGCCATTATTAAACTTTCATCACCGTCTTTTTGTTTAGGCATGTATACATCCCAAAAATCACTCAACTGCATACCGGGTCTAAAATCGCGGAAAGTTTTTTCGGGTTTTAAAACGGCATTGCCCTGTAAATGGCAACGTTGGCATACATCTATTTGTCGTTCCCACGGAAGTTTGCGTGGGTTTACAATGGTATAATCTATTTCGTGTGCGGTATCTACTATATGGTTAGCCAGCTTATCTTTTACATGTGCTTCTCCCGGACCATGACAACGCTCGCAATCAATGCCGTTGGGCACACTTACAAACTGGTTGGCCGTATAATCAGTAACGGCAGGCATGGCATTGTGGCAACTCATGCATTCAAACTCTATACTGCGGTTAAAGCCTGAGTTTTTACCACCTTCAAAACCGGGAGGTAAATCCCATTTTTTTTCCTGCGCATACCACGTTAGTGGCATTTGATATACGTAACCATTTATGTTCATCAAATGGGAATTAGTGTGTTGTCCTGACCCAATAATATAATCCACCTTTTCGGCTCGTTTATAAACGGTATCCTTACCTTTTAAACGAAACTCCATAATGTACATATTGTTGTTTTGCCAATAAGGATGGTAGTAGAGGTTTTTAAATTTATCATACACCACATGGTTTTTGGAAAAATCAGCACTTGATTTTTGCTTGGTAGCTAAATCAAAGCTTTTGCCCATACCTGTTTCAATAAATGTTTTGTAAATACCTTCGTGGCAAGCCCTGCATTGTTGCATACCCACATACTTTACGGTGTCGTTGTGGTTTAAATAAGGGCTGGTATTGGTGGCTGTAGTGTTTTGCTCTGTGCCACAAAAAACACTTACCATTACAGCACAGGCTATAATGGTAAGTGTGATTAAAATTTTTGTTCTAAAATAAAATAATTTCAATAGCCGAAATATTTTAGCTGTATCAATACTATTCGTATTTACTTCTCCAGTCCATCATGCCACCTAACAAGTTGCGTACATTGCTAAAACCATTATCTAATAAAAACATTTTGGCATTGGCACTTCTTGCACCACTACGACAATGTACTATTACTTCCTGGTCTTTTAAATGCATTAACTCATCTACTTTAGCAGGCAACGTGCCCAATGGAATTAAAGTAGCTCCAATATTATACTCTTCAAATTCATGGGGTTCGCGTACATCAATAATGGTTAATTTTTCACCCGCATCCATACGTTGCTTTAATTCATCTGTAGTTATATCTGTCATAATTTATATAAAATTTATTAGTCAATAATTAGTTTTTTAGTCAGCTTAGTACCGTTGCTTTCATCAACCAATTGTACCAAATACATGCCGCTTGTTAGTGATGGCAAATTAATAGTTTGCAATCCATTATTCATATTGGTTTGCATTATTTCTTTACCCATTAAATCAAACACGCTTACTGTTAAATTGCCTTTGTAAAGTGTTTCAATAGTAAATGCCGTAGTAGTTGGGTTTGGATAAATAACACAATCAAAACCTGCTTTTGGTTGAGGTGTTTGCGGTATTGAAACAGGAAAATCTCTTACCTGACCTAACAATGGTCTTATCATTAAAGCACCTGGAATTTCGGTAGGTTTCCAAAAGCCATCTGTTTTATAAAACATGTTTGGATTGGTGTATATTTGATTACCTACATAATAGTTTTCATCTAAACCTACATTCAATACAAACTGGCCTATTTGCTCCCAGCCAACAAAAAAGCGTTGTCCAACTACAATAGCCGAATCAAATAAAATAGTAGCAAAGCCATTAATAGTGTTATTGTAAATAGGTTTTAAACCATTTTTGCGGTATATGATTTTATCGCTGGTAGCTGTTTGGTTAATGGGGCTAATATCTTCCCAAACCATCAAATCAAAACTACGCGTGCTTACATCTTGTTCGGCCTGGTTAAAAAATATTTCTACACCATAAATGGTATCTGGTTTCTCTAAATCGTAAGCCAGCGCAACGGAAGCATTTGTTTTTAAATAAATACCATAACCTCCTTCGGCTGTGCCATCATCGTAAGCAAAATAATTGCTGAACTTGGTATTTACACTGATACTGTCGTTGATTGGAATATTATCATTATTAGCAAAGTTATTATCGCTTACTGCTACTTTGCTTCTGAATGTTTTTACCAAACCTGTTGAACTGCTATTTAAAGTAGTTGGATTATCACTTACCAAATTACTGCTTACCTGATAAGGAATACTCCCTGCCGCTTTGTTATTGGTAAAAACCAAGCTTTGTTCGTTGTCGTATAACTGCCTGCGGTAATCAACCAAAAAGTTACGTTTATCATTGTTAAACACACTAAAATATACGGTATCGTTAGTATACTTATTTTTGTTCATGGTAAAATGGCTCCAAGGCATTGACCTGTATTTACGGAGTATAGATGTGGGTGTTGATGATATAGCCAAATCGTAATTAGCGGTATCAAAACGACTGCGTCCATTATCGAGTTTAATATAATCAACATGCCATTGGCTTAAGTTACCTGTTAAGCTTCCCCTGTTTTTAAACCTGAACTGGAAATCATCATGCAAATAAGCAGCAGGCACCTGAATCAGTATCCTGTAAAAGGTGTCGTAACCAAGCGTATCCAATGCCGATTTTTTCCAAACTATATCAAACGAATCTGCATCATTGGGCGAACTTCTAAACTCTAAAATCAACGAATCGTCAGGATATATTTGTTGCGTAGTACCCTGCAACTGGTATTGGTAATAAAAACTTAAATAAATGGAATCATTAACAGAAAAGGCTGATAAATTATAGCCTTTACTGGTAAGCATATCAGCTATACCCTTTACAGGGAATTTGCTATACGCATTACCATTCTCATTTAATCCGTCAAACGTGGCTACGTTTAAACTAGGCTGGTTTTTAGGAAAGTTATTATTGATGAATACTTTTTTATCAATCCATTTCTCCGCATCAGGATAAACACCTGTAGTACTTGAAAAATCTTCGACCAAAGGTAAATTTTGTTTGGCTGTTATTTTTAAAGCAGCCACCGCAAAACTTTGTGTATCGTTTAAAGTATAAGTACCTTTATTAATTAAGCGGAATGTAAAAGCGGAATGCCGTAAACGCCCGGTTAAAGGAATGCTTACTTTCTGGTAAAGCGTATCAATTTTGCTTACTGCCCAAGCCCGTTGCCACCTGCCTAAATTATCTAAGGTTTCTAAATAAAGGGAGTCGTTGCTGCGTGCCTCCGTAAAGCTTCTTACCCAAAAGCTTAATACCAGTTGGTCAGAAACGCTGGCTGTTGCTAAATCAACGGGATTTAACATTAAGGTATCAGCACTGCCATAAGCACCACTGTTACCATTATAGCTTGAGTCTTTAAACTGTGTAATGGAATTAAAAATAACACTGTTACCCCACATCATTTTTGCACTATCGTTAATGCTTACCTGGGTAGAGAAACCTATCCAGTTGGTATTTAAAGGGGCAAATGTTAATGGCGTGTAACTTCTAAACGATTGGTAAAATGGTATAATGTTTTTATAAGAAATAATAAATTTGTTTATCCTGAAATCTTCAGTAATAGCATTGGTAGTTTGACAATAGTTAATAAACCTGCATTGGATATTATTACTTGCAAACTCATTCACAAAGCTAAAGTTTACAAAAACATCGCGGTTGGTAAAAGTATCATTGGCCGATTTCCAGATTGTTTTCCAAACATCGTTACTGCCTTTTATTTGTAGTATCAATGAATCGTTGGTAAGCCAATCAATACCTGTTGAATAATTGATATAGATAAAAACATTGCCAACTCCGCTTGTATTTATTAAACGGGAAGTTAATACATCAGCATCGGCAAAACCTTTACTGTAAACCGTTCCGTTGATATCTCTATTGTCAAATGTAGCGTTTAAGTTAGTAACGGTTACATTGCTATCCATCCATTTTAAAGTATCGGGCTTAGCATAATTCCGTGCGTTAAAATACTCTGTAAAAGGAATACTTAATGTAGCGGCTTTACCCAACTGTTTACTGTTATTGGCTACTACATTTTTATCAGCATGGTTGTTTAACCATACATTGCTGCCCAAAGGAAGCACTATTTCCTGCGCTTTGGTTTGTATAATTAAAAAGCAGGCTAATAAGCATAAATATAATTTCATAAATGGTGTTAACGTAATTAAATGTATTTTATTGAAAGCTGTAAAACGAGTCCCATTAATCACCTAAAAACAAATCAACCTGTTGGCCGCTCTTAATGGTTTGCCCTTCTTCAAAAGCAGGCGATTGTCTTTTTACGGTGGCATTCAATGAGTCTTTTTTACCTTCGTACACAACGCTTCCAACTTGTAGCATACTACTTTCCAGTACGCCACGTGCTTCGTTCAACGTTAAGTTGGTTAAATCAGGAATAGTAACCATGCTTGAGCCCATGCCGTCTCCAACTACCAAATCAATGCTGGCACCTTTGGGAACCTTAACATTGGGTTGAATACTTTGGTTGTGGTATAATTGGTCTAAAACTGCGCCTTGTGCTACATCCGGTCTGTAAATAACACGACCCAATTGTAAACCTGCACCTAACAATACGGTTTCTGCAAAACGCAATGAACTATTAATTAAATTGGGCATTTGCACGCCTATACTTGAGTTTGAATTAATGGTTATATATACGTAACGGCCTTCTTTTACTTTGGTATTAGCCGATGGATTTTGTTCCACCACACTTCCTTTGGGCATATTATCAATAAAAGCAGTATCGGTAATAATGTAACGTAGTTTTTTTTGTGCTAAAATTTTCTCTACATCTTCAAAAGCAAGACCTTTTAAATTAGGTAGTGTCAGCGATTGTCCGTGTCGGGTATAACCACTTAACAAAAAAGCACCTAACCAGCTTAGCAAATAAAGCGTTAACAAAATTAGTAATACGTTTACTGTTAATGATTTTAGCATTTTCATAATTGTACAATACTAACCATTTTTACTTTACGTTTTTATAATTTGTTAAGATTTTACGCAGCAATTTATTTTTATTTTAAACACTACATTTGCCACTCATGAAACACATACTCTTTTCAATCATTATTTTTCTGTTTGTTAGTCATGTTAAAGCACAAAAAATTGACTCTTTAACGCTTGATACCCTTAAGGATGCTGAGCTAAGGTTGGTTGGCCTTTCGCAAGAGATGGTAACCAGTTTTGACGAAACCACGCGCATTACCTGCGGAACCAATTTTATTAAAACATTGGCCCGAACTTTACGCGTACAGAATTCTTATTTCTTTCCATTTGATTCTCTTAAAAATGTTTCCATTGTAAAATCGCCCGATGATTATTTCAGGATTATTACCTGGAACGTAGCCAGTAACGATGAGCATTTCAGAAATTTTGGTGTTATACAAATGAATCCAAACAAAATAAAAAGGGAAAAGAAACTATTTGGCATGCCCGACTTTTTTCCTTTAATAGACAGAAGTGACAGCATAGAAAATGTGTTTTATGTAGAAACCGATGCCAGCCATTGGTTCGGTGCTATCTATTACAAAATAATAAAAACACAAAACCAGAAAGGAACTTATTACACTTTACTTGGATGGGATGGCGCAACAGAACGCAGCAATAAAAAAGTAGTTGATGTGCTATTATTTAAAAACAATACACCCGTATTTGGCGCACCCATTTTTGATATAAAAGGCAAACAACCTTTGCACCGCTTAATCTGGGAGTTTAACAACAAAGCCACCATGACCTTGCGTTATGAAGAAAAACCCAGACTATTAATTTACGAAAATATTATTCCTCCCAAAGCTGATAATGTAGGTATGTACGAAACCTATATTCCTGATGGCAGTTACGATTATATGCTTTGGAACGGTAAAGTATGGGAAAAGCAAAAGAATATGCTGGAGGATTTTAAGATGAAATAAGGTTGGCAACTAGCTGCTGGCAACTAGCAAATAACTATAGCTGCTCGAAGCAGGGCATAAAAAAAACTCGAAAGCTTATCACTTTCGAGTTTTTTTTTATTGATATCTAGCTAGAAGCTAGTTGCCAGAGGCCAGAAGCATTTTTATTTCTTGCAAAGCTTCAACAAATCGTCATAACTTCCTTTAAATACGTTAAAGTCAACTCCTCCTCTAATTCCGTTCACTCTGCCTTTATCGTGGTGTTGCCAAAAGCGCCATTCTTTTGTTTTTTCATTTAAATCGTTGGTAGCGTAATGAGCAATCCAAAACGGATATTTTTCAAACTCTTTACCCGAGAAATAGTTTTTGTAAAAACTATAGTTGGTATAAATAATTGGTGTTACACCATAATGTTTTTCGGTAAGCACTAACCAGCGTTTAACCTTTGTTTTTAATACTGCAGGTGTAGCACTACCTTTTATTTCAATATCCAATACCGGAGGTAAATCTTCCTGATCCAATTTTACTTTACTGAAAAAGAAATTAGCTTGTTCTTCAGCCGTTAAATGTGGCCTAAAAAAATGGTACGCTCCGCGTAATAAATTATTTTTTTTGCATTGTTTCCAGTTGTATTCATAGTAATCATCACCAACAGTACGCCCTTCGGTCGCTTTTATAAAAGCAAACGAAATACCTATCTGATCGTGAAACATATTAGAAACAGCTTCCCAATCAATATCACGTTGATGCCTGCTTACATCAATTCCATGTACTTCATAGTCTTCCGGTAAGTCAATTCCAAATCCCGGATAACTTGGCGATGTAATAGCCAATCTATCAGTAATTGAATTGCAAACAGCTTTTGCTGGTGGATAAGCAATCAGTATAAAACCCAAGCCCAGTAAGGCTATCATTAAAAAACTACTGACCAATAAATTTTTTCTTTTCATTTTTTGAGTAAAGATTAGTAAACAAATTAAAAGATAATTGACACCAAATACAAACCGGAACAGCCTTTCAGTCACAAAAAAACTGTTGATTGTCCACTGTTTTATACCCTGCTGACAATTGAAAAATACGAAACAATATAGCTTTTGTTAACATGTTTGTTTCAACCTCTTAAACGAATTGAACGCATACATTAACAATTAGTTAAACGTAAGACTGTTATAATTGTTTTAATTTAAAATGGAGCCATAATTTTTTGAACATTGGTATAATTAACGATGTTTAATTTTATAAAGCAGTATTATTGCATTTCAATATTTTTAAAATACCATGGATGCATTAATAGCTACAAACTATTTTTTTCATAAACAAAAAAACTTTTATCGCGGCAAAGTGCGCGATGTATATAATATTAACGATGACATTCTGGTTATGATTGCATCAGACAGAATATCGGCTTTTGATGTAGTAATGCCTAAACCCATTCCATACAAAGGTCAGGTATTAAACCAAACGGCTTCTTTCTTTTTCGACCTTACCAAAGATGTAGTGCCTAACTGGAGAATTTCATCGCCACACAGCAACGTTACCATAGGCCATAAATGTAAACCCTACTTGGTAGAAATAGTTATCAGGGGTTATTTAACAGGCCATGCATGGCGCGAATATAAAAGCGGTAAACGTAGCATTTGCGGAGTACCAATGCCTGATGGCATGCGCGAAAACGACAAATTTGAAAAGCCTATTATAACGCCAACTATTAAAGCCAGTAGCGGCCACGATACGGATATAAGCAAAGAAGAAATTATAAAACAAGGTTTGGTAAACGAACAAGATTACGAAGTAATTGAAAACTATACCCACAAGCTCTATCAATTTGGTGTTGATTATGCCAAAACACAAGGTTTAATTTTAGTAGATACCAAATACGAATTTGGCAATAAAGACGGTGTAATTATGTTTATGGATGAAATCCATACCCCTGATTCATCACGCTACTTTTATGCTGATACTTACGATGCTATTCAAGCCAAGGACCAGCAACAAAGACAACTGTCGAAAGAGTTTGTGCGCCAATGGTTAATTTCGCAAGGTTTTCAAGGGCAAGAAGGAACAAGTGCTCCCCTGTTTCCAAACGATTTAATTGATAGCATTACCGACAGATACGTAGAACTATACCAAAACATAACGGGCTTAACCTTTATAAAAGGTACTTACGATAATTTAGAAAACAACATGGAAAAAATTATCATCAGTGAGTTAGCCAAGCTGGTAGAATAGTTATGTACTATAACCAGGAACAACTACTGCTGCTTAAAAGTATTGAAGGCAAATTATTAACCCAGGTATATTATCATTTTTGGGTTAATAAATCAAAGCCTGACGATGTATTCAGCTTTGTAGAATATATTGAATTATTGATGAAAGATGGCAGCACTTTGGTTTTGCAAAAAGCCGAAGACAACGACATGATTTTACCGCTTGCTGCTATTGATATACCCACATTAAACGCTCAGCTTATGGGCGATTTTAACGGGCAACTGCAATACCAAAGTCGTAATGCCGGTAAAACAAAAGCTTGGGAACATTTGGTTAATACTATTATTGACGATGTTTTAGTGGAAGAAGAAAATGGTCGGTTTTCAGCCGAAATAATTACCATAGGAAACAAAAATAACCAAACCATTATCCGCTTGGAGAATGATGGATTAGAAGCGGAAGAATATATTATTGATTAAAATTAACACTTATCAATATGGAAATAACTATAAATACCCCGGCTTTACTCTTTCCAGCGATTACCTTATTAATGTTAGCTTATACCAACCGGTTTTTAGCCGTAGCCAACCTGATAAGGAATTTACACACAAAATTCCAGCAAAACGGCACAGATAAGCTCACCGTTATTGCCCAGATAAAAAATTTACGTAAACGCTTGCGACTCATAAAATACATGCAGGCATTTGGCGTAATAAGTTTCTTTATGTGTGTACTCACTATGTTTTTCCTGTATACTGATTACATTATATGGGCACAAACTATATTCGGGTTCAGTTTACTTGTTTTCTTGGTATCATTGGCTTTATCGTTAGTCGAAATCAATATATCAACCCACGCCTTAGAGCTTGAGTTAAGCGATATGGAAAATGATTAGGGATGTAAAGACGTTGCATGCAACGTCTCTACCTATCAATCCAATTTCCTTAAAACTGATTGTTATTAAACAAAAAATTTAACTTATTGTTGTTCATATAAGTGAACTATCTCTCGCATTATTACATAGACAACCAGAAAGGTAATTATTACTTTAACGCTGCCTTGTTTTTACCCGATTTTGCGCGCAATTATGTGAAGCATTTCACCAACACTTTTACCGATTTTACGGAGCATGAGCAAAATTTACTGGAAGGTTGTTTAGCCCATTACCAAGCCGATAAAACATTTCATCCCTCTGCCTTTTTTAACCAATACAATACAGCCATTGTGGAGGAAATAAACCAGTTTAAGCCACTGGCACATTTACCCCGTAAATGGTTTTTGGGCCATATACTGACAGAAATGCTTATTGACCGGTTAATTGTAAAGCAAATGCCCGAAGTTTGCCACCAGTTTTACAACGATTTAGCACAAATAGATACTAAAATACTCCATGCTTACGTTAGTAGATTTTCGTTTAAAAACGCAGACCCTTTCATCAAGAATTTCAGGCATTTTTGCGATGCCAGGTATTTATTTGGTTATGCATTGGACGAAAGCTTTGTATATTCGTTAACAAGAGTTTACGCCCATACAACAAAAACAGACATTACATTAAACGACAAAATGTTGGTTAAGCAATTGGTAAATTTTATAGAACAAAAATATTTTAATGAACCAATGACTATATTAGCAGCATTAAAAACAGTATTCCAAACGCAATAAATAAAGCACACAAAGGCATTTTTAATAGATGAAGAAAATAATAACAGCCATTTTAATCTTTATATTAAGCCAACATGCGTGGGCTCAGTTAAAATATAGCAATGAGTTTTTGAGTCTGGGAGTAGGTGCCAGAAATTTAGGTATGGCAGGTGCTTCGGTGGCAGCGGTTAATGATGTAACTGCAGGTTATTACAATCCGGCAGCCCTGAACAACATGAAAGACAAGGCGCAAATAATAGGTATGCGCAACAGCCAGTTTGCAGGCATTTTAACCCACGATTATTTAGCCGGAGCTTTCCGCTTAAACGAAAAATCAGTGGCAGCCCTTTCTATTATTCGTTTAGGGGTTGATAATATTCCCAACACGCTGTTTATTATGAACAGCAACGGGCAAATAGATTACACAAAAATATCACAATTTTCAGCCGTTGATTACGCTTTTATAGGTAGCTACGCTACAGAAACCAATTGGGTAAAAAACTTACAATTAGGTGGCAATGTAAAAGTAATACGCAGGGTAATTGGCGATTTTGCCAATGCCTGGGGATTTGGTTTAGATGCAAGTGCCCTATACTCCACGCCCACATTTAAATTCGGAGCCATTTTACGCGATGTAACCACCACCTTTAATGCTTGGACCTATACTTTTTCAGAGGCAGAAAAAGAAAAACTGGTAAGTACAGGTAATGCATTACCCAATAATAATTTAGAGTTAACCTTACCCAAACTAACCGTTGGCGGTAGCTATAAGTATACCAAAAGCTGGTTCTCCGTTTTAGGTAGTTGCGATTTTGATGTGTATACAGATGGACAAAGAAACACCCTTGTTTCCACCAGCTTTTTAAACCTTGATCCGCGTATTGCTACAGAATTAGCTTACAAAGAATTTATATTTATAAGAGGTGGTGTAAACAACTTCCAGAAAATAAAAAATATAGATAACAGTACCTCCTACAATGTATCACCGGCTATTGGTGTAGGCTTAAAACTGAATAAAATTGAATTGGATTACGCTTTAGGCAATGCCTTTAACAAAGACTTGTTAAGTGCCAGCAATATTATTTCATTAAAGTTAATGATAAAATAAAAACAGAATGAAAATACGCAATAGTCGTAAGCCCAAATTGATTGAGCGCAATGCCGAAAAAAGTGACTTTGACGAAATCATAGCTCTTTCTAAAATTTGTTTCCCCGACAACGAACCCTGGAAATACGACATGTTAGAAAGTCAGTATAAAATTTTTCCGGAGGGCATGCAGGTAATCAGCTTTGAAGGAAAAATTGTAGGCTCAGCAACCAGTTTAATGGTAAGTTGGGACGAATACGATGACGACCATGCCTGGAAAGAAATATGCGATAACGGATATATAACTAACCACGATGAAGAAGGCGATACCCTTTACGGTATAGAAGTAATGGTTCACCCCAACTATCAAGGTTTAAAAATTGGCAGGCGTTTATACGAAATGCGCAGGGCTTTGTGCGAAGACAAAAACCTGATGCGTATTTTAATTGGCGGGCGTTTACCCAATTACCACAAACACTCTGAAGAGTTTGGCGTACGTGCTTATATAAAACGTGTTGTCGATAAAAAATTTAAAGACCCCGTTGTTACCTTTCAGTTAGCACAAGGTTTTACCATACAGCGCATTATTAAAGACTATTTACCCGAAGACAGAGAAAGCGAAGGATATGGTCTTTTACTGGAATGGGTAAACTTAGATTACCAGGCAGAAACACGCGAAAGAAGCGTGTTGATGAAAAAAGTACGTATTTGTTGTATTCAATATGAGTTGCGTAAAATTACTTCATTTAAGCAGTTTGCCCAACAATGCGAGTACTTTACCGATGTGGCCAGTAACTATAAATCAGACTTTGCTTTATTCCCTGAATTGTTTACCACACAGCTTTTATCGCTGCACGAGTACAAAAGCATGAGCCCGGAAGATAGTATCCGTAAACTGGATGATTATACCGAAGATTATATAAACCTGTTCTCCCGCTTAGCTTTAGAGTACAATATCAATATCATAGCAGGAACGCATTTACAGGTAGAAAACGACCATTTATACAATATATCCTACTTGTTTAAACGAGATGGAACCTACGAAAAGCAATACAAAATACACATTACCTCTAACGAGGCCAAATGGTGGGGAGTAAGACCGGGTAATGAAATAAAAGTATTTAATACCGATTGTGGTAAAGTAGCTATTAATGTTTGTTACGATGTAGAGTTTCCTGAAATGGCCCGTATTGCTTGTAACAAAGGGGCTAAAATACTTTTTGTACCATTTAGTACCGATGAAAAACACGGGCATTTACGCGTAAAATTATGTGCCCAGGCACGTGCTGTCGAAAACCAGATAATAGTGGCTACAGCAGGTACCGTAGGTAATATACCTTCGGTAGATAATATGGATATTAACTATGCGCAATCGGGTATATACACGCCAAGCGATTTTGCTTTTCCGCCCGATGCCATTGCCGGAGAAGCCAGCACCAATATAGAAACAGTAGTTATTGCCGACCTAGATTTAGCAGCCATTGAACGTGCCCGTAATACAGGAACCGTTTTAAACTGGAAAGACAGACGTTTGGATATGTACGAAGTAATTGAAAAATAATGTAGAGACGTTGCATGCAACGTCTTTACCAATATCAATAGAACCGTATAAATGACGGCTATGCTTTTAAATATACCTCGCCATCTACTTCCTGCAATAAGCCGTAAGGTTCATTCTCTACAATCATATAACCATCCAAATCAGCATAATTGCATAGGCCCGTAAAAGCATAAGCACCGCTCATACCCAGGGTAGTTTCTACCATACAGCCCACCATGGTTTTTAAACCATACTTTTTAGCTTCATAAATTAAACGCAAACCATTTAAGTAGCCACCGGCCTTCATTAGTTTCATGTTTACCGCATCAAACTGTTGTTTCAATTCGTTAAAATCAACATGCGCACAAAAGCTTTCATCCGCCATTAAAGGCAGCTTTACATGTGGCTTCACATATTTATATTCATCAACCATACTGCTATGCATTGGTTGTTCAATCATGGCAATGTTTAAACCCTGTAAGCTATCCATAAAATTAACCAAAGCATCAGGGTCTTTCCAGGCTTCATTGGCATCCACCAAAATAGGTTTATCATACATAGAAGCCAGTGTTTTTATTTCGTCCAAAGCACCATCAACACTTATTTTTATTTTTAAATAGGCAAACCTATTCAGGTTGTTTTCGTTGAAAAAAGTTACCACCTTACTGGGTTCCATAATGGGTAAAGTATAACAAGTATGCGTTTTAGCAGGTTGTTCTATTTTTAAAAACTCATAAATACTCTCCTTCCTTTGGGCGCATAAATAATGAATATAAGCCTGCTCAATACCAAAGCGCAATGCATTGGGTACATTTACCTGATTAAGTAATAGGGATAAATCGTTGGCATTGTTAATGGCATTGGCACCCGCATTTACAAACTGCTCAAAGCTACTCAACAACAATTCCGGTGTTTCATTATACCTGATATTAGGTGCTGCTTCCCCTTTTCCTTCATGTATATGATCGGTACAGGTAATAATACTGTTTACCTTAAAATCAGTCGCATTACGCGAAATTTTCCAGGTGTATTTTAAGTTCAGTTGTAATTGTTGAATGGACCAATGCAGCATACGTATTATAGTTAATAGCTACAATGATAATTGATTGCCATACCGCAAAACATAAAAATGCCAAACATATAAACAGGTAAATAGCCCTAACTGACTAGTAAAATTGTATACAGTTAGCATTATTGTAAATAGCCATAGCCTAGAAAGAAAGGATGCAGATATAACTAAGAAACCTAAAGCACAAGGCATAGACGAAGCCACAATAAAACACCGCTCTTGGCCTACATGAGATAAGGAAACTACAACCTAACTAACACACTACTTTACTTATCTCCCAATTTTAAATATATTGCCATAAAAATGAAACAAAATGAAAGCCCCTATCTACGTCAAATCACTCAAGCTCACAAATGTAAGAACATTTAAAGAGGTAGAACTTAACCTCGAAAATGAGGATGGTACAATTCCTCAATGGACACTGATTATAGGAGAAAATGGTATTGGTAAATCTACTCTTTTACAATGTATTGCTTGGATGAAACCCGTTCCATATTCTGATATTAACAAAAAAGATTATAACAATAAGATACAGCCATATATTACCGATGAGGAGAATGAAACATTCTTAAGACTTGTAAGAAAAACAAAGACAAAGCCAGAGCTATCAGCACAAATTGACGCTATATTTATTGCCAATAAGAAGTTAAACAGTAAAGTATTAAAGGAAAATATTTGTAATACAAGTATTAAAATAACACTTAATTCAGCCGGCAAGCTTGAAACTGTTAAGCATGAAACAAATAAACCAGAGCAAATCTTTTATAAGAGGATGCCAATCATTTATGCATACAGCGCTTCAAGGCGTTTAGGGAAACTAAATATGAATGATTCGGAACTAGAGGATACTCTTCCTCAGTTCATTGCAGAAAGAACAGTATTGTTTGATGCAGAAGATATCCTTCATACTTCAAATTATGCTGCATTAGGGGCTAAAGGACAAGAAAAAAAGAAATCCAAAGAGTATTTGGATAAAGTTAAATTGATGTTGGCCTCCGTTTTGCCCAATATTGAAAAACCTGAACACATAACAATTATAACACCCAAACTTTTAAGCGAATACGAAAAGAAGGGAAACGTATTGTTAACAACGAAACACGGATTAAAAATACCTTTTAAGAATGCAAGTCTTGGGTACCGAACGGTAATTTCATGGACGGTTGATTTAGCCTGGAGGCTTTTTCAGGAGTATCCTACAAGTAAAGATCCTTTAAAAGAAGCGGCTATTGTATTAATAGATGAAGTGGATTTACACTTACACCCTAAGTGGCAAAGAGAAATTATGAAAAATCTCTCTACGCACTTTCCAAATGTTCAATTCATTGCAACTGCTCATAGCCCATTAATGGTTCAACCTGAATTTGATATAGAGTTTGATAATAAATTAATAACCATAAAACCTAATTATGCAGTTGTAAAAGATGACGATGATGGAGGATTAATAGTCTTAAATGATCCTCATGGAATTGATGGCTGGCGTGCTGATCAAATATTAACCAGTGAAGATTATTTTAATCTAAAATCTACTAGAGGTATTAAGTATGATGAACTGATGGATGAGCGGAAGAAACTACTTGCAAAGAAAAGGTTATTAAATAGAGATAGAGTAAGGTTAGCTATTATAACAAAACAAATGTCCGAATTGCCTTCTGGAGAAACTGCCGAGGAAATTAAGAATAGAGAATTAATAGCTAAGCTTGCATCTAAAATTATAGACAATAAACTATGATAAGGATAGATAAACCTGTCGATATTCCATTGGTGCTTACGACAAAGGGAACTGAGTTAAATGAAGCTAATTGTAAAAAATATAGCTCAAATCCTAAATTATATAAAAGTGGTAAAGAAGAATTTATTATAAGCGATAAAGTATATAATGATAAGTCGGTTAAACCTATTTTAAAGCAAGCTCAAAACAATAAATGTTGTTATTGTGAAAAAGATCAAGAGCATGAAGATGGAGCCGTAGAGCATTATAGACCAAAAAAAGGCTTTCAGATAAAGAAAGGTGACAAGTTAATCCGACCAGGCTACTATTGGTTAGGATATGATTGGAGTAATTTATTTTTCGTATGCACCCATTGTAACCGAAAAAAAAGCACTATTTTTCCTTTAAAAGATGAGAAAAAAAGAGCCCTTTATCATAAAAAGAGTATAAAAAATGAAGCCCCATATTTGCTTGATCCTTGTGGAGTGAAAAATCCTCGGGAGCATATTATATTTAAAAGTCAATTAATTGAAGGGACATCTGAATATGGTAAATACACTATCGAAATATGTGATTTAGACAGAGATGATTTGAATAACAAGAGGCTTAAAGTAATTAGCGATATAAAAGCAAGATTAGTTATTTTAAAAACTAGTAAAGACAAAATAGATATTAATGACGCTATAAAATATACCCAAAATGCAATAAGCTCAAAAGGTGAATTTTCTGCAATGGCAATCGACTATATAGAAAGTAAAGAAGGTCGCACTATGTTAAAAGCAATCATTTCGCCATATTCTGTTAAGTCAGGATTGGAAGGAAAATCCGCTAAAGAATTAATCTCTGATCTGATTGATTTTATACGGAAGTCTAAATAGCTAATAACTTCATCATTTTGGGTATATATCGGTCTAATCTCTTTATAAAAATCTAATATTGCTTTAAAAACAAACAACCCATGTAACACTCCGCGGGCTGGCCTTTTTTCATCGCGCCATGGCGAAAAGTACCTGTTGCCTGTATCTAGCAAAAGCAAAGGAGTAATATCCTCAATAAGGGTAAGCTTTAAATGCATGGCTTCGTGCAAAATAGATTCAGCCACCCGCAGGTTAGTAATTATTGAATCATCAGCACAAACAGAAACAAAAACAGTGAATGGAATTTTAGGGCTGCTATAGCTTAAATCAATTTCAGCATCATCCTGCTTTAAAACCTGTATACACCTGACAAGTGTTGCTACACAACTAAACACTGGTTGTACCTGAGCCAGCGTATCAATTGCCTCTTTAAGTTTGTTTAGCTGTGTACCTGTTTCTATTTCATAATCAGGCACAAGGCCATGTCCATCATAAAAAACACCTAACCTATCGGCCGATGGAGCTTCCATATAAATTGGCAAACCTTTTTCATCTTTTATTATCTCAATTCTGTTGCCAATAGCAATGGCGGAATCATTGATAATTCTTGCAGTGGTGTATTCATCAGGGTTGCTTATTCCCTGTGTTTTTAGCTTATCCCATGCCTGGTTAACAACGTATTCGGTTGCTGTGTTCTCCCATAACGGAATGGGCTGAGCAAGGAAATTTTGTACTGTTTTATCAATACTCATGCTTAAACTTTCCTGAATGTATAAATAATGGTATACCTTGATGAATCATAAATTTTTGACACTGCGTGGTAAGAGTTGGGCGAAATTTCGAACGCAAAAGCCGAGTTATGAATAGGATTAACTAACTTATTTAAATCGCTGGCTTCGTAGGAGTTAAAAAGCATAAGCACTCCCCCGTTTTGTTCTTGCCAATGTGGGTTAATATGTATAACCAGCCTGTGGCTTTCTTCATCGTTTATAAAATCATTATGAATACCTATACGGTGACCATCCACCAGCTTATGCGCTGCAATTCCAACCAATTCAATAGCCGAAACATTAAGTTTATGCTGTATGTTTTCTTTTATAGTGGCTAAGCAATTTTCATCTACAAGGCATTTTATATCCGCGGGCAGTTCGGCATTTAAAAAATCAAACTCGTATTGTTCGTAAAAGTCGGTTTTGGTTAAATGCCACTGTGCTGTGTTTTCAAACCAATTGTATAATGTTGTTTCAAGGCCGTTTTGAAGAATTGAAGAACAGTGAAAATGCGGGAACGGTGTATACTCAGCCTGAGTGTTAGAGAAATTTAAAATAACTGAACTATTCATTTGTAACTATAATTTGAGATAACGCCTCCCGCATATTGTTGATTAAATACAATTGGTCTGAACAATACACCGAAGGATTATCGAATCCATTTCCATCTTGCCACCTATGCAATATCATACCACCACCACAAACATTAAGTTCAGGGCAGCTTAAACATTTAGGATTTGAAGGCCTTTGCATTTTCCTGTATTCATCAAACTCAACCGAGTTTAAAAACTCTCTGAGGTTGGCATTTTTAATATTAATAGGATTTGAAAACTTATCTGCACCGTCAAACGAGCTTTTCAAAGTGTCGTTTTTCATAACGGTGCCATCCGTGTCTATTATAACAATGCCAAAATCTGTTAAACCTAAGCCTTCTTTTGTAACAATTCCACCCAATAACACCTTTAGCATGTCATCTAACACCCTTATAGGCATTGGGTTTTGATCACTTAAGTAAACCTCAAGAAGCTTACTCTTCCACTCGCCATACTCTGTAGAGCTGATAGCTGATTTACCTGCGGGAAGCCTTGTATGGTTTCCATCCCTGTATAAAAAGTCAACACTTGGAGGATTGAGCTGCTTAAAAAATGAATAAACTTCTTCAGGATTAGAAGTAGGATCAATTACTGCCAGCAATCCAGCATTTAAAAAAGATGAATCAGGATGAGACTTCAACTCATTTATTCCTTTTATAACTTCTTCGAAAGTACCCTCGCCTTTATGGTTAACCCTTAATTTATCGTGAACATGTTTAGGCCCATCAATACTAACAGCCACACTGGCTTGGTATTTTGAGCAAATATTAAGGATTGACTTACTAATAAGTACCCCATTTGTTTGAATGCTTATCGAATACTTATCGGACAAGTACTTTCGTATGGTTGCAAGCAAATAATCCAGCCTCTCCTCTCCTAAAAGAAGAGGCTCTCCGCCATGTAAAACGATGCTAAATGGTGTAGATTGTGTATCTGATAAGAGTTTAAGCGAATCGGCAATAGCATCTACTGTTTCCTTGGATATGAATTTTTCCATGCGAGACCAATTGGTATCTCCCATGTTATATACATAACAGTAGCTGCAATTAATATTACACCTGCTAGCAACCTTAATTAAAACCGTATCTAAATCTCTATGAGTATTAGTATTTGGCTCATTATCTACCACGGTTGTGGCGGCTGTGAGTGCGGTCATAAGCGTTAATAAAGTTCTTGCCCTCGTTGCGCACTTCTTCAATTAGTCTTCTAAGAACTGCATTTTGAACGTTACCTGCAACAACTGATGCTGAGGCATTTGCCTGAACAGTATTTAACTGTTCCATTTGGTTGTTAATTTGATTCATCATTGTTTTTTTAATTTAAGCTATAAATAAAAATAGAGCTAATTTAATAAACGTGTCATTTGCCTTTAAAATCAATAGGTCTGAAGAAATTACTTTAACTCATCGGCAAATAACTAAATTCAAATGTAATATAATTATGAAATATAAAATGAGATTAATATAAACATTTATATTAATAAAAGTCAATTAAATACACAGTCTCTATTGGGATATGTGTATTACTTAAAATGCCTTTTTGTAATTAGGCTGAAAATAAAAAATAGAATTATAATAGCAATAGATTGAACTGGACTTTGAATCATCTTAACGGCAAAAGTTTACTTTGGGACTACTTTACACAAATCAACCACACAAGGCCAGACTATCCGCACTACAAGATAACTTTAAAGCCAAACTACCATTTAAAAACACCTTTGGCAGCCAGATAAGGCAACAGAATATACAATACAACACCTTTTACCAAAAAGAACATAAAGCCCCAAAAGCCAAGCTTTTTAACATACCCTAACCACTTCCACCTTTTGTTATGTGGTACCGGGCATTCCAATGGTTTATCTTGTGTTTTTTCTATTGCTTTCACTGTAAAAAAGTGTACAATTATAAATAAATATCACGTTGTTGTTCAGCTAAAAATAATGATTTTACTTATCCAGAATAGCTTTTAGGCTTTCCTGTTTTGTAACCAGTTACTCTTATTTCCTTCTGCTACTTTTTGGGTAGCATTTGCATCGCCTTTAAAAAACAACTCACCCGCTGCAAAAGCACTTACCTGGTTGTAATCAGCAGTGTTTTGCAAATACTCAGGTTTAAAGTAATTATCAATAAACTTGGTATCAAAGTTACCCGAAACAAATGCTTCGTGCTGCATCACAAATTTACCAAAAGGCAAAGTAGTTTCAATACCCGTTAACTGGTAATCATCAATAGCACGTATCATACGCAAAATGGCTTCGTTACGGTCTTTACCAAAGGTAATCAGCTTGGCTATCATCGGGTCGTACTGAATAGGTATTTCCATACCTGCTTCAAAGCTATCATCCACCCTTACACCATATCCTTGCGGAATTTTATACGAATTCAATTTACCTATATCCGGTAAAAAATTATTGGCAGGATCTTCCGCACAAACACGCAATTCAATACTGTGTCCGCTTATTTTTAAATCTTCCTGCGTATAGCCTAAAGCCTCGCCCCTTGCTACGCGTATTTGCTCCTTCACCAAATCCATACCTACAATTTGCTCCGTAACCGGATGCTCCACCTGCAAACGCGTATTCATTTCTAAGAAATAAAAGTTCAGTTTTTCATCTACTAAAAACTCAACCGTTCCGGCACCCACATACTTACAGGCACGGGCTACATTAACAGCCGCCTCGCCCATTTTTTGCCTCACCTCTTCCGTTAAACAGCTGCTTGGCGCTTCTTCTACCAGCTTTTGGTGCCTACGCTGAATACTGCATTCGCGTTCAAACAAATGAACTATATTACCATGCGTATCGCCCAATATCTGAAACTCAATATGGCGTGGCGAACCCACATATTTTTCTATAAAAACAGCATCATCGCCAAAGGCAGATTTTGCCTCCGACTGAGCCATTCTAATTTGCTCTTCAAATTCGCTTTCCTGCTCTACTACACGCATGCCTTTTCCACCACCACCGGCACTTGCTTTAATCAATACCGGATAGCCAATACCGGCAGCTATTTTCTTTGCTTCACCAATATCGGTAATGGCATCTTTAGTACCCGGTACCATAGGCACATTGAATGCAGCTACCGCATTCTTGGCTGAAATTTTTCCACCCATTAAATCCATGCTTTCTGCACTCGGCCCAATAAATGTAATACCTGCCTCCTTTACCTTACGGGCAAAGTGCGCATTCTCACTTAAAAAACCATATCCCGGATGTATTCCGTCAACCCCTAATGATAGGGCCACTTCTATAATTTTATCGCCTAACAAATAACTTTGATTGCTTGGAGGAGGCCCAATACATACTGCTTCATCAGCATAACGCACGTGTAAAGCTTTTCTGTCAGCCTCACTAAAAACCGCTACTGTTTTTATACCCATTTCCTTGGCTGTACGCATTACACGTAAAGCTATTTCGCCTCTGTTAGCAATTAAAATCTTTTTCATTATTTCAGTAAAATAGAATGCGAATATAATTCACTGCCTCAAACTGCCATGAAGTTTTTTATCACAAAATAAATAACATTAAAAGACGGAGCTGCATAGATTTTTATTGGTTCCGTTAGTGAGAATTATATAACATTTAATAAATGCTTTATAACAATTATGCTGAAGCATAACAACAAATTTGAAACAAAAAAAATGATGAAACAAACTATGAAATCAAATAAAATACAAACTAAGGTAATCGCTGTTTTTATACTTAGTATATTCTCTTTAAGCCTTGTATTAAATGGCTGTAAAAGCATGAACAAAACTAAAAAGGGAGCGGTAATTGGCGTAGCAGGAGGAGGTATTATAGGTGCGGTAATTGGCAGAGCATCGGGCAATACAGCCTTAGGTGCTTTAATAGGTGCTACAGTTGGTGGAGCAACAGGTATTATAATAGGCCGAAAAATGGATAAGCAAGCAGAAGATTTAAAAAATTCGATTCCTGATGCCAAGGTCTATAGAGTAGGTGAAGGAATTATAGTAGAATTTAACAGCAAAATTCTTTTTGGAATTGATAAATCAGATTTGAATGATAATGCCAAAGATAATTTAGGCAAATTGGTAAGTGTGTTAAATAAATACCCCGAAACGAATATTGAAATTCAAGGACATACTGATAACGCAGGAACAGATCAATACAACATGAGTTTATCAAAGCGCAGGGCTTCATCGGTAGCTAGTTGGCTAAAAAATAGTGGTGTTGTAGGTAGAAGAATAAGCACCAAAGGCTATGGCGAAAGTGCACCCAATTACACCAATGAAACAGAAGATGGTAGAGCACAAAACAGGCGTGTTGAATTTTTGATAACGGCCAATAGCAAAATGCGTGCAGAGGCCGAAAAGGAATCAACTAACTAATTTTAAAAAAGCTTATATTTATGAAAAGTATTTTTATAGTTTCCCTTTTTTTACTAGCGTTTAACCTAAATACTAGCGCACAAAACAATACGCTAGGCAGTATGTCGTTTGGCATATATGGTGGTATAAATTTTCAAAACATCAATGGAGATGATGGTGGAGGCAGTACACTTTCCAACTCGTTGGTAACCCGATTTAATATAGGAGTAAACGAGGAAATTCCAATTGCAACTGATTTTTACATACAACCTGGCTTGCAGTTTATATCAAAAGGAACTGAGGGAAATGTAAATTACACTGATAATTCAGGAACTCGTTCTTTAACCCGAAACTTGTCTATATTTTATATTGAGCTACCTGTTAATTTAGTGTATAAACCATTATTAGGAACCGGACATTTGGTATTGGCATTTGGACCTTATGTTGGCTATGCCATGGCTGGTAATGCCAAATTTACTGGCACCAATGCGCCTGCCAATACCGACTTACAATTTACAACCGATGCACCAGGCAGCGATGCAAATAACCTTATTTACTATAAAAGATGGGATGTAGGTGCTAACTTTTGCGTAGGTTATGAATTTAGCAATGGCATAAACATGATGCTTACTTCACAATTAGGGCTAATAAATATTAATGCTAACAGCAGCAGTAAACTAAGCGAAAAAAATACTGGCTTTGGCTTATCAGTCGGCTATAGGTTTTTATAGCAAATATCCGCTCTCGCTCGCGTGCTGCGAGTGAGCATATCCCCTTCCAAAAGCTCAAAAACAAGACACCAACCCACTTCCCAAACAGTTTAAAATATACTTTCCAATATAAAACAAGTAAGCAAAACACCAACACCATCCATCCAAAAAATGACCAAAAAAAACCTTCGTTTTGGGTTCGTTTTTCCTTCGTTGTAGGTTCGTTCTGCCTGTACCTAAATTTTTACTAAAAAACACCCCTTATTTACCCTCCCAAAAGCCTAAAAAGCATCCAAAAAACCCATTTCAAAATATAGGTATAAATACAACCCGTAGAGACCTTGCATGCAAAGTCTTTAACCCCATACCCGCTTTAAATAAACTAAAACCAATTGCCTTTAATTACGTTATAATAAGTAAAGCTTTTATAAACCCGCACAACTGATAATTATAGGCCTAAAAGATGAATTTTATCCTGTAAATTGGCTTTACTGCTACCAATAAAAGTATATTTTTGTATTAATAAACAATTAAAACAATGTTTAAAACAATAAGAGTTGGAGGCGTACCGGAGCATTTTAACTTAGCCTGGCACCTGGCTATTGAACGTGGCGATTTTGCCAAAAAAGGAATTGCCATTGAATGGATTGATGTGCCCGGAGGCACAGGAGCCATGTGTAAAATGTTGCGCGATGGCGAAATTGATATTGCCATTGCTTTAACCGAAGGAGTAGTTTCCGATATTATGCAAGGTAATCCAAGTAAGCTGGTACAGTTTTACGTTAACTCCCCTTTACGTTGGGGTATTTTTGTTGATGCCAAATCAAACATCAAAACCATTAGCCAAATGCAAGGCCAGAAATATGCCATTAGCCGATATAAATCGGGATCGCATTTAATGGCTTATGTAAATGCCGCTAACAATGGTTTATCCATTAACGATAGCGAAGATTTTGTTTTAGTAGGTAATTTAAACGGAGCCAGGAAAGCTTTAGCCGCTAACGAAGCCCAGTTATTTATGTGGGAAAAATTTACGACTAAACCTTATGTAGATAGTGGTGAGTTTAGAATGATTGGAGAATGTAAAACACCTTGGCCATGTTTTGCCATAGTAGCTACGGATAATTTTATCAATACACAACCCACTACCCTTGATGAAGTATTGGAAGTAGTAAACAAAAGCTGTAACGACTTAAAATATAACGATGAAGCGGTTGACCTAATTGCCTGGCGTTATCAAATAAAACTGGCCGATGCGATGTCGTGGTTTTCGGAGTTAGAATATGCCGCCAAAGCAGAGGTAAGTGAAGAGGAAATGAACCAGATATTAGATAAGTTAGTTCAGTTTAATATTATAGAAAGCAAGCCTGATATTTTCGATATTTGTTATAACAAAACACTCGAACCCATTCAGTAATTGTCGTCTGTAGTTTGAGCGAAGCCGAAAACTAGTCTCGACTCCGCTCGACATGATTGCAATGACGGAATCAATAATAAAAAAAAGAGGCTGAACTTTTAAAAGTTCAGCCTCTTTTTTGTTGGATAAAAGGTACTGCTTATTCAGCAATCATTTTACCTGTAGCTTTAAAACCATTGGCTTCAATGCTGTAGAAATAAACACCGGCAGCCACATTAGAAAGATTAACTTCTAAGTTAGATAAACCTGCAGGAATTTTATCGTATGATTGGTTATAAACTTCTTGTCCCATTACGTTTAATACGCGAACTACTGCATTAGTACTTTGTTTAAAGTTAACGCTGATGTTAGTTTTACCGTTAAATGGATTAGGGTAGTTTGAAACTACATTAAACACTTCGTTTTTAAGGGTAGAAATACCTGTTTTTTTAGCTAAGATAGACGATTTAGGAATGCTCATGTAAACCAAATCATAAGGACCTAATGCATCAGGATTGTTAGTTGCATCATAAGCACCAATTGAAGAGCTTTGAGAGAAAGTAATGTGTAAGTTAGCATCACTTGTTGGAGAAATACTTGCGTACATTTCTTCTAAGTTAAAGCCCATGTATTGGGTTAAGTTTTGCATAGTAGTATCCCAAGTAGCACCTTTATCAGTTGAGTAAGTTAAAAACACATCTCTGTAGTTTCTTCCGTTAGCATCAGCATCACCTTCAGTCATACCAGAAAATATCATGAAAATAGTATCTCCTACAATAGAAGCATGTGGCATAGAAGTAATGGAAATATTACCATATCTAGCACTTGTTGCATTCCAGCTTGCACTTAAATTTAAAGCACCGCTTCCGTCAGCATCAGGCGATTGACCAATAATTTGAATACTATCTAAAGGAGTACCTTCTTTCCAGTGTCTGATTTCATTTAAACCTGCACCTCTAAAGAAAGTAACTGAGTTATCAGTAGTATCGTTATCTAACACCTGGCTGATAGCCCAGAAGCAATGTGCGTTACCGTCAGCATCTAAAACAACGCTAACTGTTCCATCATTCGACATAGCAGTATCTACTAAAGTTTTGTAATCGTAAGCAGGTACCGGGAATGAATCAATAATGGTTTTAGTCCAGGTATCTCCGTTATCTGTTGATTTGAATAACATCATATCATCAGTTAATCCACCTATTAAAATAGCTACGTTTGAACCTCTTGCATCCATTGCATAGTTATCACCTCCACCACTCCAGATACGGTCAGAGTTGTAACCTGTTAATACTTGTTTTTTAACTTCCCAAGTATTACCGCTAATGTTTAAACGTGAATAAACCTGAGGCGTTCTAACACCATTAATATAAGGTCTGTTAGGTTGGTTGGTTCCAGAATCAGTAAAAGAAGCAAATACGTGTAAATAGTTACCCGATACTACACTTCTGTTCCAAAGAACACCCGGTATAGCTATGTTAGATGAATCTAAAACAGTAGTTCCTGTCCAGGTACCAGCACCTAATCCGGTTTTGCGGTTTAACATTAAACCGGTTGCAGCACCCGCATTTGGAGTACCCGAAGCTTTTACTACGTGCGATATAATCATTTCTTCGTTTGTAGCTGCGCTGTATGCATAACAAGGGAAACCTGTACGCTCAGGGTCAATTCTTAAAGATGCCTGAGTTGGGTTTATCCATGAAGTTCCATTGAAATGATTATAACCAGAACCCCTTGAGTTAGATCCTTGCGAAGGATTGTCCTGAGCAGTTGTCCAGGTTAAAGAAACCTTTCCACCGGCATGTAAGTAAACGTGGTTAGCTACAGAACCATTGGTTTGTTGGTTGTTAAAAGTTTCACCAACTTTAGCTGTTCTTTGAAATTCTGCACCTTTACCAAAAGTTGCAGTTGATTTGTTAGAACCATTTACTCTAACTACCGAAGGCTTGTCAGCTTCCTTCACAGTTTTTGTAGCTTGCATTGGTTCAACTCCTGTTGTAACCTTTGCAAGTCTTGTTTTTTGCGGTGCTTGCGCAAAAGCAGAAATGCTTAAGGCAGCCATACCAAATAGGAAAATTCTCTTCATATAAATACTCTTTTTAGTTTATTTTAAAATGCAGAAATAACAATTAAATAACAAATTATCAAGCCGAGCGGTGGGTTTATTTGAATAGTCTTACCAAAAAATCTTTTAATATTTCCTGGCTACTTAGCGCTACACTATTGATTCCCTTGCTTTTTAAGTCGTATTGAGCACACAAGGCTATAATACGTTCCAATTCGTTCATGGAGTAATTTTTTACCAAATTCACATAATCATCAGCCTGATAGTAACCTAACCCAAATGCTGACTGAATTGTTTTTTTATCGCGTGTATTTGTTTTTGAAATGATGTAAGCTTTGGCAAACATACCGCTAGCCATAGCTACAAAAGGAATAATAGAAAAGTCTTTATTTCTTGATAAATGATGGGCTATTTTAAACACCCTGTGTGAGTTTTTTGCAGCTATAGCTGATAATAATTCATAGGGA
Organism: Bacteroidota bacterium; assembly: GCA_040388375.1. Lineage (NCBI taxonomy): Bacteria > Pseudomonadati > Bacteroidota > Bacteroidota bacterium. The sequence continues at coordinate 415,227 of JAZKBU010000005.1, read as the reverse complement.
TTAAACTCTTTACTAATGCCTATATACTTTTCAATATCATTATCCGTTATGTCTTTATCAGGGCCGTTTTTATTGATAAACAGTTTATCCAATTCATTGGCAATTTTTGATAAATCACTTCCCAACGAGTCAGCAATCAATGCAATCGATTTATCGTTGATAGTGTATCCCTGCGTTTGAACATAACTTTTTATCCAAGGTAATAAATCCTTTTCATATAGTTTGGCACTCTCAAAAGTTACATACTTGTCGGCCGATTTATAGAATTTGGTACGTTTATCAAGCTTTTTCCCTTTTACACATATAACCAATATAGTACTGGGAACCGGCTTTTCTAAATAAGTTTCAAATGAATCAAAGTTTTTAAATCCCTGTGCTTCCTTTACAATAATAAGTTGCTTATCAGCCATCATAGGGAAACGCCTGGCACTTTCAATTACCTGATTAGGCTCTATATCCTTAGCATAAAATATGGTTTGGTTAAAGCCTTTTTCATGTTCAGCTAATGCATTATGTTCTATATAATTTGCAATAACATCAACAAAATAGGTTTCTTCGCCATGCAAAACATAAACCGGAGCAAACTTTTTTGCCTTTAAATCCTGCATTATTTTATTGAACTGAAGAGATATTTCTGTAGCCACTTTTCGTTTATTTTATGTTTGCAAATAATTAAAAGTTTTCGAGCCTTTTTATTTGATTTGTGAACATTTGTATACAAAACTTTGCACCTTAACCTACCAACATATCCATTTAAGCTAAAAAAGCAGCAAAATAAACCCTTTATTTACGACCAGATAAGGAAAAAATTTGTAAGCTTAAACCCCGAAGAGTGGGTAAGACAGCACATTATTAGCTATTTAATTACGCACAAAAATATTAGCAAAGCGCATATTGCTGTGGAACGACAAATAGTGTACTTAAATACTACAAAAAGGTTTGATGTTTTAGTTTTTAACAAAAATGCAGAAACTGATATTTTAATTGAATGCAAAGCACCATCTATTCAACTAAACAGCGAAACAGCCCTGCAATTAGCCTTGTACAACCAACAATTCAAATGTAAAATCATTATCATCAGCAACGGATTACAGCATTTTTCATGGCAGCTAAACTCCGAAAACCAGTACGAATTATTTAGCTTTTTTGATTGATGTATTTCAAATTGTACATTTTTTTTTACCTTGCTCCATATTTTTAAAATAATCAATTGAAAATTAAAATCTGCCATTTTTCTTCAGTACATAGTATTATAGACACACGCGTTTTTTATCGGGAATGTGTAAGTATGGCAACTGATTTTGATGTAACTTTAATTGCCATCGGCAATTATTCAGGTAATAAAAACGGGGTTAAAATTATTGGTATTCCCAAACCTAAAAATCGTTGGCAGAGAGTTTTTGCCACTATTTTTAACGTTTTCACACTGGCATTAAAAGAACAAGCACATATTTACCATATACACGATGCTGAAATGCTTCCATTTGGATTATTGCTTTCCCTTTTAGGCAAAAAAGTAATTTACGATATTCATGAAAATACCAAACAGGATATTTTACTAAAACCATGGATTCCCGCAAAACGAAAACAGTTAATTGCCAACTTTTACGATAGACTTTTAAGTTATTCAAGTAAGCATATTCATTATATACCGGTAGTTGCCAACGACTCTTTCTTGCCCATTTTCCATGTAAAACCAAACCAGTATACCATTATTGAAAATTTTGCCGATGCAGAAAAAATGAAACCCTATTGCATAGATGACAGGCTATCGTTAACAGGTAATCATATATTTTATGTGGGCATGATTAAGGATATGTATTACGACATCAATGTTTTAATCAATGCCCTTTATTTACTGAAACAAAAAGGCCAAGTATATTACCTGCACTGCGTTGGTTATTTTGGCTCACGAACCGATCAAAACTTTGAAAGCAATCCGCATTACCATGAAATAAAAAATCAAATTCATTTTTATGGATACTTGGATATGGATACTGCTTATAAAATAAGCATGCAATGCAGAATAGCCATTTGTTTAAAAAACCAGCCCACTGAAATGATTGTGAGCCATGAAAGAAAGTTTTTTGAATACCTGGCAGTAGGTTTACCTTCCGTTTTTTGTAACAGCACCATTTATACTGATGTGTTGCAAAAATACCAAGTAGGAATAGCTGTTGATTTAAATAATGCTACTGAAGTAAGTGATGCCATAGCAAAACTATTTAATGATACTGCATTTTATAATAACTGTATCAGTGCTTGTTTAAGTGCTACTGAAACCCACTACAACTGGCAAAAAGAAGCAACAAAACTATCATCCTTATATCGTAAACTAGCTATAAACTAAAGTTATGTATAATCAAATAGATCAATACATTTTTAACTGCATCACACTTAACGAAAGTGAACTCAACTTTTTTCATTCCATATTACGGTTTAAAAAAGTAAAACGCAAAACACTTTTACTTACTATGGGTGAGGTTTGCAACTTTGAAGCCTTCATTATTAAAGGTTGTATGCGTATTTACCATATTGATGAAAACGACCAGGAAGTAGTATTACATTTTGGTACCGAAAACTGGTGGGTAAGTGATTTGGCCAGTTATACACAAAACACGCCTACTCAACTTAACATTCAGGCATTAGAAGACTGTGAGCTGTTTATTATAGAAAAGCAGGATAAAGAAAAACTATTTGAAACAGTGCCGCAATTTGAACGCATGTTCAGGTTAATGATTCAGAAAACACATGCCGCTTTGCAACAACGTTTTTTAAATACTTTATCAAAAGATGCTGAAACACGTTACAAAACATTTTTATTAACCTATCCCGAAATACCCCAGCGCGTAGCCCAGCACCATATTGCCTCATTTTTAGGGATAAGCGCTGAGTTTTTAAGTAAAATAAGAACCAAAATGGCTAAAAGCCATTCCTGAATTTTTATTAGCGATTATAAATTAATCACGTATTTTTGAAAACTTTTTTTAATAGTATGGACAGAATTTATCTTGATAACGCAGCAACCACTCCTCTTGACAAAACAGTTGCAGATGCCATGTACAACGTAATGGTGAACGAATTTGGAAATCCAAGTAGTACCCATGCGCATGGTAGAGTAACGCGTAGTTTAATTGAAGAATGCAGAAGGAAAGTTGCTCAGCTAATCAATTGTTCACCGGGTGAAGTATTTTTTACTTCAGGCGGTACCGAAGCCGATAATATGGCTATTAGAAAAGCGGTAAAAGATTACAATATAAAAAACATTATTACCTCTCCTATTGAGCACCATGCCGTGTTACATACTATAGAAGAGCTTGACCACGCAGGAAAAATAAAAATGCATTTGGTTCAATTAACAGAGAATGGACATGTTAATTACGAACATTTAGAAGAACTATTAAAAAACAACCCCAATGCTTTGGTAAGTTTAATGCATGCCAACAATGAAATCGGTAATTTATTAAACGTTGAACAAGTAGGTAATTTATGCGAGCAATACAATGCTTTATTCCATTGCGATACTGTTCAAACCATAGGCCACTACCCTATTGATGTACAAAAGTTAAAAGTACATTTTATAGCTTGTGCTGCGCATAAATTTAACGGCCCTAAGGGAGTTGGCTTTATTTATATAAACTCCTCTACCAAATTACAACCATTTATTACCGGTGGAGCACAGGAAAGAAACATGCGTGGTGGTACAGAAAACCTGTATGGTATAGTTGGACTTACTACAGCCTTAGAATTAGCTTATAGCCACGTAGCAGAAAAACAAGCACAAATTCAATCGTTAAAAACATATATGATTGAAAAATTGAAGGCTGCCATACCTGAAATAAAATTTAATGGTGATGCAGAAGGTAACTCATTATATACCGTGTTAAATGTTTCATTTCCTCCTCATCCTATAGGCGAAATGTTATTGTTTAAATTAGACATTGCAGGTATTTCAGTAAGTGGTGGCAGCGCTTGCAGTAGTGGTTCAGAAGTAGGAAGCCATGTATTACGTGCTTTAAATGTAGAACCTAACAGAGCACCTGTTCGTTTTTCGTTTGGTAAACAAAACACCCGTGAAGATATTGATAAAACGGTGGCTGTTTTAGCTGAAATGTTTCAGTCGAAAAAGGCTGCTGTTTAATACTGCTTTATAATAATATCCAGCATTAGTTAACGAGCTAAATTCCTTTTTAGTTCGTTTTAATTTATTTTTCATATTTTTTTACCGAATACTTGCATTTATGATATTTGTTAGTAAATTCGTTTTCACAATCAACCAATTCATCGCCTATACACACACATATTTACACTAACCAATTAAAAATTACTGTTTGCTAAAAGATTTACAAAACCTTTAAAAGCCTAAAACCATGCAAACTTCAAATGTTAGTGACGATGAATTAATTATTCAGTATCTGAATGGTAATGCCCGTAGCTTTGAAATTTTACTGCGTAAGCATAAAAATGCTGCATTCGCTACTATTTTACAAAAAGTAAAAAGTAAAGATGATGCTGAAGAAATTTTCCAAAATGTATTCATCAAAATTATTGAAGTAATCAATGATGGTAGATACACTGAAATTGGTAAGTTCAAGCCTTATCTACTGTGTTTATGCAACAATTTTTGTATCGATTACCTACGTAAATCATCACGAAAAAAAGACATTGTATTCTCCAGTTTCATCAGTTCATCTGACGAAGATGAATCATACTCTTATTTTGATAACTATGCTGACGACAAGGTTAAAATGCCTTTTGTTGAATATGAAGCTGAACAAGAAGCTAAAATAATACGACAACTAATACTGGAGCTACCGCAAGATCAACAAGAGGTTATTATCTTAAAACAATGGGGCAATATGAAATTCAGGGAAATTGCAGACCATTTAGGTGAAAATATAAATACCATTCAAGGTCGTTTCAGGTATGGGGTGAGAAAATTAAAATTCCTGTTAAAAAAACATCAAGTTGAAATTTCACCTAATTAAAGATATTTTTGGCATTATATTTTCTTGAACAAAAAGTATTATGCCTAAATCACTATTTCTATTCGTTGCTTTGTTATGTATGCTTGGCTCAAAAGCACAGGATACTATTCGGAACATAACATTACCCGACTTTATTGTAAACGCGCAGAAGGATCCTGAATACGAAAAAAAATACCAGCGTTTGGTATACAACGTAAAAAAAGCGTTACCCTATGCTAAGCTGGCAGCTTTCAGATACCAAATGCTGGAGCAAAACCTGCAGTTACTAAATACGGAAAAGGCTCGTAAAGCTTACTTAAAGAAAACGGAGGCCAATATAAAGGATCAGTTTATGGATGACTTAAAAGGATTGACTGTTAGCCAGGGTAAAATACTTATTAAGCTTATTTATAGAGAAACAGGTAAAACTACTTATGAATTATTAGAAACATATCGGGGTAGCTTTACTGCTTATTACTGGCAAGGTATGACCAAATTTTTTGGTGGTAATTTAAAAGATGAATATAATCCGGTAGAAGATTGGCAAATAGAACAAATAATCAAGCAACTTGGCTTTGAATAAATTGTTCTATCTCCCCTCCTGATTGGTTTATTTCTTTACATCACTTTCGTTCAATATTGCCATTATACTGTCAGCAAAGGCTATTTGTGTTTCCTGTCCGTTGTTCACAATAAATATTTCGCATTTACAAAACATCAACTTACTGCCTGCTTTGTATACATGCCCTACAGCTTTTAAACGCTGCCCTTTACCCGGATTTATATAATTAACTTTTAAATCAACCGTAACTACACCCTGGTTTGTATTTACCAAAGTATAGGCAGCAAAACCGGTTGTAATATCGGCCATGGTAGCAGTAACACCTCCATGAGCAAAACCCATTTGTTGTAAATGCCTTTGTTCTAAATCCAAATACGTTTCAATATAACCGGCCTCTATGGTTTTAAATTGATAACCTACATCCTGCATAAACAAATTTCCAACTGATTTTTCAATAATCATTTCTTTAAAATTAGTATTAGCAGGCGTCCAGTTCAAGTTTTCTATCATGGTTAATAAAATAATTTACGTTTTTAAGTTAAATAAAATATTTTGCGAATGTAAGTCTAGCTCATGCAAACAGAAAATAATTTATCACTACAAGTAAAACATTACATTGATAGCGACTATAACGCTGAAAGTAGTTTTAGATATCAGTACTTTTTAATTATTGCACAGCATGAAATGTTATCAATAATAGCTGACGAACAAATAAACAGGGTAGTTTCATTTAAAATATTTACCAATAATTCTATTTCATTTTTAGATATGAATTATGACCAGCTAAAAGAACTGGAGGAAGTAACTGATGAATTTAAACCCAACTATAAAAGTAAAAAAGTAATTATAGCTGACGACAACTGCACTTTAGTACCTGATAGCTTAAATAATATTATAGAATCAGAGTCGTATTACCAGTTAAACAAACGTATAAAGGTTAATTCGCAAGTATTATACAATAAGTTAAACTTACATCATACGGTTAGCTTATTCAATATCAGAAACGAAATATTGAAATTTATTCGTTTCAATATGCCAACGGCAGAAATACTGCATCAGTCATTGCTGTTTATAAAAGCATGCAGCCACTTGGAAGAAACAAATAGGGAGCATACGCTTTACTTAAATTTGCACGTTGATTATATTGAGATTTTGCAATTTAAAAACGACCAGATTCATTTTTACAACAACTTTAAATTTGATAACCAAACAGACATAGCCTATTATGTATTGGCTGTTGCTGAGCAATTAAATATAAGTAAAGACCTGCATTTAGTGGTATTTGGAGGTATTGAGGTAAATGACAGCCAGTACTTATTACTAAAAAAATATTGTAGCCAAATTGAATTGGGTAAACGTCTAGATAAATTCACTTACCCGATAGATTTTTCAAAAATGCCTGCACATTTTTATTTTGCTGCTTCAAGCGTATTGCTTTGCGAATAATCAGTGGCACACATAAAGGAATTATTATTAATCCTCCTAAAGGTTTACCAGTGCGCCCCACAACGGACAGGGCCAAAGAAAGTTTGTTCAATATTTTAGAAAACAACTTTAACTTTAGTAAACTGCATTGTTTAGATTTATTTAGTGGAACAGGTAATGTAGCGTATGAGTTTTGTAGCAGAGGAGCTGATAAAGTAGTGAGTGTTGATTTAGATTTTGGCTGCGTAAACTTTATAAAAGAAACAGCCAAAAAGCATCAGTTTACCCAGCTGAAAACATTTAAGAAAAATGCCTTTACTTTTATTCAGCAATGCGATGAAAAATTTGATATTATTTTTGCCGATGCACCTTATGCATTAGATACTTTAGCAAGTATTCCTGAACACATTTTTAATAAAGAACTGCTTAATATGGATGGATGGCTTATAGTTGAACACCAAAGCAATTTGGATTTAAGCCAACAAAAGCATTTTTTTGATTGTAGAAAATACGGCCAATCGGCTTTTAGTTTTTTTAAACATACCTAATTTTATTTTGATGAAACGCATCGCTCTTTTTCCAGGAACTTTTGATCCTATAACCATTGGACACGTAAACATAATAGAACGTGCAATACCTTTATTTGATGAAATTATAGTGGGTATTGGCCATAATAGCTCTAAGAGTACATTATTCACTATTGAGCAGCGTTTACAATGGATTCACGATATTTTTGTTGATGAACCAAAAGTACAGGCAAAAGCATACGAAGGACTAACTGTTACTTTTTGTGAAGAAATAAACGCACAATATATTTTACGTGGTATACGCACCATGGCTGATTTTGACTATGAAAAAAACATAGCCCAAATGAATAAAATAATTCATCCGCAAACGGAAACTGTTTTCTTAATGTGCGACCCTGCGTATACACCCATCAGTTCATCGGTAGTACGTGATTTAATAAGAAATAATGGCGAGACCAGTCAGTTTTTACCCAAGGAAATTAAGTGGTAATATGTCATAAAAAAAGCGACTAAAATTTAGTCGCTTTTTTTATAAAACCATCTCTGATCCTAATCAATTTTATAGCTTTTTTTACGTTTGGTAATATCTATTCGTTGCTCCATTTTTTCAACCAGCACATCTTTACCATATATAAAACTGTTACGTTTATAATCCGATTCAACAATTCTGTCAGTTAAATAAATGGCATCTTTAGGGCAGGCTTCTTCACACAAACCACAGAAAATACAACGCAGCATATTTATTTCGTATTTCGCTGCATATTTTTCTTCGCGGTATAAATGCTCTTCGCCTTTTTTTCGCTCTGCTGCATCCATGGTAATAGCTTCTGCAGGACATGCAACAGCACATAAACCACAAGCTGTACAGTTTTCGCGTCCTTGAGTATCGCGTTTTAAAACGTGCAAGCCCCTGTAAACCGGGCTAAACTCCCTGGTAACTTCAGGATAACGCAATGAAACGCTCTTTTTAAACATGTGTTTAAAAGTTACGCCCATACCCGATAATATAGCAGGAATATAAAGCTTTTCTTTAAAGCTCATTTCCTTATTGCTTACTACTTTTGATCTATTGGTTAATTGCATTTTACTTTTATTTTATTATACCGTCTACTATTCCGTATGCCAATGATTCGTCTGCATCCATCCAATAATCACGGTCAAAATCAGCTAGTACTTTTTCTATTGTTTGACCACAGTTATCAGCTAAAATCTGGGCACCTAATCTTTTTGTTTTTAAAATTTCCTGTGCCTGTATTTGTATGTCTGACGATTGCCCCTGAGCCCCACCACTTGGCTGGTGTATCATAACTTTGGCATTAGGGTATATATAACGTTTTCCTTTTGTTCCAACTGATAACAATATTGAGCCCATAGAAGCTGCCAAACCCATACAAACGGTTGACACCGGTGAGCTAATAGATTTTATGGTGTCATAAATAGTAAAACCAGAGGTAACATACCCACCGGGACTATTTATAATTAAAGTGATATCCTTTCCAGGTTCAATCATATCCAAATACAGTAGTCTATCAATTACGTGTTTAGCAGAATCATCATCTACCTGCCCCCATAAAAAAACTTTGCGTTCGGTTAATAATTTATAATCAATTATATCATTAATTTTTACTGTATTTTCCATGTTTTGTTCTGTTTTATTTGCTAAAAAAGGTTAATCCGCCACCGGTTAATAATACATTTAATATTGATAATGGCAATAACACTTGCCAGCCTAATTTCATTAGTTGATCGTAACGGAAACGCGGAATTGTCCAACGAATCCACATAAAGAAGAATACAAAGAAAATAGCTTTTGTAAACAAGGCACCAAAACTAATTACAGCCACTATATTAGGGTCTAAAACCGAACTTAAATAAGCTAAGCCTGGAAAGTTATAACCACCAAAATATAAGCAAGAAATAATAGCACCAGAAATAAACATATTGATATACTCGGCAAATAAGTATAAACCTAGTTTCATTGATGAGTATTCTGTATGGTAACCACCTACTAATTCTGTTTCACATTCCGGTAAATCAAAAGGTGTTCTGTTACATTCTGCAAAAGCACAAATAAGAAAAATAATGAATCCTAAGGGTTGGTAAAATATGTTCCAGTTTAAACCACTTACTGGAATAAATCCCCAAAGGTTTCCTTGACCTTGTGCTGTTACAATATCCGTTAAACTTAATGAACCACTCATCATGATAATGGCAATAAGCGACATACCCATAGCCAATTCATAACTGATCATTTGACTTGAAGCACGCACAGCACCTAATAAAGCAAACTTATTGTTTGACGCCCAGCCACCAATCATAATACCATACACACCTAAACTTACTACACCAAAAACGTATAAAATTCCAATATTGATGTCGGCTACCTGCAATGCATATTTTACACCGTTAAATTCCATTGCAGTTCCCCAAGGAATAACGGCACTGGTCATTAAAGCGGTAATCATAAAAATGCAAGGACCTAAAATAAACAATAGCTTATCGGAAACATTTGGAATAATTTCCTCTTTCATAAACATTTTTACGCCATCGGCAATGGGTTGTAATAGACCAAATGGTCCTGCACGATCTGGCCCGATTCTATCTTGCATAAATGCAGCCACCTTACGTTCACCATAAGTAGCATAAGCAGCAACACCTAGGCTTATTAAAAATAAAATGACTATAAGTGCTATTTTAAAAAATAATAAAAACATTATTTGTTATCTCCCTCCGTTAAAGCAATTGGTTTTATATTATTTAATGTTAATTCTTTTGGTCTTACCATTTTCTCGTAATGATTAGCTGAAATAACTGATTGATGGCTAATAGCTGTAGGAGCTTCAATAGTCCAGTCACTGGTACTCTTTTTATCAAAACGGCAAGTATTGCAAATAAACTCTTCTACTTCGCCCCATTGGTCTTTACGACCGGTAACACGTAAAACGTCTTCACCTTTATACCAAATTACCACTTTGCCACAGCATTTATCGCAATCTCTATGTGCATCTACCGGTTTGGTAAACCAAACACGGCTTTTAAATCGGAATGTTTTATCAGTTAATGCACCAACGGGACAAACATCAATTACGTTTCCGCTAAAATCGTTTTCAATAGCTTGTTCAATATACGTTGATATTTCACTTGCATCGCCACGATTCATTACTCCATGCACACGTCCATCGGTAATTTGCTCGGCTACTTTTACACAACGGTAGCAAAGTATACAACGGGTCATGTGTAACTGGATTTTATTACCAATATTTATTTTATCAAACGTTCTACGTTCAAAATCGGTACGCGTTTTAGCAGAGCCGTGTTCGTAACCTAAATCTTGTAACTGGCACTCTCCTGCTTGGTCACAAATAGGGCAATCTAAAGGATGGTTTAACAATAAAAATTCTACTACTCCTTTACGTGCATCTATTACTTTTTCGGAAGTAACATTTTTTACTTCCATACCATCCATAATAGTAGTACGACAACTTGCTACTAATTTAGGCATAGGACGAGGATCTTTTTCTGAACCTTTGCTTACTTCAACCAAACAAGTGCGGCAATAACCACCACTGGTTTTTAGTTTACTATAATAGCACATAGTTGGCGGAGCCACTTCTGGCCCTATCATACGTGCAGCCTGCAAAATGGTTGTTCCGTCTGCTACTTCTATTGTTTGTCCGTCTATTGTTACTTTTGCCATTTATAATTTCTTTTAGTCGTTAATCAGACTTTATATTTATGCTGTTGCTAAATTATGCATGTTATGGTAATGCTTTACTTCCTTAATTACAGCAGGATTTTTCACATACTCTTCAAACTCGTGTCTGAAATGACGAATAGCACTTGCCACCGGCCAAGCTGCTGCATCACCTAACGGACAAATGGTATTTCCTTCTATTTTACGTTGAATTTCCCAAAGTAAATCTACGTCTTGTATAGTACCATGTCCATCTAATATTTTATGCAATATTTTTTCCATCCAACCTGTCCCTTCACGACATGGGCTGCATTGTCCGCAGCTTTCATGGTGATAGAAACGAGCAAACGTATGTAAGTTTTGTACAATACTTGTGGTTTCATCCATTACTATAAATCCGCCTGAACCTAACATGGTTCCTGTTGCAAAACCACCGTCAGCTAAACTTTCGTAGCTCATTAAGCGTTTTTCGCCACTGGCAGTAGTTAATATCATTTCGGCAGGTAAAATAGGCACTGATGAGCCTCCGGCAACTACTGCTTTTAGTTTTTTACCATTTTTTATACCACCGCAATACTCTTCACTATATATAAAATCTTCTACGGTAATGCCCATTTCAATTTCGTACACACCGGGTTTATTAATATGTCCTGATGCTGAAATTAATTTAGTTCCTGTTGATTTTCCAATACCAATGCCTGCATACCAATCGCCACCATTGTTTACAATAGGTACAACGGCTGCAATGGTTTCTACATTGTTTACCACTGTTGGGCAACCGTACAAACCGGCTATAGCAGGGAATGGAGGCTTAATTCTTGGGTTACCACGTTTACCTTCCAAGCTTTCTAATAAAGCTGTTTCTTCTCCACATATATAAGCACCAGCACCCGCTTGCACATATAAATCCAAATCATAACCAGTTCCTAAAATATTTTTGCCTAACCAACCTGCTTCATAAGCATCGGCAATGGCTTTTTCCAATATTTTAATAATATAAAAATACTCCCCACGTACATAAATGTATGAACTATTAGCTCCTAAAGCAAAGCTTGAAGTAATCATTCCCTCAATTAATAAATGAGGAATTTTTTCCATTAAATACCTGTCTTTAAAAGTTCCCGGTTCGCTTTCATCAGCATTACAAACTAAGTATCTGGCTACACCTTCTGGTTTAGCTAAAAAACTCCATTTCATGCCTGTTGGAAAACCAGCTCCACCACGTCCGCGTAAACCTGATTTTTTAACCTCTTCTACAATAGCATCCGGTGCCATTGTTTTCAAAGCTTTTTCAACTGAAGCATAACCACCTTTTTCACGGTATACGGCTAAAGTATTAATTCCCGGTACGTTTATATGTTCTAATAATATTTTTTTACTCATTGTAATTTAGCTCTCAGAATTAATAATTACGTTTAGTTTTTTCTAAATGTATCAATGTCTAAATATTTACTATGCTCAGCTTTATTGCTCCATTCGCTAATTAAAGCATCAACTTTTTCAAATGTCAGGTTTTCATGAAAGTCTGCACCCAATTGAAGCATTGGCGCTGTTCCGCAACTACCCAAACATTCAACTGTTTTTAAAGTAAACTTACCATCGGCAGTGGTTTCTCCATCTTTAATACCCAATTTATTTTCAATATGCTCCACTATTTCATTAGCACCACGTAACCAACATGAACTTGTTCTGCAAACCTCAAGCAAGCATTTTCCTACCGGCTTTAAGTTGTACATACTGTAAAACGAAGCCACTTCATATACCTCAACAGGTTTAATATTTAATAACGATGCCACATAATCCATTACAGGTGAACTTAACCAACCATTAAATTCAGCTTGTGCTAAATGCAAAAGTGGTAGTAATGCCGATTTCTGCTTGCCTTCGGGATAACGTTTGATAATACTTTGCACCATGGCAAGTGTTTCATCATTAAATTTTATTTCACTCATCTTTTTAAATTTTGAATGTCAGATTTTGAATGTTGGATTATCCAAAACTAGTATCCGTATTAAGTTGTTTTTATATAATAATATGAACAAAAAAGATTGAATAAAAGTCCATTCAAAATTCATAATTCATAATTCATAATTATTTATGCGTCCAATTCGCCAGCAATTACATTCATGCTACTCATGGTTAAAATAGCATCTGAAAGCATCGAACCTTTTATCATTTCCGGGTAAGCTTGGTAAAATATAAAACATGGTCTGCGGAAATGCAAACGATAAGGAGCACGTCCGCCATCACTTACCATGTAAAATCCTAATTCGCCATTTCCACCTTCTACCGAGTGATACACTTCGCCAACAGGAACTGTTGCTTCGCCCATTACTATTTTAAAGTGGAAAATTAAAGCTTCCATATTATTATACACTTCTTCTTTTGGGGGCAAAAAGAAATCAGGCACATCCGCAAAAAATTTACCTTCCGGTAAATTTTCTAAAGCTTGTGTTATAATTTTTAAACTTTCTCTGATTTCATGCTGACGAACCATAAATCTATCATAGGTATCACCTTGTGTTCCCAAAGGAATCATAAAATCAAAATCTTGATATGAACTATATGGATTCATTACGCGTACATCGTAATCAACGCCTGCTGCTCGTAAATTAGGACCAGTAAAGCCATAGTTTAAAGCACGTTCAGCGCTTATTGGCCCTACATTTATAATCCTGTCCATAAATATTCTGTTGCGTTCAAGCAAGCCTGAAAACTCATCAAAGTATTTAGGAAAATCGGTTAAAAATTCACGTATACGTCTAATACATTCCGGTGTAAAATCTCTTTCTAATCCACCTATTCTGCCAATATTGGTTGTTAAGCGTGCACCACAAACTTGTTCGTAAATGTCGTATATTTTTTCACGCCATTGGAACATGTAAGTAAATCCTGTTAACGCACCAGTATCTACTCCAATAACTGCATTACAAACCAAATGGTCGGCAATACGCGCTAATTCCATAATAATTACACGCATGTAATCAACACGCTTTGGTATTTCTACACCCAATAATTTTTCTACTGTCATGTGCCAACCCATATTGTTAATGGGTGATGAACAATAGTTTAACCTGTCAGTTAATGGTGTTATTTGATAATATGGGCGATGTTCTGCAATTTTTTCAAAAGCACGGTGTATATATCCTATGGTTGAAGTGGCATCATGAATAATTTCACCATCCATTTTCAATATATTTTGAAACACACCATGTGTAGCAGGATGTGTAGGACCGAGATTTAAAATATTATAATCCTCTTTCTCGCTTTTTGTATTTAATTCTAATGATTCAATCATTTAATTTTATATCATTTAAAACCCAAAGGATTTATCGTCCAAAATAACTATCGTTTTTATCTGTTCTTGTTCCGTCTTCTAATGGATACTCTTTTCTCATTGGGAAATAGTCCATTTCGTCCACATTTAAAATGCGTCTTAAATTAGGATGCCCGATAAAATTTATGCCATAAAAGTCAAAGGTTTCACGTTCTTGCCAGTTAGCCGAGCTAAATAAAAACGTAGCTGAATCTATACTAGGATTTTCAACAGGCATATAACATTTCACACGTAAACGTATATTGTTTACTAAGCTGTGTATATGATAAACTGCTCCTATTTCCTTGCCTTTTACTTCAGGGTAATGAATACCACATACATCAGTTAAAAACTGCATTTGCAATTCTTTGTGATTGTATAAAAACTGAAGTAAATCTTTGATATTGTTTTTATCAAACTCAATGGTTAACAAACCATATGGCTCGTATGAGCTATACACTTTATCGCCAAATTGATTGGTAATTTCAGCTAAAATATATTGATTATCTATGTTTACCATTATTGTATTCCGTAACTTCCTAAAAGCGCTTTATACTCATCTGAATTTCTTCTGCGAAGCGATTCGTTTTTAACTATTTCCTGTAATTTTAAAATACCATCTATTATTTGCTCAGGGCGCGGAGGACAACCCGGCACATATACATCTACAGGAATTACTTTATCTATTCCTTGTAATACTGAATAGGTATCAAATATACCACCGCTTGATGCACAAGCACCAATGGCTATTACCCAACGTGGTTCAGCCATTTGTAAATATACTTGTTTTAAAACCGGACCCATTTTTTTAGCAATTGTTCCGGCTACCAATAAAACATCGGCTTGGCGAGGTGAAAAGCTGATACGTTCTGAACCAAAACGAGCCAAATCGTAATTTGAACCCATGGTAGCCATAAACTCAATACCACAACACGAAGTAGCAAAAGGCAAAGGCCAAAGTGAATTTGCTCTGGCCAATCCAATTATTTTATCTAACGAGGTAGCTTGAAAGCCTGGTCCTTCGATACTTGGTGGAGTTGGTGAAATTTTTATATCTGACATTCTAAGTTATTTATCGATTGAGCGTTTTTAATTTTATAGATTTAACCGGGGAAGAAAAATCTGATTATTCCCATTTTAAAGCACCACGCTTAATAATATAGGCAAAGCCAATTAACAGTGTTCCAATAAAAAGAAGCATTTCAACAAAACCGTGAGTGCCTAATTCTTTAAAATTAACAGCCCATGGGTACATAAAAATAACTTCCACATCGAACATTACAAACAATATAGCTGTTAAAAAATATTTTATAGAAAAAGGTAAGCGAGCATTTCCCTGGCTATCGATTCCACATTCGAAAATCTCCAGCTTATCACTTGTTTTACGCTTAGGGCCAAGGTAATGCGTAGCCACCATAGTAGTAGCCACAAAGCCAAAACCTACCAAAAACTGGATAAATATTGCCGCATAATCAACTGAAATGTTCATGTTATTTAATTTTAAATCCGTGCGAAAATAAGCGGTTTTACTATTTATAAAAACTATTCATGACAAAAATATTAACATCATTTAAGCAAAGTAGATTTATCACAAAAAAATAATGTTTAGCTGTATTTTTATGAATAAAATTTAGCCAGAATATTTAACCTTGCATGCAAAACAATTTAACACATTACCATGCAAAATTATAAATATTCTGTAGCAGAAAGATTAATGCAATACGTGCAAATAGATACGACTGCCGACCCCAATAGTACCAGTAATCCAAGTAGTGAAAAACAAAAGGATTTAAGTAAATTACTTTGCCAGCAATTACTTGATTTAGGTTTAGAGAAAGTAGAAACGGATGAGTTTGGTTATGTATATGCCACTATTCCTTCAAACACTACTAAAAAAGTTCCTGTTATTTGTTTTTGCTCGCATGTTGACACAAGCCCTGACTGTAGCGGCACCAATGTTAAACCTGTATTACATAAAAACTGGAACGGGCAAGATATTGTAATGCCTGACGACAATACTGTTGTGCTATCTTCAAAAAATCATCCTTATTTGTTGGAAAGAATTGGTGACGATTTAATTACGGCAAGCGGTTTAACCTTATTAGGTGCCGATGATAAAGCAGGTGTGGCTATCATTATGGATTTAACTCAATTGCTTATCAATCACCCGGAAATTAAACATGGTGATATCAGAGTTTTATTTACGCCTGACGAAGAAATTGGCCAGGGAGTAGATAAGATAGATATGAAAAAACTAAATGCTGATTTTGGCTATACCTTAGATGGTGGGGAAAGAGCTCACCTAGAAGGAGAAACATTTAGTGCTGATGGCTGTAAAGTAATATTTCATGGTATTAGTGCACATCCGGGTTATGCTAAAAACAAAATGGTAAGTGCTATAAAAGCAGCTTCATACTTTACCAGTTTATTGCCAAGCGACAATATGTGCCCTGAAAAAACAGATGGCTATGAAGGTTTTGTGCATCCTGTTTCTATAGAAGGTACCGTTGAAAAAGCTACGGTTGGTTTTATAGTACGCGATTTTGAAACTGCTAAACTAAAGGAACATGAAGCCATGCTTACTGATTTGGCACAAAAAACCATTGATAAATTTGCGGGTGCTACTTTTGAAATAAAAGTAACTGAGCAATACAGAAACATGAAAGAAATTTTGGATCAATTTCCGCAAGTAATGGCCAATGCAGAAGAAGCATATAAACGTGCCGGCTTACAGGTTGTAAAAACCAATATTCGCGGTGGTACTGATGGCTCAAGACTTTCTTTTATGGGTTTACCTTGTCCCAATATCTTTACAGGTGAAATGGCTATACATAGCAAACAGGAATACGTAAGTGTTCAGGATATGCAAAAAGCTGTTGATGTATTGGTAGAACTGGTTCAGGTTTGGGAAGAACAAGCCTAACCAATATGTATTCATAAAAAAAGCCTCTTAGCAAATTTACTAAGAGGCTTTTTGTTAAGCGTGCATGCCAAATTGTTTAGCAGATAAATAACGTTCTGCATCCAGTGCAGCCATACAACCGCTACCAGCAGCCGTTACCGCTTGTCGATAAATTTTATCCTGCGCATCGCCACAAGCAAATACACCTTCCACTATTGTTTTACTGGTACCTGGTACCGTAATTAAGTAACCTGTTTCGTCCATTTCAAGGTACGGTGCAAATATTTCAGTATTGGGTTTATGGCCAATGGCCACAAAAAAACCACCTAGCTCTATTGTTCTTAATTCGCCTGTTTTATTATTTTTTACTCTTACCCCCTCTACTTTGTGGTCACCCAAAATTTCATCTGTTTCAGAGTTAAATAAAATTTCAATATTCGGAGTGTTTTCTACCCTGTGCTGCATCACTTTAGATGCTCTGAACTCTTCTTTCCTCACTATCATATATACTTTACTGCATATTTTTGACAGGTAACTTGCTTCTTCGCAAGCAGTATCACCGGCACCCACAATAGCTACCTCTTTACCTCTGAAAAAGAAACCATCGCAAACAGCACAAGCCGAAACACCATGTCCGTTTAGTTTGGTTTCGCTTTCAATGCCTAGCCATTTAGCACTGGCACCAGTCGAAATAATTACCGTATCGGCCAGTACTTCTTTGGTTTCATCAATCGTGATTTTATAAGGTGGAATACCATCAAAATTTACCTTAGTTACCATTCCGTAACGAATATCTGTTCCAAATCGTTCCGCCTGTTTTCTGAAATCTTCCATCATTTCCGGTCCCATAATACCTGTAGGATAACCTGGATAATTTTCAACATCGTTAGTAATGGTTAACTGCCCACCAGGTTGAGGGCCTGTATACATAACTGGTTTTAAATCGGCACGCGCTGCATAAATAGCCGCTGTATATCCAGCAGGACCACTACCTATTATAAGGCAATGTATATGTTCTAATTGTTCTGACATTTTACTTTAAATTAATTTTCAATTTTATTGCTTTTGCTTTTTCATTTATAAACAATAATACCACAGATAGGTTTTTGTATATGCTCAATAAAGAAAATGGTTTATTTTCTTACTGTTACAAACCACCTCTCCTTTTTTAGCACAATATTTGAATATATTGCCACCATGATTAAGAAATATCTATTTATTACTTGTTTATTTTTAATTAAACTGAGTTTTGCTCAGGAAAAACCGTTTACCTCTACAAAAAATGGGCGGGCAGAAAAAATGTTCAATGAAGCTTTGTCAAATTACAATTTGCAAAATTATAGTGAAGCTATAGCGCTTTGTAACAAAGCCATCAGTGCTGATAATAACTATATAGATGCAAGAATGCTTTTATCTGATTTGTACGAACGCAATGAACAGGAAGAGAAATCGCAGGAAATTTACAACCAATTAGTACTTATTAACCCTAATTTTCCCTTGGCCTATTTAGGCTTGGCAAGCTATCAATTTGACCATGCTCAATACGATAGTGCTTATATCAATATTAAAAAATTTGTAGCTTACCCTGATTGGTATGCACGTAAACCTATTGGACTAAAACTAGAAAAACATATTGATTTTGCAGTTCAAGCTATCAAAAATCCGGTTCCCTATAAACCTATTAATTTAGGACAAAACATCAATTCAGCTCATGATGATTATTTTCCGGTATTAACGGCTGACGGGCAAACACTTATATTTACTAGAAACCTAGGCGACAGGGTTTCGGGAAACGAAGACTTTTTTATCAGTAAAAAAAATGAAGAGGTATTTTCATTGGCAAAACCATTGGGTTACCCTATTAATACGGACCAAAATGAAGGAACTGCTTCAATAAGTGCAGACGGGCAATATATATTTTTTACATTTTGTACCCCTGAAACAAGCTGCGATATTGAATTAAGCAGACTGGACGGATTAAGCTGGAGCGAACCTAAAAACTTAGGCCCACCTGTAAATACAAGGCACTGGGAAACGCAACCTAGTGTATCGTTTAATGGTAAAACAGTTTATTTTGCCAGTGAACGCCCGGGAGGCTTTGGTGGCAGCGATATTTGGATGACTAATTACAACAATGGAAAATGGTCACCACCGGTTAATTTGGGCCCTGAAATAAATACGGATAGTGAAGAGCAATACCCTTTTATTGCATTAGATGATAAAACATTGTATTTTGTAAGTAAAGGACATCCGGGTATGGGTGGCTTGGATATTTTCAGAAGCAAAAAAGATGCAAATGGCCGCTGGCAAAAACCAACTAATATTGGTTACCCTATTAATACAAATAAAGACGAACAAAGCTTTAGCATTACATCTGATGGCGTAAATGCTTTCATTTCATCAGCTAAAGCCGGAGGTTTTGGAGGCTTGGATATTTATAAATTTGAGTTGTACA
The DNA here is from genome assembly GCA_040388375.1 of Bacteroidota bacterium. Lineage (NCBI taxonomy): Bacteria > Pseudomonadati > Bacteroidota > Bacteroidota bacterium. The sequence continues at coordinate 395,379 of JAZKBU010000005.1, read as the reverse complement.
AAGAAGCTAGGCCCGAACAAACCGGTTATGTTAAAGGAGTCGTTTACGATGCCGTTAAAAAGAACAAGCTTTCAGCTAAACTGGAGCTAATTGATTTGGCAACCAATAAAACAGTCATTGAAACCTACTCAAACAAACTAAGTGGCGAGTTTTTGATGTGTTTACAAGGCAATAAAAATTATGCATTAAATGTGAGTTTGCCAGGGTATTTATTCTATTCGGAAAACTTTAGTTTAAAAGACCAAGGTGCTACCAATCCTTTATTTTTAGATGTTCCGTTAATACCAATTACGGCTGGAGCTAAAGTGGTATTAAAAAATATATTCTTTGAAACGGCTAAGTTTGATTTAAAACCTGAATCGGTAACAGAACTTGATAAATTGGTTCAATTCTTACAAGCAAACCCTAAATTAAAAGTTGAAATAGGCGGACATACGGATAACCAAGGCAATAAACAAAGCAACTTGGTTTTATCAAATAACAGGGCAAAAGCTGTTTATGACTACTTGGTAGAAAAGAAAATCAACCCAACTCAAATTTCGTATAAAGGATATGCAGAAACACAACCCATTGCAGATAATTTAACGGAGAGCAATAGAAGTAAAAACAGGAGAACGGAGTTCAAAATTATCCAGTAAGTTTATGTTTGAAAGTAAAACAACAGTAAGAGTCAGGTATGCAGAAACGGACCAAATGGGTGTAGTATACCATGGCAATTATGCTCAATATTTAGAAATTGGAAGAACGGACGCTTTAAGACAAATGGGGCTTACCTACAAAAGTTTTGAAGAAAATGGAATTATGATGCCTGTTATTAGTTTACAATGTCAGTACATTAAACCTGCTTATTACGATGATGAACTAACAATAGTAACTATGATGAAAGAGTTACCCAAAATACGTAACCACTTTCATTACGAAATATATCGTGATACAACTATTTTAATAGCAAAGGCTGAGGTAGTATTGGTAAACATTGATATGAAAACAAAAAAGCCTTGCTTGGCTCCTACCATTTTAATTGAAAAACTAAAAACCTATTTTGGATAAATGATTGCATTATTTAAGTAAATAAAACTTTCATTTAAATAAAACGAACATTGGAGTGCAACCAATAAAACAAACTTAGTGTCTATATAATTGAATTTGTTTTCGTAATTGAAAATGTTTAGAGGTTAAATGAAATTCCGCCTTGCTTGTTTATTCAAGCGGGCGGTTTTTTTTACATAATTATTCCTGCTAAACAAGCACTTAAGTAACTGGCTAAAGTGCCACATAAAAGTGCTTTAAGTCCCAGCTTAGCTAAATCACCTCTTCTTTCGGGTGCCAAAGCTCCAATACCACCTATTTGCATTCCAACTGAACTGAAATTTGCAAAACCACATAAAGCAAAACTAGCAATGGCTATTGCCTTTGGGGTTAAAGTTTGCTTTACTGCTGTTAAGCTATTATAAGCTACAAATTCATTTATACTCAGTTTCTGTCCCATAAATGTAGCTACTTGCATTATATCTTGCTTGGGAACCCCCATTACGTAGGCAAATGGGTAAAATAAGTAGCCAAAAATAATATCCAGACTTAAGCCGGGAAATGCTTTTCCTATTATATAATTTATTAAAGAAATTAAGGCTATAAAACCTATCAGCATAGCTACAATGTTTATTGATATTTTCATACCATCCGATGCTCCGTGAGAAATAGCATCAATTACATTGGTGTAATGGCTTTTAACCTCTACTTTTATTTCGTTTTTTGTTTGCGATTCTTCCACTTCCGGATAAATTATTTTAGCTATAACTAAACTGGCCGGAGCTGCCATTAAACTGGCTGCAATTAAATATTCGGCAGGAATACCCATATTAACATAAACAATTAATATACCTCCCGAAATACAAGCCATACTCCCACTCATGCTGGCCAGTATTTCACTTTTGGTCATTGTTTGTAAATACGGACGTATCATAACCTGCGCCTCTACTTGTCCAACAAAAGCACTTGCGACATTTGACAGGGTTTCAGCCCCGCTGGCTCGCATAATAAAATAAACTCCTTTTGCTATCACAGCCACAATACGTTGCATAATACCAAAATGATATAAAATGGCAACTAAAACACAAACCAAGATGATAGTGGCAGGAATGTTTAAAGCAAAAATAAAGGAATTATTTGCACCAAAAACTTTAGCGGCTTCAGGTGGATTAGGCAATACGCCTCCAAAACAAAACTTGGCTCCTTCTCTCGCAAAACCTTCTATTTTTTGCATTCCACGTCCAATCAATTGAAAAAAGGATGTTACGGCAGGTACTTTTAAAATTAATAACGCTAGCAATAACTGTAAAGCCAGTCCACTAAAAACCAATCTATAGTTTATTCTCTTTTTATTGTTTGACAACAAAAAGGCTAATCCTAATATACCTAATATACCTAAAATACCTGTGTATTTTTCCATCATTTTTATTTCTTCCTCAATTCGATTTCATCTCTAATTTTTGCTGCTATTGCATAATCTTCAATGTTCAGTGCTTCCTGCAATAATTTATTTAAATCGTCTAAATTTAACTTAGAAAAATCATTGGTCTTTGCTGCTTTAATATCAATTGTTTTTTCTATTTCATCTTCAATAAAAGTATCGTCTTCTTCCTCCTCACTGGCATCAATTATAATCCCAGCCTCCTCCATAATATCATCAAAAGTGTATATAGCACATTTAAACCTAACAGCTAAAGCAATACTATCGCTCGTTCTTGCTTCAATTTCTTTTATAATACCCATTTGGTCGCAAACTAGCTTTGCATGAAATACGCCTTCATTCAAATTATATATCTGTACTTCTACCAGTTCTATTCCAAACTCTTTAAAAAAACTCAAAAACAAATCATGCGTCATTGGCCTGAAAGGAACAATTTTTTCAATTTCAATAGCAATGGCTTGCGCCTCAAAACTACCAATAACAATAGGTAAGCGTCTATTGCCATTAGCTTCCCCCAATATAAGTGTATAGCTGCCGCTGGTTTGCCCACTGCTTAAGCCTAACACATTTAACTTAATTTTATTCATACAAAAAACTCAATACAACAAAAAGCGAAATAATTGATTTAAAACCTTATTTCACCAACAATTTATCAATATTATTTCAAGCGCAATTAAAGCTTATTTAGCAATTAATCTATCCTCCATAAGGTAAAAAAACATCGTAATTATTAAAATTAGGTTATTAGTGTTACTTTGCGACCTAAATTCAATAAATAAGCCCATTAGCGAAACCTTATGAGTAAAATAAAAATTTGCTTAAGTACATTTTTAATTATCTTTTTATCATTTAGCGCTATTGGACAGGTGCTAAATTTTCAAAATCTTTCAAAAGTAAAAGTCAATGAATTAAGCGATGATCAAATTGCTGACTTTTGGAATAAAGCACAATCTAGAGGATTATCCATGAATCAATTGGAGCAGGAAGCTACTAAACGTAAAATGTCCAGTAGCGAATTTGCCAAGTTAAAAACAAGGATAGAAAATTTAGGTAATTCAACTCCTACCAATAACAATAATAATCAAGGCAGTAGAGGTAAAACCGACAACAATAATGCTGAAATCAATAATGAAGATTTAGTATTTTCAGAGATCAGGCCAAAAGTGTTTGGTGCCGAATTATTTAACAATAAGAATCTTACTTTCGAACCCAATTTAAAAATTGCAACGCCTACTAACTATCAGCTAGGTCCTGACGATGAATTAATCATTGATATTTATGGTTTTTCAGAAGAAACTTTTAACTTAAAGATTTCTCCTGACGGTAATATAAGAATTCCTTATGTAGGCCCTGTGCAGGTATCAGGATTAACGATTGAGCAAGCCAGAAAAAAAATAACTCAGAATTTAACCAAAGTATACGATAGAATTAATACCGGTGAAACCAGTGTAAGTATTACTTTGGGAAACATTAGAAGCATTAAAGTATTAATAATTGGAGAAGTCAATCTCCCAGGCACTTACACATTACCCTCACTAGCTACTGTGTTTAACGCTTTATATGCCTCTGGCGGGCCCAATAAAAATGGGTCTATGCGTAATATTAAAGTGGTCAGAAACAATAAAACAATAGCCATTCTTGATATATATGATTTTTTAACTAAAGGTGAGGCAAAAGGCAATATACGTTTGCAGGATCAAGACGTTATAAAAGTAAATGCATATGAAAACAGAATAGAATTAACCGGTGAAGTAAAAAGACCTGGTTTATATGAAGTAACTAAAAATGAAAATTTGAATGATGTTATTGGCTTTGCCGGAGGATTTACGGATAATGCATTTACTGAACGAATTAAAGTAACACGTAATACATCAAAACAAAAAAGTGTAGCTGATATTCAAAAAGAATTATTTAGCCTATTCAATCCCAAAAGTGGTGATGTATATTCCGTGGATATGCTTTTAGACAGATTTGAAAACAGGGTGCAAATTAATGGCGCTGTATTTAGACCCGGTACTTACGCCTTAGAGAAAGGCTTAACTATTTTACAATTAATAAAAAAGGCAGAAGGCTTACGAGAAGATGCTTTTCAAACAAGAGCAATTATATACAGACTGCAAAGCGATAATACACTGACCATGCTTTCAATCAATTTAGCGGATGCTATGCAAGGTAAAGCAGAAGATATAGTTTTACAACGAGAAGACAACATTCAAATTGCTTCTAAACAAGAGTTAAAAGAATCATACAATGTTACTATCAATGGTTTAGTTATAAAACCTGGTGTATTTCCTTATGCTGAAAACATGAGAATTGAAGACCTTATTATAGCTGCTGGTGGGTTTAAAGAAGCAGCATCTATAAAAAGAATTGAAGTAGCCAGAAGAAAATTTGATGTTGACAGAACAAAAGCTAATAGTGAAATTTCTGTTATTAAACAATTCGACTTAGACAAAGATTTAAAGGACAATCCTAGTCTAAAATTTGAGCTCCTACCTTTTGATAATGTAACCGTATTTATGCTGCCGGGATATGTTGCTCAAAAAAATGTATCGATTGATGGTGAAGTATTATACCCAGGTACGTATAGTCTTGAAAAAAACAACGAACGTATATCTGATTTAATAAAAAGAAGCGGAGGGGTTACTGCAACTGCTTATCCTGATGGAGCGATATTATTAAGACCAAAAATACAAACTAATACAGAAGAATTTATTAAAGAAAGTAAGTTAAAAGCACTAAAAAAGCAAACAAAAGATACTACTGAAATTTCAGAAACAATTGATGATGAAAAAAGCTCCAATTATGATTTGGTAGGTATTGATTTAAACTACATATTAAAAAACCCAGGCTCTAAATCAGATTTATTTTTACGTGATGGCGATATAATTAAAATACCGATTGAAAAACAGACTGTATTGGTTAGTGGGGAAATATTATACCCAATAAAATTAAAATTCGAGAAAGGAAAAGGATTAAAATACTACGTTTCAAATAGCGGTGGTTTTACAAGTCGCGCCTTGAGAAAAAGAGCTTATGTTGTTTATGCAAATGGTACAGCTAAAGCCACTAAAAGATTTATGTTTATTAATTTCTATCCTAAAATAAAACAAGGGGGAGAAATAGTAATTCCACAAAAAGAAGAAAACAAAAAATTGAATACCATGGAAATGGTTACTGTTTCTTCGGCTATTACAACTACCCTAGTATTAGTATTTACGATAGTTAGAAGTATTACTGTAAAATAGTATGGATGAAAATAAAGAACTTGTTAATTTTAAAAATGTTATAAACAATATAAATGATTATTTAAAGTATATTCTAAACCATAAAGTATATTTAATTATTTCTGTATTGATTGGTTTAGCTGCTGGCTTTACATACGTTAAATTAAGCCCTGTAAAGTATGAAGCTAAGTTAAGCTTTATAATAAACGATGCAAAAAGTATAAGTCAAAATCCAATAGCAGCGCTAGCCGGGCAATTAGGTGCATCTGGCTCAAGTGTGAATGTATCTGATGATAGAATTTTGTTTTTAATTACAACAAAAAAAATATTAGGCCAATCACTACTTGCTATTATTGAGGAAGAAAAAATTACGGTTGCCGATAAATTAATAGCACTAAACGACTATAAAAAAGATTGGGACGGAAAAGATACTTCATTACAAAATTTCAATCACTTCACTTCTAAAAACATTGATAACTTAAGCCATGTAGAGAATAAAATAATGGATTTTTTAATATCAAAAATTTTAAAATCAAACGACTTACAAAGCGATGCTGTAAAAAAGAAAACTTCTTCTTTTGTTGGCCAGTCTTCTAGTGGTATTATTTTAATTAGTTATAAATCAAAAGATGAGCTCTTATCAAAAAGACTTATCGATGCCATTTATTTTAATTTAAGCGATTTCTATACACAGATTATAACAAAAAGCTTAAAGGCTAATTTAGATTTGGTTTCCCAAAGATTAGACTCAACAAAAAGAATTATGGAAAGAAGTGAAGTCGCTGTTGCTAATGAGATGGACATTTCTAATAAAATAATCAGGTTTAGTGGTAAAGTAAACGAAGCAAGACTAAAAAAAGAAACTGAATTATTAAATGTGCTGTATGCCGAATTATTAAAGAACAAAGAAATTGCTAAATTTAATTATGACCAAGAAAAACCTGTTTTTCAAGTAATAGATAAACCCTCTTTTCCCCTTGAAGAATTATCGAAATCACTAATCGTATTTAGTATTATCGGTGCATTTCTGTTCAGTTTTATTTGTTTAATATCTATTACAGTTTTATTCCTTAAAGCAAAAATTGTTTTCTAGATAACTTAAAAAACAATCTAGATAAAAATGCTAAGAAAATTAGAGAAATTTATCAATATAGGAATAGGAATAACTATAATTAATAATTTATATTATTTCTCCGGAATATTTGGATTAAGCTCTTCTATCATAATCATCATTTGTTTATTGCTTAGCTTGTTATTCTTTCTTTTAAATTTTAACAAAGACCAGATTGTTAACTTTATAAATAGCTGGAACACTATTTTTTTTGTAACGACTTCAATACCATTATGTTTTATTGATTGGTTTATTAATGGTTCTGTTCCCATTGCAAACGATTTAATAAGAGTGTTATTGTATTTTTTTTATTTCTCGTGGACCTTTAGCATTAATAATAAAAAACCAGAATTAAATAAGTGGTTTATACACATAAGTCTACTTTCAATCATAATTTTAACTATCCAAGGGTTATTTGAAAATGCCAATCCTCTCTTGTTTTCTATTATTCTTTCCGATAATATTGAAAAAAGGGTTTTAACACGAATTGCTGGTACTTTAATTGATTCCAATTCTTATTCAGGAGCTATTTGTATATACTTCTTAATTTTATCGTATGAGCTAAATTTAAAGAATAAAGGTTTACAAAAAGTCCTATTAGTAATTATTTTTTTATTGGCTTTATATCTTACAGATTTGGCTGGGTCAAGGCAAGGCTTAATTATGTTGTTTAGCTATGTTTTTTATTTGCTGTTAAAAAATATAACTTTTTTTAAAACAATTATTATTGGAGTAACGGTAATAGTTACTCTATTTTCTGCTGTTATATTCTCAGATCAACTTACTAATTACGCCCGAGAAAATCCAAGTTCTTCTATTGCCCGGCTTTTAAAAAGTGAAGAAAATGAGCGGTCATTACAAAGTAACTTGGATAGAAAACATTCTTTAACGGATGGATTAAATTTATGTGTAGATAACTATTTTATTTATGGTCCGGGTGCATTAAATTTTTCTTCTAGGTGGATATCATTTACAAATGCCCATGAACCCCATAATGGCTTATTATTTATTTTAGTTCAATATGGAATATTATCAATCATTCCTTTTTATTTATTGTTTTTATTAGCCAAAAGAGCATTTAAAAATCACTTGCTTATATTCTTTTTAATATTTTTAATTCATTATTTGTTACAACCAAATTTAATGTATTACGCTATAACCTTCTTATTTATGTTTTACATAGATACAAAACACTATTTTAACAGAAATTCAATATAAAATATTACTATTGTCGCTATACAAAAGGTTTACTAAATTTATATAAATTAATGAAGAATTCAGTGGAATTAATTGACATAATAAGTTTTATAAAAAACTCTATTATGTTCCTTTTAACTAAACTATTAATTATTATATTAATAAGTCTCTTAGGGGGATTAATTGGATTTTACATTGCTCATATTTCAAAGCCAACTTATATTTCCAAATATTCGTTTATTTTAAATGAAAATGAAGGTTCTTCAGGATTTAATTTATCTTCATTAGCTGGTATTGCTGGTATTGCTGGTATTGGAGGAAATACTAATGTAAATGAAGACAAATTATTATATATAGCCAATTCTCGTCAACTTATTGGAAATACGCTATTAGAAAAAGTAGTTATCAATGATAAACCAGAATTATTAGTTAATCATTTCATAGATATTTATAAGCTATCAAGTATTTTTCAATCAGATACCAGTTTAAATTCATTTACTTATTTTAAACATAACCTCCTTGATAGTTTGTCATATCAGGAAAATAAAGTACTCGATTTAATTATAAAGCGAATAGTTGATGATAAATTATTAACTATAGATACCAAAAAGAAAACAGGTATTGTTATCCAAAGTGCTGGAATTATTGCCATTGATTTTAAATCAATAAATGAAAAATTTGCTAAATTATTCGTTGAAAGTCTATTTAAAAATTTATCCGAATATTATACCACAAAAAGTATTCATCGCCAATTAAAAAATTACCAGCTAATTAAATTTAGAGCTGACTCCATAAGAACATTGTTATACGAAAAAGAAAGTTATGGCGCAGGTATATTTGATAGAAATTTAAAAGTAATTAGAATGCAAGGACGCGTAGACGTTGAAAGGACAAAACGAGATGTAGAAATGCTAAGCTTGATGTATGCAGAAGTTCTTAAAAACCTAGAGATTGCAAAATTTGCTTTAGATAACCAAACTCCATTTTTTCAAACGGTTGATAAACCTACTTTACCTCTTGAAAAAAAGAAATTATCGCGATTGATTTCTGCTATCATTGGATCCGTTATAACATCCATTTTATTATCAATTTATCTGATAACAAAAAATTTAAAAACTATTATCAATAGTAATTAGAAGTATTACCAAATTGTCAAAACAAATTGTAAAAGCAGGAACATGGTCTATAATTGGACAGTTTACCAAATTAATAATAAAATTTGGGGTAAACATTGCTTTGGCAAGGTTACTTACGCCTAAAGAGTTTGGTTTAATAGGCATGGTTTCTGTTATTATTGCCTTACTTACTTCATTAGGTGAATTAGGCTTATTTTCGAGTTTAATTCAGAAAAAAGAAGTAAATCAAAGAGAACTATCTTCGGTATTTTGGGTGAGCATACTACTTGGTATTGCTATTTGTTTATTGCTGTATTTTACCGCACCACTTATTGTTATATTTTACCACGAAGAAGCCTTGCTTCCTATTATAAGGGCTTTATCGCTTATTTTTTTATTTAACTCATTAATTCTTACTCACAACGCCATACTAACAAAACAGCTTAACTTTAAACGGATGGAATTATTTTCAACCATATCCGTTGTTGTTGCTTCTTTGGTATCTTTAAGTCTCGCTTTTTTAAATTTTGGTGTATGGGCATTGGTTGCCCAACAAGTAGTAGCAAGTGTAATAAATGTAGGATTGATATGGCTTTACGAAAAATGGCGACCTTCCTTTATTATTTGTAAAGATTCACTAAAAAATTTACTAGGTTTTGGGTTAAAAGTTTTTGCTTCAAGCATAATCAATACTGCATTTAGCAGTATTGATACCATGATAATTGGTCGCTATTTTTCAGCTTCCATACTTGGGTTGTACAGCTATGCACAAACATTAATTAACGTTTCGGTTGGAACCTTTACCAGTGCTTTTGTAAAGGTTTTATTTCCAGTTATGTCAGAAGCGCAAAACGACTTTGAAAGACTCAAAAACACGTATAAAAAAGCCCTTAACATGGCTAATTTATTTATTATACCTGCTATGGGCACAATAGCCGTTTTAGCCAATGAAATTATTCATTTACTTTTGGGAGAAAAATGGTTACCGATGGTAACTTACATACAACTCTTTTCTATATTAGGCATTCTTTACCCTATCAGTGCTTTAAATATAAACATTTTATTGGCCAAAGGTCGGGCTGATAAGTTTTTAAACTTAGAGATTATAAAAAAAGTATTGCTCGTAATTGGAATTGGAATTGGTTTATCATTCGGTATTTTAGGAATGCTTATCGGCATAATGACAATATCTTTTATAGGTGTATTTTTTAACCTGTATGTTTCAGGTAAAGTTTCTGGCTATAATATAAAAGATCAACTTATTGATATATTACCTATTGCAGGTATTGCTATTGTTTATTTAATTATACTCTACCTTTCTAAAATACTACTTATTCCTTTTATAGGTGAACTGTTAGGTATCGGAATCAGTTTTTGTTTAGCTATTATATCTTTTGTGTTTATTTTATTTAAATTTTATCCTGCTGTTATTGACGACATTAAAATTTTGACAAAAGGATTTACGCTAAAAAAATCATAACGCGCATATAATTAAAGTGTTATTAGTCTAAAGTAGTCGAATACATTAAAAATTAAAACTTTATTTCCTATAGAAATAAGATATATTGCACCCTATTTTATATCCTTATGGCAATAAATGTAACTACTCCATATTTACCTAGCTTAGAAACTTATACAGAATACTTAAAAGGTATTTGGCAACGTGAATGGCTTACAAATAATGGACCATTAGTTAATGAGTTAGAATTAAAATTAAAAGAATATCTTCAAGTACCTCATTTACTTTACATAAACAATGGTACTATTGCATTACAAATAGCAATAAAAGCACTACAATTAAAAGGAGAAATTATTACAACTCCATTTAGTTATGTGGCCACAGTAAGTAGTTTGGTTTGGGAAGGATGTAAACCAGTATTTGTCGATATTGATAAAGACTCTTTAAACATAAACCCACAATTAATTGAAGATGCCATTACGCCAAATACAAGTGCTATTTTAGCTACCCACGTTTTTGGTAATCCTTGCGATATTGATGCAATTGATAAAATAGCTAAAAAACATAATTTAAAAGTTATATACGATGCTGCCCATTGCTTTGGTACAAAATACAAAGGCAAATCAGTATTTGAGTTTGGCGATATCGTTACTACCAGTTTTCATGCTACAAAATTATTCCATACAGTAGAGGGTGGTGCAGTATTTACAAGCGACCCTGAGCTGTTAAAAGAAATGGCCCTGCTTAGGAATTTTGGACACAACGGACCCGAGCATTTTGATGCAGTTGGTATAAATGGTAAAAATTCAGAGTTCCATGCAGCCATGGGGTTGGCGAACTTACAAGATATAGAAGCAATACTGGCTTCACGAAAAAACCAAAGTTTGCATTACGACAAATGGTTAACGAATCCAAAACTCAAAAAAATAGAATTGAATAGTAAAGCTGATTTTAACTACGCTTATTACCCGGTTGTTTTTGAGAGTGAAAGTGTTTTACTAAAAGTTAAACATGAGTTAGAAGCCAATAGAATAAATCCCAGAAGGTATTTTTATCCATCATTAAATACAGTTGAAATTTATAAAAGTGAAAATACCTTACCCGTAAGCGAAAGTATTTCAAAGCAAATTTTATGTCTTCCTATGTATCATAAATTATCAAATGAAGAGATAGATTATGTATGTAGAATTCTATTACGTGCTTTAAACAATTAAAACATGAAAATTGGGATTATGCAGCCCTATATATTTCCATATATTGGGTATTTTCAATTAATAAATGCGGTTGATTGTTTTGTAATTTACGACAATATTCAATACACAAAAAAAGGTTGGATTAATAGAAATAGAATACTTAGTAATGGTAAAGATGAATATTTTACATTACCCCTATTAAAAGACTCCGACTTTTTAGATGTTATGGATAGACACCTATCGGCCGACTGGCATAAAGAAAAAGGTAAGCTATTAAATAAAATAAAGGAAAACTACAGAAAAGCACCACACTTTAATGATGTTATCAAGCTAATAGAAGATTGTTTTAATTATTCATCAACTAATTTATTCGGCTTTATTTTTAATGCGTTAAATAAAACTTTAGATTACTTATCTATTAAAACCGAAATTGTAGTTTCTTCCACTTTACCAATAAACCATCATTTAAAGGCCGAAGAAAAAGTAATAGCTATTTGTAAAGAACTACATGCTACTACCTATATAAATCCTATTGGTGGAACTGACTTGTATAGCAAAGAACATTTTTTAAAAGAGTCAATACATTTACAATTTATAAAGGCCGACAACATTCAATACAAACAATTCAATAATGAGTTTATTCCATTTTTATCTATTATTGATGTAATGATGTTTAATTCAAAATCAGCAATTACTAATTATTTAAATAACTCATTTACCACAATTTAGATGAATATTTTAATTATTGGAGGTACTTCTTCTATCGCACAAACACTTAAGCCTATACTCTCTGAGTTTTCAGAAGTGATAACGGCCGGAAGAAAAGATTGCGATATTATTATTGATTTAAATAATACAAATCAGGTAATTAATTTCCCTGATAATATAGATGTAGTATTACATATAGCAGCTAGTTTTGGAGGAAACTCATTTGAGGATATTTTAAATACTGAATATGTAAACGTAATTGGTACCCTAAAATTATGTGAGGCTGCTGTAAAAGCAAACGTTAAACATTTCATCTATATATCCAGCATTTATACTGAATTGAAAGATAATTCTGCTAATTATTCCATTTATTCAATATCGAAAAAGCATGCGGAAGAAATTGCTTTGTTTTATTGCAAAAAAAGACAACTACCGATTACTATTTTAAAGCCTACCATGCTTTATGGCAACGATGATAGTTTCAGGAAACACCAACCATTAATTTATGCATTTGCTGATAAAGCTCAATTAAAAGAAAATATAGACATATTTGGTAACCACGATGCCAAAAGAAACTATTTACATATTGACGATTTGGCTATAATTATAAAAAAAGTAATGCAACATACAATTACGGGTAGTTTTTCATTAACCAATACGGAAGATGTAACCATTTCGCAAATAGCCCGAGCGGCTATGCAGGCATTCAATAGCAATGGACAAATAAACTTCATTACAAACAAGGAAAACATTGCCAATAATGTTTTTGGGAATGATAATACTTTATACAACTTAATAAACTTTTTTCCTCAAATTACAATTGAACAAGGAATGAATAAAATTGCAGCATACAGGAGGAATACCAATGAGTAATATACTTGTTTCAGGCGCTAGCGGAATAGTAGGCTATGGTATCCTTAAATCGCTTAAAAGTGCTAATAAAAATTTAAAGCTAATTGGAACTACTATATATGAAGATTCAGTAGCTCAAGGATTTTGTGATATTTTTGAAAAAGCCATTTTAACAAACGATAACAATTATATAACATGGCTAACAGATACTATTAAAAAGCACAATATTGCATTCATTATACCAGGCATTGAAGCCGATTTATACAAATGGGTTGAACATATTAGTGAGATAGAATCAAGCGGGGCAAAAATATTATTAAATAATACTGACCTTATAAAATTTACCAAAGACAAATGGCTTTTTTATGAGCAATTACAAAAACACAATGTAAGCACAGCTATTCCTACAAGTTTAGAAAATGATTACGAGTTAATAGTTGAAGAATTTGGTGCTAATTTACTATTAAAACCTAGGATAGGATTTGGCTCAAAAGGAATAGTAAAAGTGAATAATAAAGAAACCTTTCTTATTCATCAATCCAAAATTGGTACCGATTTAATGGTACAACCTTTTATTGGAACTGACAATGAAGAATATTCTGCTTCTGCATTCTGCGATGGTAAAGGAGGCATTTGTGCCTACATGGCTATCAGGAGGAAACTATCAAATGATGGTTTTACAGAAAAGGCTGAAGTAGTTGAAATGGAGTCTATTAAAAAAGCAATACTGGAACTTTGTGCCATTTTTAAACCTGTAGGCCCTACCAATTTTCAGTTTAGAAACCACCACGGTGAACTTAAATTGTTAGAAATAAACCCCCGCATATCCTCCGCCACATCTATCAGAACAGCATTTGGCTACAATGAATCGTTAATGTCGGTTGAATATTATTTAGAAAATAAATTACCTTTACAACCTTTAATAAGAAAAGGAAAAGCAGTAAGATATACTGAGGATTTTATATTTTATGAAAATAGCAATCATATCTGATATACATGGAAATTATGAAGCACTGAAAAGCGTGTTGCATAAGATAGATGAAATGAATATTTCTAAAATATATTGCTTAGGTGATGTAGTTGGTTATTACTCGCAGGTAAATGAATGCTGCGATGAGTTAAGGAAAAGAAATATACCTTCATTAATGGGTAACCACGATTGGTATATGGCCGGTGGAGGATACTGTCCGCGATCAAAAAGTGTTAATGACTGCTTAGCATATCAACGTAAAGTTATAACAGCAGAAAATTTAAGTTGGGTAAAAACATTTCAGTTACAATTTGAAATAGACCATATAAAAATGGTACATGGTGGTTGGGCTGACCCTATTGATGAGTACTTACTAGAACCAAACGAGGAGTATTTTTCGAAAGTAGAAGGTGAAATATTTTTTTCAGGACACACCCATTTACAAACCTTGCAAAATTTCAAGAATAAAATCTACTGTAATCCTGGCTCTGTTGGACAACCGCGAGACGGAGACCCAAGGGCAGCTTTTGCTACTATTGAAAACAATTCAATTAACCTACATAGAGTTGAATACAATATGGAAAAAGTATTTGAATTAATGGATAAAGCAGGCTTTAATGATTACTACTACGGCTCCTTAAAAACCGGAGCTAGAAATCTTTGTAAACTACCATCATAAAAAATAATAAATAATTAATGTTTAGTTGGGAAAAATTAGGAAGAATATATAATCCACTGGATTATGAAAACAGGAAAGAATGGATGAATGAGTTTGCTCAGGCACCATGTACTTTGGTATTTGATGATTTTGTGAGAGTGTTTTTTGGATGCAGACCAAAACGCGATGAAAATGGCCAATATGTTACTTACACAACCTATGTTGATTTAAATAGAAAAGACTTATTTAAAATAGAGCGGTTTGCAGCAAAACCGGTACTTAACTTAGGCAACAAAGGAACATTTGATGAGTTTGGAACCTATCCCCTATCCATTATAAAAAACAACGATGAATTGTGGGGTTATTACGCAGGTTGGACAAGGTGTGAATCAGTACCATTTAATGTGGGAATAGGATTAGCTGTTAGTAAAAATAATGGCGAACATTTTGAACGAATGGGCGAAGGACCTGTTTTACCATATACACCGGAAGAACCATTTACTTTAAGTGGACCTAAAATCAGAAAATTCAACGATAAATATTATCTTTTTTATATAGCCGGTGCCAATTGGTACTTAGAAAATAACAAACCAGAAATCAGCCATAAAATAAGATTAGCTATTTCTGACGATGGCATTAATTGGAATAAAATAAATAAAGACATAATTCCTGATGGCTGGGATAAAACCGAGGCACAGGCAAGCCCTGATGTTTTCTATGCCAATGGAAAATACCATATGTTTTTTTGCGGTTGGGTTCCTTCATCTTTCAGGCAAACTAGAACTAGAAAAATAGGATATGCATATTCAACAGATTTATTAAACTGGACTAGGGATGATAGCAAAGTGGGGATTGAACTTTCAGAAGAAGGTTGGGATTCAGAAATGAATGCCTACCCACATGTTTTTGAATTGGATAATAATATTTACATGTTATACATAGGTAATGAAGTTGGCCGTTATGGCTTTGGATTGGCAAAATTAAAGGGGAATTTATAGACTATGAAATGGAAAAAATTAGGAAAAATATTTGATCCGACAGAACATCAATTACCCAATAATTGCGTTCAATTTGCCCAATCACCGCAAGTACTGGTATCAGATAATTTTGTAAGAATATATTTTACTACCCGCGAGGTAGAACCAACAGGTAAATACTTAGGACATATTGCATTTGTTGATTTTGATAAAGATTTCAAAAACATCATCAATATTTCAAAAGATACGGTTATTCCGTTAGGAGGCCTTGGGACTTTTGATGAGCATGGAATTTTCCCCATGAATGTGTTACGTCATGAGGGTAAAATTTACGGCTTTACAAGTGGATTAAGCAGACGTAAATCTGTCTCACTTGAAACCTCCATTGGTTTAGCATATAGCAACAATGAAGGTTTAACTTTTGAAAAATATGGTAAAGGCCCTATTGTATCCTCTTCGCTGAAAGAGCCATTTTTAGTATGTGATGCTTTTGTTCAGTTTTATGAAGGGCTATTTTACATGTGGTATATTTATGGAGTAAAATGGATAAACAATGCCGAAACAGACGGAACAGAATCGCGCGTATATAAAATTGCACAGGCTACTTCAAAAGATGGCATAAACTGGAATAAAAACAGTAATCTGATTATACCTAATAAAATTGGAGAAGATGAATGCCAGGCATTGCCAACTGTTGTTAAAATAGGTAATCGTTACCATATGTACTTTTGCTACAGGTTTGCCACAGGCTTTAGAAACGTAAAAGGCCGTGGTTATAAATTGGGGTATGCTTATTCTGACGACCTGATAAACTGGACCCGCGATGATGAAAATGCAGGGATTGATTTAAGCGAAAACGATTGGGATTCGGAAATGATGTGTTATCCGCATATTTTTGAATGTAATGGTAAAGTTTATTTACTTTACAACGGAAATGAATTTGGAAGAACCGGATTTGGTTTAGCAGAACTTGAACAAAATAATTAATTAAAAATGAACACAACCAGAAACTATAACGAAGAATTTAAAGATAATGAAGGCCGCAAATACACCTATGGTTTTGACTTGGATGTAATGCACCCTTATATGTTAAAATCATTTGAGCCCTTTTTTAAGGAAGGTAACTTTTTAGAATTAGGTAGTTTTCAAGGAAATTTTACCAGAAGATTTTTACCCCACTTTGACGATATTACATGTGTGGAAGCATCGGACGAAGCTATTGAAATAGCAAAAAAAGAATTTGGTGACAAAGTAAAGTTTATCAATTCCATGTTTGAAACAGCCACGCTGCCTACCAAATACGACAATATAGTTTTAACCCATGTATTGGAGCATATTGATGATCCTATTAAAGTAATGAAACGTATTAACGATGAATGGCTATCTGATAACGGGCGTTTTTTCTTAGTATGTCCTAATGCCAATGCTCCTTCAAGACAAATAGCTGTAAAAATGGGGTTAATTACGCATAACAGCGCTGTAACTCCGGCCGAGGCTGAACATGGACATAGAATTACCTATTCGTTAGATACACTGGAAAGAGATGCAAAAGCCGCAGGGTTAAAAGTAGTTCATCGCTCAGGAATATTCTTTAAAGCTTTAGCCAATTTCCAGTGGGATAGATTATTAAATACTGATATTATTTCAAAAGAATATTTGGATGGTTGCTACCAGTTAGGTCAACAATACCCTGATTTATGCTCAAGTATTTTTTTAATGTGTGAAAAGGGAAAATAAAATACAATGACTACCCCATTAGTATCAGTTTGTCTTATTACATATAATCATGGAAAATACATTGCTCAAGCCATTGAGGGTGTATTAATGCAGGAAACTGAATATACATGGGAACTTGTTATTGCAGATGATTTTTCGACTGATAATACAAGAGAAATACTTTTAGGTTATAAAGAAAAGTACCCTGATAAAATAAAACTTATTTTACAGGAAAAGAATGTAGGTGCCAATACAAACTGGATTGACCTATTAAGTTACCCTTCCTCAAAATACATAGCCTATTTTGAGGGTGATGATTATTGGATTGATAAAAAGAAATTACAAAAACAAGTTGCCTTTTTAGAAACGCATGCTGATTATGGATTAGTGCATACTAACTATAAAAAATTGCATCAGCATACACAACAATATGAACCAGTAAAAGTTAATATTCCTAAAACAGACAATATTTATAATCACCTACTAACAAAGGGAAATATAATAGGTACGTTAACAACCTGCTTTAGAAAAGATTTATTTATAAGCTATCAAAACGAAATAGATCCTTTTAATAAAGACTGGAAACTTGGGGACTTACCATTATGGATTTTTTTCGCAAAACAAGCGAAAGTAAAGTATATGGAAGAGATAACTTGTGTTTATAGAATATTAGATGAGTCAGGTTCAAAAAGTAAAGACATAAATAAACTCATTGCTTTTGAAAAAAGTGTTATGGACATAAAATTACATTTTATACCTAACAACAGTAAAGACAAGAAAAAGAAAATCAATCAAATTATTTCTGAATTTCATTATAAAGAATTATACTTACTACTTAATGCTAAAATTAGTTTTACTGATTACTTTTTACATTACTTTAAATTCAACATTTCAAATACCAATATTAAAAGAACTGTTAAATCAAGTAGTTGGCTATTTATAAAATTGTTTTCCAAATATGGCAACTAGTGCAGATTATTTTATTTCCTTATTGTTACTAATAGGTTCTGGTTTGTTTTTAGCCGGTATAACACCTTATAGCCCTATTTATTTTTTCCTGTTATTAGCTATTATAGTTTTTGCATTTAAGCAAATATTGAAACCCGAAATAAAACACAATAAATTAGCTTATTTTAATTTGTTTGTTTTCATATTCAGTTTTGCCGCACAATCACTTATTCCTAATACCAAATTCCCAAACACTTTAGGGTTAATTTTACCGTATTTTTTCTTTTTCTTTTGTTATCAAAATTTAAACTCCCTTTCTAAAAATAGTTTCAAAAATTTAATCTATTACATGCTTATTTTCCATACTCTTCTATTTATTGCAGATGCTTTTTGGAGATTAAGTCACCCAACTTTGTACTCAACAAATATGTATTCAGGACATACAAGAGAGCAAGGATTGGCTTATATGTTTAAATTTAACTCTATAATGTACTTAGATGCTAACTTTGTTGGAGTTCAAATATGTCTAACTTACTTTTTTATGGTTTATTTAAGCAAAAAAAACATAATTATCCCAAATGCGAAGATAATTAAATCACTGCTTTTTATTCTTACCATACTTTCTACATCACGCTCCGCAATAATTACCTTATTACTCTATTCAGTTATATTTAACAGAATATCATTCCCAATAACCATCAACAAAAAACAAATATTTGGGATAATATCTTTGGCAATAATTTTAATTTTTATTTCTTTAATTTTACTATCAATTTTAAGTAGAGATGCTAGCTTTAATTCTAAATTTATATTAATAGATTTAGCCATAACATTATTAAAAAGTGCATCATTAAACACTATTTTACTTGGAATTGGGATGGGTAACACCGCTAGTTTCATCGGAATGGGTGCTCATAACTTAATAATAACCCTATTAATAGAAACAGGTTTAATTGGGTTACTTCTATTCAGTATAAATATGTATTTTCTTGGAAAGAATACATCATGGAGGTCTTTCTATGTCGTTTTACCATTAATAACAATGGGGTTTTCAGCTGCTAGTCTAGCATTTCCTTTTTTTTTAGTTCAACTTTGCATTATTTATATTTTGGAACAACAAAACGAAGTAGTACTTCAAACTCATACTGACACACTTTTATAAATGATATTAAACCCCAAAATAACATTCCTAATACCTTGTTACAATGCAGAGGAGTATTTAACAAAAGCGCTAAACTGTGTCATCAATCAAACCTATAAAAACTTAGAAGTACTTACTATTGACGATGGTTCAAGCGATAAAACTTTAGCTATTCTAAAACAATTTGCAGAAAAGGACAAAAGGGTAAAAGTAATTCAGAATGAAACAAACTTAGGTTTGATAAGAACGTTAAATAAAGGTATTAATCTAGCTACTGGCGAATACATAGCTCGTTTTGATGCAGATGATTTAATTGATACCAACAGAATTGAATTACAAATTAGCAGGCTAAATCAAAATGCCAATATTGATTTATTGACCTCAAAAGCTATTTATATTACCCATCAAGATTATTACCACAGTAAGGTTGACCACTTTTATTGCACTTTACCTAAAGCGATTAAATTTGTAGCATTGTTTGAGTGTCCTTTATTACATGCAGGGCTTATTGTTAAAACCGATGTACTTAAACAGTATAAATATAACTTTACTAATGAGGCTAAACATATAGAAGATTACGACTTATTCTCCCGCCTGTTAATTGATAATTTAAACATAGCGGTTGATGCATCAAAAGCCTTATTTTATCAGTACCGGAGAAATATTAACAGTGTATCAAACCATAACAGGAATACACAAAGCGAAAATACATTACAGTTATCGAAAAAAAATCTTCATACTATTTTACAAATTGAAATAGAGTCTTTATTGCATGAGATTATTTATTTAAAAATAACGAAAACTTATACGGTAAAGCAAATAAACAAGGCTATTGACGCACTAAAAAACACAGCACAAAAATACTTTCAACAAGAAGCTAAAACAATTACACAAGCAGAAAAAACAGAAATAAATAACTGGATAAGCTTACGCATATTTAAAATAATACTTACCTCGTTTATAAAAGGTAACTTATTGGTTAAGCTGAATTGTATGGTAATGGTTGTGGCTAATGTCAATATTTTGTTTTCAAAGTTTGTAGGAGATTATGCAACAAATAGAGTATTTTGGCTAAAAAGTAAACTCTTATACAAGGTTTAATAAATGATAAAGGTTGCTATTATACTTCCATCGTTGGCCAATACAGGACCAATCATTGTAGCTCAAAATATTGTTAGTCAATTACACCATGAAATAGATTTTGAGGTTTTTTATTTTGATGATATACGGGAGCTCCAATTCAATTGTCCTTGTACACGTATCAATTTTTTTAGCCCACTTGGTTTAAATGATTTTGATATTATTCACAGTCATATGCTTAGGCCGGATTGTTTTGTGTGGTGGCATAAAAGAAAGCTACAGCCAAAATTAATCACTACATTACACCAATATATTTTTCAGAATCTTTATTACAGTTATAATAAATTTATTGCGACCCTGTTCTCTCCTATTTGGATAAGGTTGATTAAAGCATTCGATAAAGTAGTTTGCATTAACAGCCACATGGCTTCTTTCTATAAAACCCAATTAAAAGGAAAAACTACTTTTATTTATAATGGTGTTAATAGTAAAATTGATTCAACTATTGATGCTATTGATTTAAATAAAATAAACCATTTAAAGGCCAATTACAAAATTCTAGGTTCTGTAGCACAATTAACTGAACGGAAAGGCTTAGACCAAGTAATAAAAGCACTACCACATTTACCTGCATGTGCTTATGTGATAGTTGGAGAGGGTAAAGAAAAAGTCAATTTACAAACTTTAGCCAAAACACTCGGGGTTGAAGACCGCGTACTTTTTCTAGGCTATAAGCCCAATGGCGCTTCCTATATTCACCAGTTCGATAGTTTCATTATGCCATCGCGTTCAGAAGGGTTCGGACTTTCATTAATGGAAGCAGCAGCATGCGAAAAACCGATTGTTTGCTCCAATATTGAAAGCTTTAAAGAATTGCTTTCAGACGATGAGGTTACTTTTTTTGAACTCGAAAATACTGCCAGTTTACAGGCTTCCATCTTAGGAACACTTGATATAAACTATAACAAAACAAAAAAAGCATTGGTAAAATTAAACACTTTTTATACCGATAAGGCTATGGCAAATCAGTACCTTCAATTGTACCATAACATCTTGAGTCAGTAACTTAAAAACTAGACAATCCACAGGTTTTGACTATAAGAAGCTTAAGATTATTGAAAAAAATCCATAATCTTACTTATTTTTGGTCAATTAAATACAAATGAAAATGAAACACTTTTTGTTATTTTTTATTGTTGTTGTAATTGGTATTACAAGTATAACAGCACAAAATCAAACACGCGTTATTGACGGTAAAACATATACCGTATACACTGTTAAAACAACAGATACCTGGCAATCAATTGCAGATGAATATGCTGTTTCCATCAGTGCGCTTTACGTTGCTAACCCTGAGTTGAAAGAAAATTTAAAAGGAGCAAAAACCATTATCATACCTCCATCAGAAAAAAAAGCACAGAAACAAGCAACTGATATTAATATAAATAATACTGATACCGATTCTTTTGTATTACCATACACCGGAGATACTACCGTTACAAAAGCCGGAGAAGAAACAAAAAAAACTGTTAAAATCGAAAGGGCAAAAGTATACGGAGAAGAATTAAGAACTGAATTCAGAGGCGCAAATAGTTTAATAGTATACAGAATTGGTAAAAACGATAATTTAAAAGATGTAGCCAAACATTATTACTGTACACCTGCGGAAATATTGGAATTCAACCCAAATGCAAACCCACAGCTTGAGGTTGGTAAAATCATAAAAATACCGGTAAGAAGAGAACAAGTAGTAGCTTTTGAAGAAACCACAAATGCAGTAGATACCACGGATAAAACGGCTATTGATTCAACATTGATTACAACAACCAAAGTGGAAGAACCTGTGGTGATGAAAGAGCAAATAGCTGCAGAACCAGTTGTTATTGACGAGGAAGAACAAGTAGTAGATGAAGGATTAGAACCTGGTGAATCAAGATTAGGTGATTATATTGTAGTAAAAAAAGCAGGTAAATTATATATTAAACACCGGGTAATAAGCGGAGAAGATTTGACCAGAATTTCGAAAACAAATTACTCAACAAATGCCCGTATTTTGGCTGTTAATGGTTTAACTTCAACAAAAGTTACAACTGGGCAAATATTATTAATACCTACAAGCAAAGAGGTTTTAAAGAAACTAACCGGTTTAACTTACGGGCAAAAAACAAAAAATACTGCCGTAGCCAAAACCAGTAAAATAAAACAACCTAAACCTATTCAAGAGGAGAAAGAAGACAAGCAAGAAAAACAGCCTAAACAAGCTAAAGTTAAAAAAACAAAAAATCCAAAAACAGGAAAAGCAGAACAAATTATTGCAAGCACCGAGCAAAAACCATACGATCCAAGTTTTAAATGGGGAGATGTAATAGTACCTGCTAACGACAGGTTAGAAGACAGTGCCAGGAAAACAATTGCCGATAATATTAAAGACATTAATATAAAAGATGTACATGCCAATGCTTCCGATGGAGAAACAAAAGAAAACTATACGCATGTGGTTGTAAAAGGAGAAACCCTAGAAAGTATAGCTAGAAAATATAAAATAGCACCCAGCGATATCGCCAACTGGAATAACTTATACCAAGAAAGAGTAAGAGTTGGGCAAGATTTAATTGTAAATGCTAAAAGAGCTGCTAAACCATATTTAGCGCTTAACTCAATTACGCCTGATCAAAAAACCCAAATTAAACAAAATGATAAATCAAATAAAATATTGGCCGTACAAGAAAGAGGTTTATGTATTTTAACTGACAATCCAATTTTTACAGGTATACTACATAAAACAGCCCCGGCAGGAACATTACTTTTAGTTACTAATTTAGATAACTTTAAAAAAATATATGTGCGCGTTACCGGCACATTATCTGAAAAAGAAGAAAAAGATGTAATACTGCGAATTGATAGGGAAACGGCTGATGAGTTATTTGTAAATACTCCATTAACAAGTGTTTCTATTACTTATGGTATCGTAGATTAACTAATAACTATTTTACAGTAATCCCTACCCTGCTTAAATCATCAAAATAAGCAGGATAGGATTTAGACACTACCTTAATATCCTTTATTTGTAATTGCGAAAACAGCACAGCCAAAGGAGCAAATGCCATGGCTATTCTATGATCATCATACGTATCAATTACAACGGCTTTCTGATAATTAATTTGTACCATTTGATCAATAAATATACTGTTAGAAGTATGTGTAATGTGGTAGCCCAGTTTACTTAATTCATTAACAATAACGACCAATCTGTTACTTTCCTTTATAACCAAATTTTGTAATCCAAATATGGTTGCTTTTATATTGAGTGCTGCACAGGCCACACATAAAGCAGGAGCCAAATCAATACATGCAGATAAGTCAAAATGCATGTCTGAACCAGAGCTGTTATATTTATAAATAAGTAAACCCTCAGCTATTTCTTCTGACCTCACTCCTAGTTTTTCAAATATTTCGGCTGTTACTTTATCACCTTGTATACTACTTTTTGACAATCCATTTAAACACACTTTTAAGTCCGCTTCCAGGGCTACCATTAAATACCAGAAAGCAGCACTGCTCCAATCCTTTTCAATAGTATACTCCATTAATAATATAGGTTTAGTTAATGGCTTAATTTCAATATTTGTTTCATTTACCAAAACATCAAACCCAAAAACATCCATTAATGAAGCTGTCATTTTAATATAATCAAAGGACGCTACCTGCCCTTTTAGCTGTATACTCAATCCATTTTGTATAAACGGACCAATTAACATCAAAGCTGTAATATATTGGCTGCTTTGTGAAGCATCTATCTCAACTGG
Source organism: Bacteroidota bacterium (assembly GCA_040388375.1). NCBI lineage: Bacteria > Pseudomonadati > Bacteroidota > Bacteroidota bacterium. Next base: position 370,751 of record JAZKBU010000005.1, on the reverse strand, counting down.
CTTTCCTGATAGTGTAGCACCTTTTATTTTTAAAGGAGGGTAATTACTTTGTGTTAAATATTCAATATCCGCACCCAAATAATTCAATACCTCAACCAATTCTTTAATCGGTCTTTGTTTCATCCTTTCGTTACAAAGCAATTCAGTAACCTGATTTTCCATACAAGCAAAATAGGCTGTTAAAAAGCGCATGCAGGTACCCGCATTTTCAAGGTTTATAACAGGTTGCGATTGGCTAAGTGCTTTAACCATCAGTTGCGTATCGTCAGCCGTTGATAAGTTATGTAATTGGACTTGTTGCTTTAAAAAAGCATTTAATATTAATGCCCTGTTACTAATGCTCTTGGAGGTAGGTAGGTTAATGGAACAATAGTTTAGTGCTTTTTTTTGATAAACTAAACTATACATTATGAATTATAAAAGGAAAGCGATTCGTAAAATTGTAACGATTCAATAATAAGCTCCGTGCTACAATGGCAATCAATTTCAGCTTTACCCAACTTTTTTAACAAAGTAAAATTAATCTGATTGGTATTGTTCTTTTTATCGTGATGCATATTGGTTATTAAATCATCATAACGCCATTGATTGCTGTATTTTTCAAAATTGTATTGTATAAACTTAACAATACTGTTCAAATCGCTGTTAGACAATTTCAGCATTTTATTCGATAGATACGATTCACAAATAATACCTATAGCTATAGCTTCTCCATGTTTTAAAGGTTTAGCATCATTTATTAAACTATACGTTTCAATAGCATGGCCAATGGTGTGTCCAAAATTGAGCATTTTGCGTAACCCTTTTTCATAAGGGTCTTTGTTCACTATTTTAATTTTAATTTTGGTCGACTTCTCTATGAATTTTTCTATCTGATGGTAATCAATCTGTCTTGTTTTAATTAATTTCTCAAATAATTCTTTGTCATCAATTAAAGCATGTTTTAATAATTCAGCCAAACCATTTCTCTTATCAGCTGCTGATAAAGTTTCGATAAACTGAGGATAGATGAAAACCTGTGTAGGATGGTTAAACACCCCTATTAAATTTTTATAATTATTTAAATCAATTCCTTGCTTTCCTCCTATTGATGCATCGACCATAGCGAGTAAAGTGGTTGGTATATTTATAAAGTCAATACCTCTTTTATAGGTTGAGGCACAAAAACCACCCAAGTCGCTTAAAGTACCTCCACCAAAATTAAGCAATACACTGTTTCTGTTGGCTAAATTTTTTTGTAAAGTATTCCAAATAATAGTGGCCTGTTCTAAATTTTTATTATGCTCGCCACTCTTCATTCTAATGAGTGTAAACTTTTCTAAATAGGGTTTTAAAACTGGCAAACAGAATTTTTCCGTATTTTCATCAACCAACACAAAAACCTGACTATAAGATTTTTGTATAATAGATTGAGCCAAATGACTCAAAACATCTGATCCAAAAAATACTTTATAATTTTTATCGAAAATAACTTTCATCAATGTAGCAAAAACAATGTTTGTAATATGTTATAATTGCGGGGCTAAATTACACTTTATCTTTAAAACAATTTATGACTAATAAAATATTAAATCTGGATTTTTCGAATACGGAAATAGCTTTTCGTTCAAAGAACAATAGCGAATTACGCACTTCTTATTATCTGTTTAAAGCTATTGGCATAAATTGGTTGGTAAAAATGGGTCCACCTATGGTAGAATTAGCATTTAATTTGCATTTACCTATAAAAGGTTTAATAAAAAAAACAGTTTACCAGCAATTTGTAGGAGGCGAAAGCATTAACGACTGCGAAAAAGCCATTGACACTTTATACAAATTTAATATTGGTACCATACTGGATTATTCGGTAGAAGGAAAAGAAGAAGAAAACGATTTTGAACACACTTGTGATGAAACCATTTTAACAATAGAAAAGGCTGCACAAAACCCCAAAATACCATTTTGTGTGTTTAAAGTTACTGGTTTGGCACGTTTTGCCTTGTTAGAAAAAGTAACAGCAAACCAAACATTAACAACTGAAGAAGAAACCGAATATGGCCGTGTAAAAGCCCGAATAAATAAAATATGTAAAATAGCTTTCGATAAAAATGTACGTATTTTTATTGATGCAGAAGAAACCTGGATTCAAACGGCTATTGATAATTTAGCCCATGAAATGATGGAAAAGTTTAATAAACAAGAAGCCATTGTTTTTAATACCATTCAACTATACCGACACGATAGATTGGTGTTTTTAAAAGAAAGCCACCAAGAGGCCAAAGCAAATAATTATTATTTAGGATTAAAACTGGTAAGGGGTGCTTATATGGAGAAGGAGCGCAAACGTGCACAAGAACTAAACTATACTGACCCTATTCAACCTACCAAAGAAACGAGTGATAAAGACTATGACAATGCGTTAAGATACTGCATTGAAAATATCGATACCATTAGCATTTGTGCAGGAACGCATAATGAAACAAGCAGTAGATTATTAGCAGAATTAATGTTGGCTAAAAACATACCTAACAATGACAGACGCATTTACTTTAGTCAGTTATATGGTATGAGTGATAACTTAAGCTATAATTTAGCTGATGCGGGATATAATGTAGCCAAGTATTTACCATATGGACCTGTAAAATCCGTATTGCCTTATTTGTTTAGAAGAGCTGCTGAAAACACCAGCGTAAAAGGGCAAACAGGAAGAGAACTTAAACTTATTTTACAAGAACGTACCAGACGCTCTAAAATAAAATAAGTGCATACTTTATTTGCCCAACCAATCTTTAAACTCCGCAGCCCTTTCACGGCTAACAACTACTTCGTTACTCAAAGAGGGTTTCAACTCTACTTTAAGTTTACCGTTAAAATAGGTATGGACCGATTGAATGCATGCAATAGAAGCTATGGTTTGCCTGTTTAATTGAAAAAACAAAGTTGTATCTACCATACCCATTAACTCATCCAACGTATAATCAATTACATATTTACTGCTCCCGTTTGTTTGCACATAACACAGTTTATCTTGCGTAAAGAAATAAGCAATATTATCCGTAGCTATGCTGATTAATTTTTGCCCTTGCTTAACCAAAAACCTATTTTTATAAGCTCCGCTAGGCTGCTTTAAATTAAACAATAACTCTTGCATTTGCTGGTTAACATCCATTATGCTATTACTCTTTTGCAATGTTTTGTATTTGCTAAAAGCCTTCTGTAATTCATCCTTGTCTATTGGCTTTAGTAAATAGTCAATGCTATTTACTTTAAATGCTTTTAACGCAAATTCATCATAGGCAGTAGTAAATATAACCGGGCTTTGAACGGTTACTAAATTAAATATTTCAAAACTTTGTCCATCGGCCAATTCAATATCCATCAAAATTAAATCAACCTGGTTATTTTTCTTAATAACACTTACTGCCTGTTCTATACTATCAGCCGTTGCTATAATTTCTATATCTGGCTCAAGTTCATAAACCATTTTTTTTATTCTACTCAAAGCAGGAGCCTCGTCTTCTATAATAATAATCTTCATTTATGTTATACTTTTAGTACAATAATGTTTGTTGTACATACCATTTATAGCAAAGGGACTTTCACCACAAAACAAGTTTCTGTTTTAGTAATAAGTACTTCTTGCTTGGTTAAAAATTTATAGCGTTCAATAATATTGCTAAGCCCTATTCCACTGCTTTCAGCTAGCATTAGTTTGGGTTGTAAATTATTGCTTACTTCAATAAATCCATCTTTACAACCTATGGTAATATGTAAAGGTTTTTGCGATGAAATCACATTGTGTTTAATGGCATTCTCCACAAGCATTTGTAATGTCAGAGTTGGAATGCGTAAGCCAAAACATTCCTCGTTAATATCAATAGCAGTGCTTAGGTTATCACCAAAGCGTATTTTATTTAAAAAAATATACGATTTAATAAACTCCAGTTCTTCCTGTAGCATAACGGTTTCCTTGTCTCTATGTGCCAATACGTAACGGTATACACTGGAAAGCTTTTGAACAAACTCATTGGCCTGCTTTGGATTTTCGTCAATTAAGCTGCTTAATGTATTTAATGAGTTGAATAAAAAATGTGGGTTTACCTGATTTTTTAAAGCTTCAAACTCCGCACTTAAACTGGTTCTTTTAAACTCTTCTTTTTCGGTTAAGGTTTTACGCCAATGGTTAAAGAATTCTATTGACATATAAATACTATTTACCAATAAAGTACTTACCACCGATACAATTAAATAGGTCAAACTTTCCTTTGAATTTACAGTGCAATCAAAGCCATTAATTAAAGGAAAGAACCAAAAACTATAGGTATAGTGCATAAAAATTGGCAAGAACAATGCTACCGCTGCCGATAGCAATAACTTTTTTCTAACTTCTTTATTAATATCATAAACTTTATCTACAATGCCCATTAAAAGGATGTTTCCATTCCAAATAAGTGCTATGTAAATAAAGTTTGAAAAATAAGCTCTCATAAAAAAATGGCTGGTTTTAACTGGAGCACTTAAGTAAGATAAATACCCAAAAACTAATGATATTACAACTATTATCAAATGCCTGATAATAATATCTTTAGTACTTATGAATTTTTCAAATGCTCTTGATGATATGGCCATTTATAAATTAAATATTATGCAATTTATCAATTAAATTTAGAATGTATATCTAAACATAGGTACAGGGAAAAATCCTTGCTGGTAGTTGGTTGAAATACTATTGCGCAATTTATTATAGCCCTGACTGAATATATTCTGGTGGTTGGTTATGTTTTGAAAATCGATGGCAAACTCCATCGAACTCTTTTTAAAATCACGCCTGTAACCCAATTTTAAATCCGTTCTAAAGTAAGCATCTTGTTTCTGGCTAAATGCATTTGCATCATTATATACCGCTTCGCCTTTTGCTTGCGATGCAGCAAAATCAAGTGGGGTAATGTACTTACCTCCAATAGTAGTTAGTTTAATATTGGCATATAAAATATTTCCTTTTTTACCCACGTTAAACTCTTTTCCTGCTAAAAAATTAGCTGCATATTTGGTATTAAAAGCAGTATTACGCTCTACCCCATCGCTGCCTTTGTATTTACTATCAAACAACGAACCTGTCAGTAAAAAATAAAAACCTTTGTTAAAGTATCGCTCCAATGTTAACTCCACACCATAGTTTTGACCTGTTCCACTACTCACTAAATTATACTCATCGCTTGGCGAAAATGAAGCTCCTATATTTAAAGCTGAATAAGTAGACGCATAATTATTGACAGGTACATTGGTTAAGTATTGATAATATGTTTCCACTTTAAATTTAATCAATGAACTGATTTGTCTTTCGTAACCTAATACCAAATGATTCGACTGGATAAAATCTAATTTTTTATTAGTCCGCTCTCCCGATTCATTTTGTACGTACAAATTATAAATAGGCAATGTTTGGTGATGTAATCCATAGCCAAAATTGATGCTTGATTTTTCGTTTAAAGCATACCTAACACCAACACGTGGTTCAATGGCAGCTTTCTCATTCACTGAAAAATATTGAGCATGTAAGCCCACATTTAAAGTAAGCCTTGAATTAAACCTGTGTTTTAACTGTGCATAAGCCTGGGTTAAATTAACGTTTCCGGTTTGGTTAACCCTTACCGAATCAACAGTGCCTGAGTAATAATAATTTGAATTTTTATAATCAAAAAGCGTTAAGTCATTTGTAAAACCTATATTCAATGTATTTTTAGCATTGAACTTATGGGTTATATTTAATACTGCCGAATACTTATCATCCAAAAAAGTTCCTTTGGCTTGGCGCCATGTTGTGGTATTAGGTAAGTTAATACTATCTGCTGTGTACGAATCATCGCTATGGCTATAAGCCAAGGTAGCTTTTGCCCATGTTTTACTGCTTAAACTTTTTTCAAATGCTGTTCCTACCAATGCTTTACTGTAGCGGGGCAATTGGTTCTGGTATACATTACCATAAAAATCAACACCAGCAGTATCAACATCCTTAGCCAATAAATCAATAGAGCTTATTCCGCCCATACCAAATATTGTAAACTTACCCTTTCCTTTAGTTGGTATGGCTACTTTAAAGTTTAAATCCTGATACAATGGGGTAGCAGAACCTGTTCCCGCATTTACTCCCACATTTTTAAGTAAACCTAAAGTTGAATAACGATAGTTAAATATAAACGAAGCCTTTGTTTTTTTACTAAAAGGACCTTCTGCCCCTAACTCAAACCCGTTAAAACCAATCTGCCCGATAAATTCACGTTTTTCATTGTTTCCTTCACGTAATACCAAATCAAACACTCCTCCATTGGCATTACCATATTGTGCAGGAAATGCACTCGTAAAAAAATCAGACTTACCAATATTGTTTGCATTTAACATACTTACCGGGCCACCTGTAACAAAATTACTTCCAAAGTGATTGGGATTAGGAATATTAACACCTTCCAATTGCCACAACATAGCACTTGGCGAATTACCTCTTACTACTATATCATTTCTACTATCGTTACCCGCAACAACTCCTGCAAAGTTAGCCGCCATTCTGCTTGGATCGCCTAAAGCACCTGCATATTTTTTAGTATCATCAGGGTTAAATGAACGCGAACTTACCGTTGCCATTTCATTGTTCGTTACCGTTCTGTCTTTTTTCCTATCGTATGAAATAACCACATCATTCATCTTTTTTAAGGCTTCCGTTAACCCAATTTCAAGTACTACTTCTTTACCCGCTGTTACCATTACATCAGGCATTAACAAAGGTTCATAGCCCAAATAAGTAACTTTAATAATTTGTCGGCCTACAGGTACTTTTTCAATTTTAAATAATCCATTTGCATCGGTAATGGAGCCTAATTTCTTTGTATCGTTTATAATAATTACAGTAGCGCCAATTAAAGGCTGCTTGGTGTCTTTATCATAAATTGTTCCCCTCGCTGTTTGGGTTACCTCTTGTGCATTAGCCGTAAAAAAACCTAAAAATAATACGGTAAGTAAATAGTTAAATGTTGTTTTCATTGTTTGGTTAATAATTGTAACACAAAAGTCTTATTAATCAATTAGCGGAAGCAGGGCTTACTTATTTAAATGCTATTTTTTATAACTGAAACGACAAAAAATAAAGCCGAAGTGATGTTTTAAACATTCCTTTTAAACCTAAAAGCGAAAAGCTAGCCCACACTACAAATAGTTTTCTTATTTTCAAGCAATTACATTTTGTATCGGATTTAGTCCATTACAAAATCTCTTATGCTTTTTTTAATTTTAAATGTTATGTAATTATTAATTTAAGTTTACATTTGTAATAACAGGTTAATACGTTGAGACAAAAACTAATCATATTATACTCATTCATGCTGGTTTTATGTTACACAAAACCAGTGTACAGCCAATGGAACACCCAGTTGGTTAAATTTGAGTTTTATGGCGATTCTATAAGCGTTCCTATTAATCAATCAACCATTTTTAAAAACGACTTTGAAATTTCAGAATCATTTGTCAAATCGTTTTACAACCAGCTAGATGGTGGCAATTACGAAACACTGGTAAACACTTTACTTTCCTACAAAAAACAACTTAACTTAAACGATTGGTTATACTACCAGCTTATTAGGAAAACAGCTCAAGAGTTAAGTCCAAAACAAGAAAACTATAATTGCTATACCTTGTACAAATGGTTTTTGCTAGCCAAATCAGGTTACGATGCGACCTTGGTAATAGGCAAAAATCAAATTTTGTTTTACGTAAAAAGTGACGACAATATTTACGATATTCCTTTTTACATGAGCAATGGCAAACAGTATGTTTGTTTAAACTACCATGATTATGGCAAAATAAATTTTGAAACAGAAAAACTATTTGCTATCAACATTGACATTCCGGAAGCAATTAATTCATTTTCGTATAAAGTAACCCAGTTACCTAATTTCAAACCGGAAACTTATGCCGAAAAAGATTTATCGTTTAACTATAAAGAAAAAAGCTACCATTTTAAAGTTAAGTTAAACAATGAGGTACAAACCATATTTAAAAACTATCCTGTAGTTGATTTTGCTACTTACTTTAACATTCCACTAAGCAGAGAAACTCACAGTACATTAATACCATTATTAAAAGCCAATATACAAAGCTTAAGTCAAAAAGAAGGTATTGATTACTTAATGCATTTTACCCGTTATGCATTCTTATACGAGAACGATCAGGACAATTTTGGCAAAGAAAAAAGATTATCGCCAGAGCAAACTTTATTATACGAACACAGCGACTGTGACGACAGAGCAGCTTTATTTTTTTACCTAGTAAAAGAAATATACAACCTGCCAATGATAGCTTTATTGTATCCAACACATGTAACTATAGCAGTGCAATTTGATAAACCACAAGGCAAACCAATAACTTATAACGGACGCAAATACTCTATATGCGATCCGACCCCACAAGCGGAAGATTTATTGATTGGACAAATTACCACCGAATTGAAAAAAACGAATTTTCAAGTAGTGTACGAGTACATTCCACAAGCCACTAAATAAACAAAACACCTATTCCTATTTCCTGTTAATTAATTATTGCTTACTTGTTTAGTAGTAAAAATTTAACTTACTTGTCCCTATTATAACTTTAATAAAGTAATCATGGAATGGACAAAGTTAAATGGTGAAAAAATGAATACTTCCATTGTTAATGAAGTAGAACAAGCAATTATTAAAGAAACACAAGCCGGTAATTTTCTGAAAGTTTGTATTGGAACTGATAGCCAGGTTTATAGTAATGTAACACAGTTTGCCACTGTTATTGTATTTCTAAGAAAGAAAAGAGGTGGCTTTATGTTTATCAGTAACGATAAAACCCATCAACCCATGTCCATTAAAGAAAGAATGCTTACCGAAGTAGCCAAATCAATAAGTATAGCTTACGAAATATGTCCTTTATTAGAGCTATACAATGTGGAGATGGAAGTACATGCTGATATTAATACAAACCCTCAGTTTAAATCAAATAGCGCACTGAGCGAAGCAATGGGTTATATAAAAGGAATGGGCTTTGTTTTTAAAGCCAAACCCGATGCTTTTGCCAGTAGCTACTGTGCCAATAAATTGGTTCATTAACCGCTCAAAAAAATATAAAATCCGCTTTTCTTTTTAAAAGTATATTGCCCCACTTTTATGAGAAAATTTGCCCTTATTATTCCTGTGTTTGTATGCCTGACCGCATGCAACAATAACAATTCAAACCAATCTGCTAATACTGATTTTGCTGCCACCAATATTGATACAACAGTTAGAGCCCAAGATGATTTTTTTGCTTTTGCCAATGGCAACTGGATAAAAAACAACCCTATTCCCAAAGAGGAAAGTGCTTGGGGCATAGGCAATATGGTTTATAAAGAAAACCTTGATAGACTTAAAAAAATAAATGAAGATGCGGCCAAAGAAAAAGCAGAAAAAGGTTCTGTAAACCAAAAAATAGGCAGTTTCTGGCGTACTGCTATGGACACCTTAGCCATTGAAAAAGCAGGCATTGCTCCAATTCAGTTTTTATTAGACTCCATTGCTAACATAAAAAATAACAATGATTTAGTGAGCTGTATGGCTTTGCTTGAAAAGCACGGAATACAACAATTTATAGCCAGTTATGTAAGCCAGGATGATAAAAACAGCAGCTCTGTTGTGTTAAAGTTTTGGCAAGGCGGACTTAACTTACCTGAGCGTGAATACTACTTAAACAATGACGATGAAAACAAAAAAATCCGTGAAGCTTACGTTCTTTATATTGATAAAATATTAAATTTAATTGGTACCAAAACCCCTATACAAAAAGCAAGTGCTGCGCAAATACTAGCACTGGAAACACAAATAGCTAAAGTACACAAAACACTGGCTGCAACCCGCGACTCTGAAAAAAATTATTTTAAAATGGGTTTAAATCAATTTGCGGCATTGAGTAAAAGCTTAAACCTAAAAACATACATATCACAAATAAGTACAGCTAAAATTGATACTGTTATTGTTGGACAACCTGAATACTACAAAAATTTTGATAAGATATTTACTCCTCAAAACTTAAACACCATCAAAACCCTTTTAACATTTAATGTGGTAAACAATATGGCTGATTATTTACCTAAAGCCTACGTTGATGCTAGCTTTGATTTTGAAAAAGTATTTAGTGGAGTTGCTGAACAAAAACCAAGATGGAAAAACGTATTACGAGTGGAGGAAAAAGTAATGGGCGAACTACTCGGACAATTGTATGTAAAAGAATATTTTAATGATAAAGCTAAAAAACGTTACAGCGATTTAGTAGAAGCCATTAAAGAATCGTTAGCTAACAGGATTACTAAGCTGGACTGGATGAGCTCAGCCACCAAAACAAAGGCTTTAGATAAATTAGCTACTATTCAAAAAAAGGTAGGTTATCCCGACAAATGGAAAGATTTATCAACTTTGGAAATAAAAGACAATAGTTATGCAGAGAATATGTTGCAAAGCAATATTTGGTGGCACAACTATGAAATGAATAAGATTGGTAAACCCGTTGATAAAGAAACGTGGGATATGACACCGCAAACCTATAATGCTTATTACAATCCAAGCTTAAACGAAATAGTATTACCTGCAGCTATTTTTGCCATACCGGGACTAAAAGATGAAGATGTTGACGATGCCATTGTGTATGGATATGCAGGAGCTACTACCATTGGACACGAAATAACACATGGCTTTGATGACGAAGGCAGAAAATTTGATAAAAACGGTAATTTAACTAATTGGTGGACGGAAGAGGATGGCAATAAATTTATGGGCCGTGCGCAAAAAATGATTAACCAGTTCAATAACTTTAATCCTATTGATAAACTGCATATAAACGGGGAAGCTACTTTAGGCGAAAACATTGCCGATTTAGGTGGTGCTGTTATTGCGTGGGATGCCTTTATAAAAACCAAAGCTTATCAGGAAAATAAAGCTATAAATGGTTACACACCTGCACAACGTTTTTTCTTAGGTTATGCATTGGGCTGGCTTGGTCACCAAAGAAACGAGCAATTGAGAAACCGTTTGATGACCGATGTACACTCACCTGCCAAATACAGGGTAAACGGTGTTTTTCAAAGTGTACCTGCTTTTTATGAAGTTTGGCAAGTAAAACCAACTGATAAAATGTTTGTACCTGATAGCTTAAGGGTTAATATTTGGTAAGCCTTACAGCTTTTTAATGAAATGGTAACCTTTTTTATGGAAACCATTTCGTTCATAAAACTGGTGTGCCTTTTCATTTTCTAAGTAAGCATCGAGCATGGCTACCTGGCAGCCTTCTTTTGTAGCCAATTGTATTACATAATTGCAAAGTTGTTGGCCTATTTGGTAGTTGCGGTATTGTGTGTCAATTACCACGTTGTCCAGCTCCACGTATTTACCTGAATATATTTTGGTATTAATCCAAAAACCACAAACACCTATGGGCACCTCGTTTAAATAAGCAACGGCTTGTTTGTAATTACATTTAATCATGTCCTTTAATAGAATTTCATATTGTGCAGCTGAAACATCAGGACTTAATTGCCTGATTAAGTTAAACTGGTTTAACATGTCAGTAACAGTTGTAATTACTTTTATTTTTACGGGTGTCATTTTTTTAGAAAATAATCAATAGCCAAATCATAACTTTTTAAGCCAAAGCCGGTAATGGTACCTGCGCAGTTTTTACTTAAATACGAAATATGGCGGTATTCTTCCCGGGCAAATACATTGCTTATATGCACTTCCACCGTTTTTAAATTGATGGCAGCTATAGCATCAGCTATGGCTATGGATGTATGTGTATAAGCACCGGCATTAATAATTATTCCGTCATATTTATTATTTCCCGTCCCGGCTTCATGTAATTTATTGATGAGCTCTCCTTCCACATTGCTCTGGTAAAAAAACAATTCAATATCCTTATTATAAACACTTTGTAGTTTATTAAAATAAGTTTCAAAAGTATCGGAACCGTATATTGAAGGCTCCCTAGTGCCCAATAAATTTAAATTTGGGCCATTTATGATGATAAGTTTCAAAGTTTTAAGTTTATTTTTAAGTTTATTTTATTTAATAAAGTTTTAAGTTTATTTTTAAGTTTATTTTATTTAATATTGTGGCAATATTATAGACTTAATGCAATAATTATGAAAAAAATATTTACAATTATATTAGCCTTATCTGCACTTACAAATGTAGTTAATGCTCAAAACTTTACTTTAAACCCTAAAAACATTAAAGCACAGGGTAGCAGTACAAAAAGTGCTATTGATATGAATATTGTAATTAACAATACTTCAATAGATGCTACTGATACTTTTTACCAATACGAAGTACTTGAAGTAAACGTACCTGCCACATGGAAAGTAGTTGTTTGTGATCCGGAAAAATGTATAGATGGAAGCGGTACTGTTGGCTTTAAAAGCGACTTTACTTTAATGAAAAATGTAGCAGGTAGCTTTAAAATTGATTTTGAACCAAACGGTGTTCCCGGAAATGGTAGTGCTAAAGTACTTGTTAGAAGCGTTAAAACGCAATCAGTAGATACTTTTATAGCTGAAGCTAAAGTTTGGAACGTGGCTGTTAAAACTGTTACAGCGCAACAAAATAAAGAATTCAGTTTTTACCCGAATCCTGCTAAAGACGAATTGATTTTAAAATATGCTACCAAAGAAAACATACAGGTAGATATTTACAATATTTTAGGAGTTAAAGTAAAATCGGTTAATATGTCGGGCACTCAAACCAATGTTAACATTGAAGATTTACAAAACGGTATTTACTTTATTCGCTTTAAAGACGATGGTAAAACCGTATCGAAAACATTTACTAAAAACTAATTAAAACTAGTTAATTATATAAAAAAGCTAAACGATAACGTTTAGCTTTTTTTATGCTTATATTTTTATTGTTGTGGTTTTTAAAACTACTTTCGCTTTTACAAGCATTCAATCAAATTCTTTTCAATGATAAATTGCGTAATTATAGGAACCGGAAACATGGCCGAAGCCTTGCTCAAATCAGTTAAAACAACTGATATTGAAATAGTGGGTATTTACGGAAAGTCTATAGCCAAGAGTGAAGCATTAAGCCTTAAATATGCCGTCAATTCTTTTACTGCTTTAAATGAAATTCCTACACATGTTGATTTGTATTTACTATGCGTAAGCGATAATGCCATTGCCGAAGTAGCTACTCAATTAAACATTGGAGCAAGTTTAGCTGTTCACTTTTCGGGTATAAAACAATTGGAGGAGTTGGGTACTGTAAAAAACAAAGCGGTGTTTTGGCCTATAGAAAGTGTAAACAAAAATAGCTTTACCGACTTTACCAATACTCCTGTATGCATTGAAGCCAATACGGATGAAAACTACCGCATTATTGAAGCTTTTGCAGATAGATTATCGAAAAAGGTATTACATAAAAGTTCCATTGAACGTCAGTACTTGCATTTAGCAGCTACCATCAGCAATAATTTCAGTAACCATTTACTGGCACTCACCAAACAAATATTGGATGAACAAAACATTGATTACAAATTACTACAACACTTGGTAAGCAATGGTATTAATAATGCATTTAACTTTGACCCTGCACTTATTCAAACGGGTGCTGCAGTAAGAAACGATACGGAAACCATACATACACACAAAATGCTCCTTCATCAAAATATTGACTTAATTGCCTTGTATGAGTTAATGAGTAAAAGTATATTTGACCTGAAACAAAGGCAACATGCGTAAATTCATTCTAGCAATTTTTATATTTATAAGTACTTCGAGTTTTGCGGGTCGTATTTTAATCCCTATGGATGCGGTTCAAAAAAATCATTTAAAAGCATATGGCATGGCTTTTTGGATTTTAACCAAGGATATAGAAGTAGACTGGTTATTAAATTACAAAGCGGGTAGCTTTATGTTTAGTTACGATGCCGCTTACGAACGCGAATTAAAAATTAGAGGTGTTACTTACGAAGTAATAAGCGAAGCACAGGTAAGCGAAATTTTAATGGAAATAGCCAAACCGGATGTGAATATGGAATTGGTTAAACTGTTTAAAGCACCCAAAATTGCTGTTTACTCGCCTAAAACCAAACAACCCTGGGATGATGCGGTAACAATGGTTTTAACCTATGCTGAAATACCTTACGAAGTTATTTTTGATGATGAAGTACTGGGTGATAAACTGGTTAAATACGATTGGCTCCATTTACACCATGAAGATTTTACAGGACAATACGGAAAGTTTTATGCGCAGTTTGCTAATACTGCCTGGTATCAAGCCGAAGTGAAAGAAAATGAATCGATGGCCAGCAAACACGGATTTAAAAAAGTATCGGAACTAAAGCTAGCGGTGGCTAAAAAAATAAGAGACTTTACCATGGGCGGAGGTTTTTTGTTTGCCATGTGTAGCGCTACCGATACGTATGATATAGCCTTGAGTGCTGACGGAGTAGATATATGCGAACAAATGTTTGATGGTGACCCTGCAGACCAAAATGCCAACAGCAAGCTTGATTTCAGCCAGACTATTGCTTTTAAAGACTATAATTTAATTATGAATCCGTATGAGTATGAATACTCTTATATAGATGCAAATCCGGAAAGCAGACCGGTAAATGAGGACAATGACTTATTTACTTTGTTTGAGTTTTCAGCTAAATCTGACATTGTACCTACCATGTTATGCCAAAACCATACCCCTACCATTAAAGGTTTTATGGGACAAACCACTGCTTTTAGAAAACAGTTTATTAAAAATACGGTATTGATTATGGGCGAGAACAAACAACTGAAAGAGGCCCGTTATATTCATGGCTCTATTGGTAAAGGTACCTGGACTTTTTATGGCGGACACGATCCGGAGGATTACCAACATTTGGTAGGCGAACCCCCTACTGATTTAAATTTGCATCCAAACTCACCGGGCTACCGCTTAATTTTAAATAATATATTGTTTCCAAGCGCTAAGAAAAAGAAACAAAAAACTTAGCAGGTATTTACCTGCTGTAATACCATTTACTCCTCGGTAAAATATTTTACATTTCTATTTAATAGCTTTCCATCCAAAAGTTCTAACCGAACTTATTTCTTGGTTTAATATCTGTTTTGTGGTTTATCAATAACCCAAAAATGCCTTTGTAGTGGCCCTAAATGCTTCCATAAAATTATTTTACCTGTTTGTTACCTTCTTTTTTTAAAGAAAAACAAGGCTCCTTTTTCCCTTCATCTTTCCATTGTAACCGTTTACGTACAATTACCCCTTTTTGCGGTAACTTTTTGAAAACGGGCAGCGTTAAAGGTTCATAATTTTAAAAACAACAATTATGAAAACATTATTCCTTACCGCAGCACTTTTGATTGGCTTATTAGTAAATGCCTCAGCTCAAAACCATAACTTTACTCCTAACAGGAATATGGTAGCTAAAGGTAAAACCACCGTTTATTTTGTAACTGAAAATCCTGAAAAATACGACTGGGTTAGATGGGATTTTGGCGATGGACAAATGGAGTTTTCTATTAACCCTGCACACGTATACGACAGAGTTGGTATATATGATGTAAAAATGATTGTATCGAAAGGACCGAAAGTAGATACCATTTGCAAAAAAGCGTTTGTTACCATATTACCGGCAGGCAGAACTGATATACCGGGAGTTATATATGAAAACACGCTTGATGTAAGCAATGAGCAATACCAGGAAAGCATCACTAAAAAAGCCAACGAGGTTTCGGTGGGTATTGATAACAATGCCATTATGGTTTGCAACAAAACCAATACATACAGCGATGTGGAGATTAGAGATATAAATGGTAATATATTTACTAAAACAACCATTGAAAGCTACGAAGACATTAAAAATATTGATACCAGCAATTTACCAAAAGGTTTGTATTTGGTAGTAATTAACAACAACAATAAAGTAGAAGTTAGTAAAGTATATATAAGATAAGGTTTGGGTTTGGTTAACTAGAAAAGGCTTCTGTACTTGGTACGGAAGCCTTTTTAGTTTATAGCTTGTTTAAATATAAACTTAGTTACATTTAACTATCCAGTTGTATTTATCTTCAATTTTCGAAGTTTGAATTTCGCCTAAGGTTTTGTACAACCAGTTAGATACTTTTCTTTGTGCTGGATCAGGTAATTCAAAACGCTCTTGTTTGTAAGCTATGGTTTCAATTTTAGCAATTAAAGCAGCAGTTCCGGTTCCAAATGCATCGGTTAACTCACCTGCACGGGCAGCAGCAGCTACTTCGTCTATACTAATATGTCTTTCCTCTACCGTATAACCTTCTGCTTTTAATAGCTTAATACAACTATCGCGGGTTACCCCTTTTAATATATTACCGTCTAAAGCGGGAGTAATAACTGTTTTATCGTTTAACACAAAAAACAAATTGGTGGTACCAGACTCTTCTACATATTTATGCTCGCGTCCGTCTGTCCAAATAATCTGGTCAAAACCTTCTTTTTTAGCTTCAATGGTTGGGCGCATGCTTATACCGTAGTTTCCGGCTGCTTTGGCTGAACCTGCCATGCCATCAAAAGCACGGGTATATTTTTCTTCTACTTTTACTTTAATTGGTTTTGGGTAATAGCTGTTAACGGGGCAACAGAATATAATAAATGAGTAATTATTGCTCGGGCGCACACCCACAAAATCATCGGTAGCAAACATAAACGGGCGTAAGTACAAAGCGCTTCCTTCTTTGGTAGGAATCCAATCTCTGTCTAATTTTACCAGTTCGTTTAAGCCACCCATAAAAAGTTCTTCGGGAATGGTAGGCATACCCATTCTTTCTGCTGACAAATTAAAACGTTCAAAATTAGCATCGGGGCGGAATAACTGCGGGTTACCTTTTTCATCTTTAAAAGCTTTCATACCTTCAAAAATGGCTTGGCCATAATGCAGGCTCGATAAAGCAGGTGAAAAACTAATATCTCCGTAAGGAATTATTTCGCCAGTTTGCCACGCACCATTTTCATAATCAACCCTAAACATATGATCGGAGAATATTTTTCCGAACTCTATATTATTAAAATCACAAAGATTGATTCTTGTTTGTGTGTTTTTGTTAATTTTGATGCTTGTTGTCATCTGTAATTTTTTTAAATAATGAATGAACTTATTAAAGTCGAAAACCCATTTATTGAGTTATTATTCGATGAATATTTCGGGGTCAAAGAAAAACAAAATTCAATACAATACAAGTATGAAGGGAATAACCAACAACGCTTTGTTTTATTGGTTGATAAAGCATTAACTGATACGGAATTGAATTTACTGAATAATATCATTCAGGCGGGTTTAAAACTGGAGTTAAGTGAAATGGCATTGGTAAATATTAGCGAGCAACCTGACGGGGCTTCCATCAGTAACCTGATAGTAAACCTGAAACCACTTAAAATGATAGTTTGGGGCTGCAATGAGTGGATGGAAAAGGAAAAATGGAATATGCAACTGCACCAGATAGCCAATATAAGAAGCACGCATTTATTAAAGGCTGATGAGCTAATGGTATATGAAACCAACAAGGAACAAAAATTACAGTTGTGGAACCTGGGTATTAAAAAAATGATTCATTAATGGAACTGATATTTGCATCGCATAACCAAAACAAGGTAAAGGAAATTAATGCCCTGTTGGGTGAGGGTTTTACGGTAAAATCGCTGAGCGATATAGCTTATACGCAAGATATAATAGAAGACGGAGCCACTTTGGAGGCTAATGCTTTGATTAAAGCCCGAACCATATACAAGCATACACAAAAAAACTGTTTTGCAGACGATACGGGGTTATTGGTAACAGCCCTGCAAGGTGCACCCGGTGTATATAGTGCCCGTTACGCAGGCGCACAAAAAAACGACTCTGACAATATGGATTTATTGCTAAAAAATCTGGCTACTGAAACGGACCGCTCGGCCAGGTTTGTAACCATTATAGCCCTTATTATTGAAGGTAAGGAGTTTTTGTTTGAAGGCACTTTACACGGAAACATTATTACCGAAAAAATTGGAAGCAATGGCTTTGGGTACGACCCTGTTTTTATGCCTGTTGACCAAAACAGAACGCTGGCACAAATGGAATTAAGCGAAAAAAATACCATTAGCCACCGGGCAAGGGCTTTTGATAAAATGAAAACCTTTTTGCACCAAAACTACCAAACCAATACTGCCTTATAAGGCAACTATTTAGCCAGTTGCATTTGTGCGCAATTAACCAGCACATCCGCATACACGCTATCCAACAAAACAGGGTTTTCTAAATAATAGTTATAATTATCTTTAAATGCCTTTTCGGTTATATTGTGTTTTTTATAAATAAAATCGTAGTGAGCCAACATGCTTTTATTTAAGGTATCGCCACTTAAAACAAGGGCATTTACTTTGGCTTCGGCCAAATGCACATCGGTTATTATATCGCCCATTTGTTTCCTGTCAAAGAAAGGACTGGGCTTAGTTTCGGTTTGTGCGCAAGCCGATATTGAAATTACTAATGCAATTAGTGCATATTTGTAAAATAATTTTATCATAATGAGTATAGCTGCAAATATTGAGAAAATAAAACAAGAACTAGACCAAAATATTAAATTAATTGCAGTAAGTAAAACCAAACCTGTTGAAACCCTTATGGAAGCCTACCAAGCAGGGCAAAAAATATTTGGCGAAAACAAGGTACAGGAGCTGGTAAGCAAATATGAACAAATGCCAAAGGATATTGAATGGCATATGATAGGCCATTTGCAAAGCAATAAGGTAAAATATATTATTCCGTTTGTAAGCCTTATTCATTCGGTTGATAGCTTAAACCTATTAACGGAAATAGATAAACAAGCAGCTAAACTGAATAAAAAACAAGCAGTTTTGCTACAAGTAAGCATTGCTGACGAAGAAACCAAGTTTGGTTTGGAGGAAGCAGAATTACTCAATATAGTAAAGCAATACGGTGATAATGCTTTTAAAAACATTGATATAACAGGGCTCATGGGTATGGCTACCTTTACGGATGATGAAGTAAAAATAGCCAATGAATTTGCCCATTTAAAAACCATTTTTAACCAATTGCAACAAAACTATTTAAGTACACACCCATCATTTGCCCAACTTTCTATGGGTATGAGCAGCGATTATAAAATAGCCGTAGCCCAAGGCAGCACTATGGTTAGAATTGGCAGTACTATTTTTGGAACACGATAAACACAACACACATGCGCATACTTTTAACTACCCTCAATGCAAAATATATTCATATAAACCTGGCTATACGCCTGCTTTATGAATTGAATAAGGACAAAGAGGGTATAGAGTGGAAAGAGTTTACCATTAAAGAGGACAGGACCGGTATAGCTGATTTTTGCAAGGACTTTGATGTGGTGGCTTTTAGCTGCTATATATGGAATATAACCCCTACTTTGGAGGTAGCGCGTTTAATAAAACAAATAAACCCCAATATAAAAATAATGTTGGGAGGCCCTGAGGTGAGTTACGACTATGCGGATGTAATAGATAAAGCAGAGGTTGATTATATTATTACCGGTGAAGGAGAAACACCTTTTACCGAGTTTTTAAATACCTACCCGCATGTAGAAAAGGTACCTAACCTGGTATATAAAACAGGCGATAAAGTTTGCGAAAACCCAAGCGCGCCTATGTTTGATTTAATAAACTATGCAGGCATAAACCCTTATATAAATGATACACCCCAGGAGCTTTACAACAAAGTATGTTATGTAGAAACCTCGCGCGGATGCCCTTATAAATGTGAGTTTTGCTTAGCCAGCTTGGATAATAAGGTACGCTCCTTACCCATAGCTGATATAAAGGCCAATTTACTGTTCCTGATGAAACACGGCAGGGTTATTAAGTTTTTAGACAGGACCTTCAATGTGAAAAAGGATTTTACCATTGATATGTTTAAGTTTATACTGGAACACCACAGCCCTGAAAATGTGTTTCAGTTTGAAATTACGGCCGATATAGTACACCCGGATATTGTTAAATTTATACAGGAACATGTGCCGGAAGGTTTGTTCCGTTTTGAAATAGGCATACAAACCGTAAACCAACAAGCCAACTTGCAGGTAAGCCGCAAGCAAAACTTTGACAAGACCAGTGCCGTTATTAAAACCTTGGATAATAAGGTAGAAATGCACCTGGACTTAATAGTAGGTTTGCCTTTGGATTATTGGAACGATATAAAATATAGTATAGAAGAGGTATTTAAATTGTTTCCACCAGAGCTGCAACTGGGCTTCTTAAAGTTTTTAAAAGGAACACCCGTAAGGCACAAGCACGAGCAACACGGTTACAAATTTGACCCTAACCCACCCTACCAGATTATAGAAAGCAATTATTTAACGGCTGATGAGCTGCACCAGATAACTATTTTGGAAGAAGCACTGGAAATATACTGGAATAAAAAACGCGCGGTTAATACCTTAAAATACATCAGCCTTAACTATGGTATTTTCGACTTTTTACTGGGCTTGGGTAAACATTTTATAGCCCAAAAAAGCTTTCACAAGCACTCGCTTGACGATATATACGACATACTGAACAGTTATGTAAGCACTGCCTTTGCCGATGATGTAGTATTGAAGCAACTGGTGGCTATTGATTATTATTTATATTTTAAAGTTAAACCTAAAAGCCAGTTTTTAGCAGAGATAGACCGGGCGGAAAAAACCAATATTATTAATCAGTGGCAACTAAACCACCACAAATACCGCTTTATAGCCTTGCCTATTGACTTTGATTTTGACGAATGGAACAATACCTTAACTATTGAAAAAGGCCCGCATACCGTTGTAATACAATATGACGGTAACAACAAAGCCATAGTAGTAGAGCAAGCGGTGGAGGTATAAACATATTCCTATTTACTGTCCGCTCCCGATAGCTATCGGGATGTGCCTCCCGACCAACCGCTATGATATGGTTGGTGAGGACACCAACCATGGACAAAATCGCTAGGTGATTTTATTCTCTTATATAAATTACACTGTCTTTACTTCCAAAGCCATTATCTGTTCCAAATAACAATACCAGTGTATCAGGTATATCATTTATATAGTATGCATAACCAAGGCCTTTATGTTTTTCAATGTCATAATAACATGGACTGCAATCAGGATTATTTTGCTTTATAAAAATATCAACTTTTAAATCACTTGATAATAATGAAAAATAGGGGGCAATGATATGAATACCAGAATTCACTTTAATACTTTTTTGGAAAAGAAAGTTGTGATGTGTTGTCCAGTTCTTTTCGTACCAAATATTCTCCGTTTTCAAAACCAAGCTATCTAACACTATACTATCTTGTATTGGCTTGTAATAACCTAAAAACATGCCATCCCGTTTTGATGCTTCTATTCCGTTTGAGTAATGGATTATGTTATCACCCATAGCATAACCTAGCTTTTTTACTAAATACACTAGGCTAACTATGCCAGCCATAATGCAGCATAGTGTAATAATAATAAAAAGTCTTTTTAGTTTTACTCTTGCCACTTTATTTTATTATCTCTTTTCTTGTCTTTTGATAAATGTATTGATTTTTCTAATAATGCAAAAAACTTAAACCCTACTTCTGATGTTTGATATTTTATATCCATAATATCTAGTTCTAGATTCTTCGTTTCTATTTTATCTAACAAACCATAACCAAAAAGTTTGGGAGCAAGAACATTGTATTTGTATCCAGCATCAAATAAATCATCCTCTGAGTCCACTCCTTTATTAAAATAGGTCGAATATGCATGAAACATTTTCAATAAATTATCTTCTGGTGGTTCGTATCCTGAAAAACGCATTCCAACAGTTTTAATAGGTAGATTTTGACTTGATAGAATTTTGTATAATTCTTTAAACTTATAATTACCCACTTGCTCATCCCAAATTGGATCGTTTTTTTTACTAAAAAATTTAATTAATAGTTTTGTAAAAAAGTATAAACCAATAACTGATAAAAAAGCAAAGACTGGTAATTTGTATGTTAATATAAAAATTATAATGGCCCAAATTGTTGTAAGTACTGGTCGATCTTTTAAATAATCATAGCCAATAGTCAATAATAAGCCAAATATAGCGGTACCAATACCAATAGCCCAAGGCGTATTTATCCATTTTTCTTTTTTCATTAGTTTACTAGGTGTGTTGTTAAGTATAAACTTACAATTTTAGCCGTACAGTTTAGCTAGACTTGACCATCAAAAATATCTTTAATATTTACACCAGATTTATGAGAAATTCTCACAAGAATTTTAAAAATATCAACTTGTGTATTTTTTAATTTAGTTATTTCATCAGTAATATTATTTAATCGATCACCTAATACTATGGTATTGTCAACGGAAGCCTTAGCATCCAATTTAATAGTATCTAAATCATCAATGATATTGGCAAGTTTTTTTTCTAATATATCCATGTTTATAATATTTATTGGGGGTTCTTGTTATTCTAAATTTGGCTTAACTCAAAGGCATATTCATAACTGATTACGCTTTTGTTTTTTTCATTTTGTTTCCAGCCTTCTTCCAAATGGCTGAGTTCAATAATAATATTTGTTTTTATGGGTTTGAATACGGTTGCTACTTTTTCTAAAACGGCTAACTCCGTTTCTGAAAACAAAGCGGCATTAAAGGGTCTGTCTTTCCGTGCTATAAATTGTTCGCCTGTATAACCTTGTGGAAATGGCGTATTTACAATGTCTATTGCATCCTCGTTACATAAATATTCAAATATGCTTTGGAAATTATGAGGCACGGGTCCCATATCTATGGCATTGTATCGCACTCCACTTATAGAGAAACAACTTTGCTTAAACATTAAAAAATCGGCATAAAATAACAGCTTGTTCATTTTGGTTTTGTAAGGCTGCACTTTTTCCGAAAAATACACCACCATTTCGGTAAATTTTTCAAAGTTGGGGTTTCGGTAACCCGAGTAAACATCGGCCAAATGATTACCAAGTAAATACTCTTTTAAATTAAAGCCAAAACTATTTCGTTGTTGCGCTTCTATAATTGCCTGTGCTTTGTGAATATACTTTGCTTTGGTGTTTTCATCCAATCCATCGCACAGCTTTACCATGCTTATAAATTGAGTGGGGTCACCTATTACCTGTATTAACCTTGCATTGGAAACACTGGGCATTTCACCTGCTTCGTACTGGCGGTAACTGTTTACCCCAAACCCCAAAATAGCCGACATTTTTGAAGCGGACAAACCATACTTTTCCCTAATGCTGCTAATTTCATCGGGAAACGGAATATTGAATTTATCGCGGTACTGGTTATATACCTGGTTCATGTTTACCTCATCCAATGCCGTGGTGGTAAATTGCTCTCCGCTATCCTCACATTGGTAATAATGAAAAACAATTTCAAATGTTTCCTTTCTAAAATCCATTGACCGCTTCTCTTTGGTCAAAATCATTTCTTTTCCTGTTATCGGGCTTTTCATATTGTATTATTTTAAAGGATAATTCATGTTATGTTGTGCTAAATGAAAGGAAATACAAATTACACTGCTACCCTTTATACCCATTGTAATTTTAATATATACTTCCTTTGCCTTTACAGTTTTACCAAACACCCACATATCAGCACCTCCGTATAGCTTTTCTTCCAGCGGACCTTCGCTGTAATCTTTACTTTCCAGTGCTTCCAGTATATTTTTGCGTTCAATGGGGCGAAGCTCCAAATCTATCAAAGCTTGTGCATTTTTGCCCCTTTCATCACGAAACACCACATCCCAAAACTTCATTTTTTCTTTAAAGTCTTTTAAAAAGGATGTTACTTGGGCTTCTGTACTCATAAGCTAATTTTGTATAACAAAAATAAACACAATCTGATTAATTGCAACTATAAAGTTTAATTATATTGCAAATTAGCAAATAAAAACACTATAAAGTTTAGTATTAACTGTTTTTAAGAAAAAACATAGATATGTAGTAAGTCCTATGTAGCCATTTAAGAAAATTTATGAGCATAAAGGAACTCCTTTATAGACATTTCAGAAAAATTATTGGTATAAAGGACCTTCTTTATTGCCATTTTAGAAAATTTATGGGTACAAAGGAACTTACATATACCATAGGAAGCAAGTGACCAGTGCATCGGTAAACTTATATATAGCTCGGGAAGCTGCTTCCCAGGCATAATCAAACTTACATATACACCGGGAAGCAGGTGACCGAGGCATTTATAAACTTATATATAGCTTGGGAAGGGGAATTTGTGGCTATAAAGGAATTTTATTACACCTTGGGAAGGTGAATTGATTACCAGAATAAAACTATTGCAAGCACTAATAATATTAAAATAAGTATTGCTATAAAATTAACACTTTATAAATTAGCCTTTTTATTGTCCAATATTGGTTTTGGCTTTTAATAAATATTTATCCAATTTTTCCTTTTCATGGGTAGTCTTAGCATAATTATACTTTATTAAATTCTCAATAAACACCACGTCTGTTTTGTCAGCAGAAACCGAAATATATTCAAGAAAATCATTCATAAAACTATCTCCAAATCTTTCAAAATTTATGGCGCCATCCGTACCTGTATAATTACCTGCTGACCACACTAAATGCTGTTTGTTAATTTGGGTATTACTGAATATTATTTGATTTAATGTATCAAGTTTGTTTTTCCCCCACATATCAAACCCTTCTGGTTTATCAATTTTATATTTAACAGAGTAATTTACTTGTTTAAAATTACTATCTATTAATGCTACAGCAGTAACTTTAACATTAGGTTCTAAAGGCTTCAAAACGTACTCGACAATTTTTGCTAAAGAATCTTCTATTTCATATTTCCGTTGAAAATATTTTGGATTCATTTTAAAATATGAATTGAATCCGTAATAATCAAACATATAATCATATACAACATCTTTAGGTTTATGAATTCCTAACTCAGTGAAACTTAAAATGTACTCATTTACCCATTTCTTTTTTGTATCAATAGATTCGTTATTTGTATTGGGCATTTTCATTAAGTCTAAAAAATCTGAAGACAAAAATTCTTTTACTGAATCTGTTTTAAAATGTGCTAAACCGAAATTCTTTGATATTGTACATTCTTGTGTTGGCAGTATAGTCCTATTATGTTTTTTTACAAAGTTCATTAATGAAGGAATACATTCTGTTAGACTATCATCACGAATAATGAAACATAGTTGAAGTACCATTTCATAATCTAAGTTGTCTAAATGTTTATTGATATAGCTTGCATAAGTCCTTGTTCCTAGTTTTCTCAATGTTTGTACTATAAGTTCAAATTCATTATCGTCTTTGGTATCAAGTAATGTGAGCAATTCAGGAATAGCTGGCTTATAATTTATGTTGCCAAGTGTTTTTATAATTTGAGATTTGCCTCCGTCAATATGATTCATTACGGGATCCATAATATTTTTAGGTCCGGAGTTATATGGATTAGCATCTTTAAGCTGCTTTAATAAAACAGCTCCCACTTCATTTGGAAATCCGTTTGAAAGTTGCCGCACGGCTTCACCTTGAACTAAGCTATGTTTATCTTTAATTAAAACTAATAAAATTTGTTTTGATTTTTCGCTATTCATGTTTCCCATCAACTGCGCTAATGCATACTTAGTAGAAGGATCTTTAACTTTTGCATATTTGTCAAATGCATTATCATACTGATTATACTTTAAAAGAGATAGCATCATTAAGTCTTGTGAACTAGATTCACTTTCTTTCCCCTTCTTTATTTTATTCAAAAGTTCTTTTGATAAATTATTTTTCATTGTGCTGTCGTTGTAAGCTTTCAAAAAAAATTCAAATACTTGCAATGAATAAAAGTTCTGTTTACTATAAAATGTTGTTTGAATTAAATCGTATTGAACTTTGTTGTTATTCACTTTTAAGTCACCAGAAGTTGGAGTACATACATAAAATGCTCTTTTGTTTTTTAATGATTCTATATAGTCTTTAAGTTCAGTTTTTTTTAACAATTCATTATTCCAATATTCAATTCTTTGTTCAGTAAGTTCAGAGAGATTTAAAAAAACTAAATATTGATCTCCTACTTTCATTTTATCAATTGGTCCATAATGATTGCTAAAACCAGAAACCCAAATTTCATCTCCTACTTTAAGCTGCCCTTTGTAAATACTAGTAATTTTAGCACTTGCTCTAAAGTCTCCGTTTGAGGTGTATTGAATTAATGCAATCATATCAGAACTATCCAACATTCTTTTCCAAGAGGGGTCAATCCAAGAATCAGCCTTTAACTGAGTAAAAAATGTCGAACAAATTATTGTAAATATTAACAGTCTTGTCATTAGCATTTATTTTTAGGTTTTATATAACAGGTTGTCTATCCAAGTCAGAATATGGATAATGCCCAGCTTGTTTCAGTTTATCAAATAATTTTATACTCCCATTTGCTCTTGCATATTCCATTTCGCTTCTGAACACTTCAATGCATAATAGCAAATGATGTTCTCTTTCTCCAACCTTAAATATTTTATTGTCTGGTTTATACAAATCAAAAACCAAGCATATATTTTCTTGGTTGTCACCATTAGGTACTTCACAAGTTTCATTTGGACTTAATACTGCTTCTCGCGAATAAAATCCAATTGTAGTAAAAAATCCACAAATCTTTCGTTCAATTAAGTTAAAAGGAGTTTGTTTATCTTCACCAGTATTATAATCATGTTTTGTAAATGCAACAAGTTCATAAGTTCCAAGTCTATTTGGTAATGGTCCTGTTCCGTCTGGTTCCAAAAGCTCCATTGTTGCAAAGCCCGTCCCTTTAATATGATTCGAAAAATAATACATATCAACAGCCCCACCAACAGCAAATGATATGATAGCGTGTCCAACCAAGTCGTTCATTTTGCCCAGAATACTTTCAAGTCCTTGCGATTTTAGTTCATAATCTATTTCATATTCTTGTTGGGTAAATTCTTTTGCTTTTTGCTTACTAATATGACTAAATAGGTTCTTAAAAAACTTCCACATATCTATTTTATAATTGTTATATATTGTTATTGAAAATTAAACAGAGCTGATTGCTTCATTAAATAAATCCGAACATCTTTCGTCCCGTTTGTAGATACTTGCTAATAGGTTTTACTCATTGTAAATATTACCGTTCGGCCACCGCACCAATAAGGCTCTCGTTTTATTATGACTAATGTATTCTGCTTGTCAGGAGAAATGTATTTACACACATAATTTTTACATTTATTGGTTGTAAGCATCTTCTTGTTTTTTAAAAGTAATTGTTTGACAAGATTATTTATGTCTTTAAAGTTCGAAACAGTTAAAACCTTTTCTAATTCTATGTCACAGGTTGTGTTAACATGTTTTATAGGAAATATATCTTCAATCCCATCTTCTTCCTCACTAATTAATTTATTGTTTGTATCGTATTTGTATTCACTAACTATAGGAGTTGGATCATTTAATTTACTTTCTAAAATCCTTTTTATCATCAAACTCTTCTGACTGTATTCTTCCAAAACTCTAAATTGAAATCTTTTACAGCCATAAAAATCATTAATAAAAACAGTTTGTATCGCTATTTTACCCTTGCTAATAATACTATCAGTATATTCATAAGTCCATTCAAAAGTCTTATTATTATTCATAACATCTGTCATTGCGCTATAAATTATTCTACTCAAGCTATCAACCTTTGTTTCATGAACCGTTTTTAAGTTTTCGCCTATAAAATGTTTTTCAATACTATCCTCTCCATTGGTTTTAAGATATTGTATTCTAACATTGGGTTGTGAATCCATTATGGAGTAATGTGTTTCTTTAATAATTGTTTTTGTTGGGTTAATAAATTCTACCGTACTATCCATAAAATACAAGCTAATACTGTCCTTGTATTGATATGCGAAATTGTATGTTTTATTCATGCTTCCAACATTAACAATCTTACCTTCTACTAAAAAATTTGCTTGCCCAAACAAATGAGTTGTGAAAAAATAGAGCATAACTATAATTATAAATTGCTTCATTGATTGTCTCTATTAATTCTTGTTTAAAATATTAGCTTAAATATATACCTCAAAATGCGCAGTGTTTTTCATTCCATTAGCAAAATACATTTCTTTTATCATGATGCAAAAATGAGACGTTGCATGCAACGTCTCTACGCTATTGTAATTGGTTAGTTTTTCTGTTTAATTATTTCTTGTATTTCGTGAAAGTTTATATTCTCTATACGGTTGCTAAATTTCCATACAGGTTGCCACAATCTGGTTAAAGTATTTAAGCTGGCATTGGGAATGTGGTTAACCAATTTTGTTATTTCGACATCAACCAGCGTTTTGTTTTTTTTATACATAGCTTTAGGCATAGCTATAACAAAACCCTCTTTTACTGTTTGCGCATTGGAGTAATTATACAGCTTAATAAATATATCCGGTGGTATGTTTTCTTTGGAAACTTTATTCCAATCCGGAGCCCAAACCTCGGTACTAAAAAAGTTAAGTATTTTATCTTCCGAAGCTATGTTCCTATATTTTGTAGTCCATTTAATATTATTGTCTTCGTTCCATGGCATGCGACCAAAGCCAAGCCAGCTATTCTCTTGTTCATAACTTTGGAAAGAACGAATAAACGCTTCCTCTTTAGTTATATTAACAAGCTTATTAATAGCGGGCATGAGCAGGTTCCATTTATCCCATAAGTATAGGTTTGCTTCTGTTGGCGTATTAATAACCCATAACCGATATCTCCTATAAGTCCATTTCATATTATTTTTCACCTTCCTGTTTCCAAATAAAATAGGCCATAAAAATGGATATAGCTGTTACCGCTAAGCTTGTTACCAGTACCAATAAGCTGTTTAGGTTTATTATTTGAGCCAAGCCTGCGGTTATGCCGTTAATGGCTATCAATAGTGCCATGGATATTTCGGCACTCTGATATACTTTGTTTTTGATAAGCCTGTGGTATAGAAAAAAAACGGCACTTATTAAAGCCACCACATTCCATATATAAATGCTTTCGTTTTGTATTTTTTGTACAATAATGACTACCTGCAAAAGCAAAATAAACGCCCAGTAGTAATAGCTCAATCTTTTCATCATTATTAGTATTGTTGAATTGTTAAAACATTGCTTCAGCAAAATACCATTCTTTTTTAATCTTGCAAAAAAAGTAAGACGTTGCATGCAACGTCTCTACGTTACTGTCTGTGATTGGTGAGGACACCAACCACGGACAAAAACCGTATAAGCTTACGAACAAATAGTTTCATGGCTCTTTAACTGGTCTGCATCTGTTGCTGAAAGGTTATTACTATAAACTCAGCCGGACGCACTACGGCTACTTTTATACTAACAATCATTATACCATTTAATATATCATCTGCCGTCATGGTAGTTCCTAAGCCGCACTCCACTGAAAAAGCATCAGAAGCCGAAGCGCCCATTAAACCTCCTTCTTTCCAGATGGTGGTCAGGAAGCTGCTAATCATAGCTTTTACACTTGCCCATGTATTAGCAGTATTGGGCTCAAACACATAAGCCCTTGCTGCCAGCTTACACGATTGCTCTAAAAAAGTCATGGTTCGCCTTACCGGAAGGTATTTCCAGTCCAAACTATTGCCATCTAAAGTGCGTGCGCCCCATACTAAAATACCCTGCCCGTTAAAAAAGCGAATGGCATTGATTGATTTACCCGACACAGGATCCATGTTTAAATTACCCTGCTGGCTTTCTGACAACCTGATGGGTAATGAGGCAGCTCCAACAATAGAGGTATTGGCAGGTGCCTGCCAAACACCATCCTGGTTATCAATGGTAGTTATAACCCCGGCCATAGCACCGCTTGGTGGTAATATATTGGCATCGGTTAATACATGCTTTATTATTAAGCCATATGTTTTACTGGCTACCAGTAAAGCATTATTGTTTTGGGTAACGGTTAAGGTGGAAGCGGGGTTATTAATAGTAGCAAAAATACTTGCCACAGCCAGGTTAGGATTATCTGCCGGATTTAGTAAAGCTGCAAGCTGCGCGGTATCGCCACCAAATAAATTGGTATAGTCAATATCCGAATTTTGCATAATGGTAGTGCCTACAAATGGGTAATAAGCCGCACCATAATCTAAACCTGTTGTACCTGTATTGTTTCTAAAGGTAGTAATATCGTTGGTGTACATAATAGGGTCAGGATTGCGGCCACCTATAATATCAAAAACAGCAACAGCCGTTTGCATTTCGGTACACTGCAATAACATTTGCTGCATCAGTGTTCCATTGTTGTCAATGGAAAGCAATGTAGCATCTGGACAAATATACATAGTGGGTTCCTGCTCATTGCGCAGCAATGCCAATCCATTCATTAAATCAGTTAACTGCACATTGGGGTTTACTATATGTTGCTCCCCGGCAGGCATCGGATTTTTAGACGGTGGACCATAAGAGCCTACAGAAACTATATAGGCATCGGCTCCCCCATTCTGGTAAAATAACTGAATGCTATTGTACATATAATAAATGGTATTGGGGTCGGGCAATATGGAATAATAAGCATTGTCAATTAACATATAATCGCCAGTGGTTGGTTGGCTTTTTTGCTTTACCAGATAATACTCAGGACTGTATTGCTTGGTAGGAGCCGCAGGTGGCGGTGCATCTGGCAAACAATAAATGGCCTGGAACTCGGCAAACGAAGTTATTTTTTGAGCTACGTTGGTGTATGATTTACCCTCGTACATAGCCATTGGTGTATAACCAATAAAGGCAGGTACGGCAGTTGCCACGGGCACTACAGAATTAGGAAAAGCGTTAATTTCCTGTATATACACACCCGGTGTTTTTATATTTGATATATCCATATATTATTTACCATTTTATGGCTTGTAATATAAATGAATTATGCAAATGTGTGTATGGTACGTAGAGACGTTGCATGGAACGTCTTTAAACAAACAATGCAGGCGAGGACGCCTGCATTGGCTAAATGCAATATATCTGCAGTCCGCTCCCGATAGCTATCGGGATGTGTCTCCCGACCAACCGCTAAATGTGTAGAATAAGTATAAGGTTGATGAGGACACCAACCTTGGGCAGCGTAATGCGTATTATTTATCAAGACGTTGTATGCAACGTCTCTACATCGCTGTATCCTGCTCATGAAAGCCTGTCCATTGATATGGTATGCCCGTTTTTTCAGCTATAAATTTAGCCAGTTTACTTCCTATAGTATATACATCTGCATCTATTTCCGCATCAGATATTCTTACTATTTGTGTTGGGTTAATATACACGAGGCTTTCTATTTTATCGTCTTTTGTTTGTACTTCTACTTTACAAAACACCCTCCTTTGCAAATACTTGCCCGTTTTAATATTATCAACTTGTCCGTTCAGTTGTATACATTTAATAGTTTCGAATGGCAGGGAGCGAGATTTGCCCCAAAAATAATTGGCTATTAACAGGTCCGCATCTTTATCAATGGTAATAACAGCACCTGTTTTTTGAAAAAGTTTTTCTATACCATCGGTTAATTTTAAAAAAGCAACAAAGCCAAATGAACCAAGGGGTAACAGTAAAATCCAATCAAACTTTTCAAACATCATAGAAGCTATAAAAACAACACCAACAACACAGCCTAAACCAATAGCCAGTGCTATAATCGTATCTATCCAGTCTTTTAAACTTCGGGTATAATCAATAACAAGAACATTGCCTGTTTGGTGTATGGTAAAATTACCTATGTTCTTCATGTATGGTATTAACTCTCCAGCTTTTTCAATAAATTATTTAACTCCACATAAGGAACAGTTTCATCTGTTTCTCCTTTTATTTTATGGTCTAATCTTTTGTTTACTGCCTTTATGCTTTCCAATTTGTTGCGTTCTAAAATAGCATATACCAATTGTCGGCTTGGAAAATCAGTCGGGTCGTAATACATCCATACATTGATTAAAATAATTAAGTCTTTTTGGTTGGTAACCACACCCAACGACTCTAAACTTTTACGCATTAAATCTTTGTTGGCTTTTGAGTCGGTGGTCTCCTTATACTTTACATATCCATCAAAAACAGTTTTTATATTTTTAATGATTTGCTCATAACCGGTATCTGCAGGTGCAAATGCTTTTTCGGTGGCAATAGTTAAGTTGTTATTTGTTGGCTGTACCGGGCTTAGTTTGCCGGTAAACACTCCGTATGCCATACCTGTAATAGGTATAATTATACATAAGCATACAATGAGTTTAGTAATGGTTGGGGTAAAACATTCTTTCATATTACATTGATTATCTTACTTCAATGATATAAAAAATATTTAAAAATACTATAAGGTTGGCATGTAGAGACGTTGCATGCAACGTCTTTAAACAAACGAAACAATGCAGGCGAGGATGCCTGCATTGGCAAAAATGCTATCAAAGGTTGGTTACCTCACCAACCACCCACAAAATAAAAAAGGCCGATGAATAACATCGGCCTTTTAATTTATTATGAAGACGTTGCGTGCAACGTCTCTACATTATGCTGTAATCTTTTTGCGTTCGCCAATTTGCTGACGCCACATAGCATAATACAATCCTTTTTCCTGCAACAACTCTTCGTGTTTACCTGTTTCTATTATCTCGCCTTTTTCCAATACAAATATTTTATCGGCATGCATAATGGTTGATAAACGATGGGCTATTAACACCGTTATATGTTCTTTCCTGTTACCTATTTGTTGTATCGTATTCGATATTTCTTCTTCGGTAATAGAATCTAGAGCAGAAGTTGCTTCATCAAATACCATTAACTTAGGATTACGCAATAAAGCACGTGCTATTGATAAACGTTGTTTTTCACCACCACTTAATTTCATTCCTCCTTCACCTATCACTGTTTGCAAGCCATGTTCGCTTCTTGCCAATAAACCAGCGCAGCTTGATTTTTCCAATACATCATTAATTTCAGCATCGGTAGCATCAGGTTTTACAAACAACAAGTTTTCTTTAATAGTACCACTAAACAATTGAGTATCCTGCGTTACAAAACCCAATTGGGTTCTTAACTCATCCATGTCTATTTCATCGTAACGGATATCATTATACAATACCTTACCATGCAAAGGTTGGTATAAACCAACCAACAGCTTAACCAAAGTACTTTTACCACTACCACTCGGCCCTACAAAGGCAATTGTCTCACCTGTATTTACCGTAAAGTTTATATTGTTAAGCGCATTGTAATTGGCAGTATTGTGTTTAAAAACCACATCTTCAAAATGCAGCTTTTCAATTTTGTTTAATGGTTTAGGATTAGCTGGTTTCACTTCAACAGGCATATTCAATATGTTTTGAAAATTAATTAACGATGCTTCCGCTTCTCTGTAACTTAAAATAACATTACCTATTTCCTGTAAAGGTCCAAAAATAAAGAATGAATAAAACTGTAAAGTTATAATTTGCCCAACCGTTAACTCACCTTTAAATATTAAGTACAATAAGAAAAACAATATACTCTGACGTAACAAATTAACCAAAGTACCTTGCACAAACGATATACTGCGTATGCTGCGTACTTTCTTTAATTCCAACAATAAAATTTTCTGTGTAGTTACGTTTAATCTATTCGTTTCCTGGTTGGTTAATCCCAAACTTTTAACCAGCTCAATATTGCGTAAGCTTTCGGTAGTTGAGCCTGCTAATTGTTTTGTTTCAGCTACAATAGCCGTTTGTACTTTCTTTATTTTTTTCGATAAAAAATTAATCAGCGTAGTTAACAAAACACTGGCTACCAAATAAACCAATATTAAACCTGCGTGTATTTGTACCGCATATATAATTACAAATACAATACCCACTAATGAGAAAAATAATATATTGATAAAGTTGGAAATAAATTTCTCTGTATCCGTTCTTACCTTTTGTAAAATATTTAAAGTTTCGCCACTTCTTTGGTCTTCAAACTCGCTGAACGAAACCTGCAAAGTATGTTTCAATCCATCCGTGTATATATCGGCACCAAATTTTTGAATAACCAAACTCACAAAATAATCTTGAAAAGCTTTGGCTATTCTACTAACCATGGCTACACCAATAGAAGCTAATATTAATAAGCCCGCGCCTTTTATAAATTCGCTGCCCGAGTAGTCAGCAGGTCTGGTAGCAAACCTGTCAATTAACTTACCATAAATCATTGGGTCAAGCAATGAGAATACCTGGTTTACAATAGCCAGTAACAGGGCTATAAATACTAATTTTTTATATCGTCCTAAGTAGTTTAATAATAATTTCATGTAGTAATATTTATTTTTACAAAATAAAAATGGCTGCAATAATACAGCCATTATATATTTTATTTACTATGCCCTGAATTGAGCCAATAACTCTTTTTGTGTTTGTTCCGTTTTATCCTTGGTATACCATAAATGCAATTCCGTTTTAATATCATCCATGGGTTTACCTAGTGCTTTTAATTCATTCATTAAATCTTGTACAGCTTTCGGTCGTGGGCCCCAGTTCCATAATACATCGTGGTTAGCGTTGTAACAAATTAATTTAGGTATGCCCCTGCTCCCATTGGTTAAGTATTGATCCATTAACTCTAGGTTTTCATCACGCAGTAATATATCCATGCTTATTTTACCATTCGAGGCCTCCACAATCTTATTCATAACCGGAACTATTTGTGCGGCATCGCCACACCAGGCTTCTGCTAAAACTGTCCATTGAAGCGGTTCTGTAATACTATCAAAAATTGCGTTCCATTCATCCAGCAAAACGGTAGTTTTATCCAACCTTTTCATGCGTTGAATATTCAGTTCAGTATAGTGTGTTAAATCTGTTGATTGATTAGGCCCTGTTGTTTTTCCCTCTGCCATTAACTCGTCCGTTAAGGCTCTATATTCATTGTATGTCATTTAAACTATTCCTTTTGTTAAGTGATTTAATAAAATCAATAACTATGCCTTAGCAAATCATAAGTCAATAAGTCCAACAAAGTTTTTAAGCAAAAAGTTTTCGGGTGTTTAAAAAATACAGCATATTGCAGGCTTATATAAACTTTATTTTAATGATAACAGAGCAATTAAACGAACAATTATTAAGTATTGCGCAAACTTATGAGGCGCCTGTGTATGTGTACCATGCAGAAACAATTATTAACCAATACAACAAATTAATTAACGCGTTTAAGCCATTAAAGATAAAGATAAAGTATGCTTGTAAAGCATTAAACAACACTGCTATTCTACAGTTGCTAAAACAACAGGGAAGCGGTTTAGATACCGTTTCTATCAATGAGGTTTTATTGGGATTACAGGCAGGTTTTTTACCAAACGAAATTATTTTTACACCCAACTGTGTAGGATTTGAAGAAATAGAGCAAGCCGTTGAATTAGGTGTACATATAAATATAGACAATATTTCCATTCTTGAGCAATTTGGCAGCAAATATGGCCACTCTGTTCCTTGTTGTATTCGATTAAACCCACATATTTTAGCAGGCGGAAATACCAAAATTTCTACCGGCCATATCGATTCAAAATTCGGTATTTCAGTGTACCAGCTACGCCATGTATTACGTGTTATAAAAACACATAATATACATGTAAACGGATTACACATGCACACCGGAAGCGATATATTAGATGCAGGAGTATTTTTACAGGGTGCCGAAATATTATTTGATGCCGCAAAAGACTTTACCGAACTTGATTTTATTGATTTTGGCAGCGGCTTTAAAGTAGCTTATAAACCAAACGATATTACTACAGATATAGAAGAGCTGGGCAAAAGCCTGAGCCATCGTTTTAACGAGTTTTGCGATGAGTACGGAAAAAAGCTGGAGCTTTGGTTTGAACCCGGTAAATTCCTGGTAAGCGAAAGCGGTTACTTTTTAGTAAAAGCCAACGTTATTAAGCAAACTACCGCTACCGTTTTTGTGGGTGTTAACAGCGGATTGAATCATTTAATACGCCCAATGCTATATGACTCATACCACCATATTATTAACCTGAGCAATACCAATGGTAAAGAACGTATTTATACGGTAGTGGGTTATATATGTGAAACAGATACATTTGCTTGGGATAGAAAGTTAAACGAAGTGCAGGAAGGCGATATTTTATGCTTTATGAATGCCGGTGCCTACGGTATTACCATGAGCAGTAATTACAATGCGCGTTTCAGGCCAGCAGAAGTACTCATTTATAAAAATGAAGTGCACCTGATTAGAAAACGAGAAACAATGGCAGATATTACCCAAAATGAAGTAGCCATGAACTGGTAAAACAATACCCGTTATTTTACCGTTAATAGTTTCAATAATGAATTGATTATTTTACTTTTACCCAAGCAAAATAAGGCATGTTTATAAATTGATGAATAATTAATAAATGCAATGCTAAATTGCATACAACAAATTTGGAACTGATTTTGACTTACTAATAGTCAAAATGAAAAAATTTTGGAATTATAATATGGAAGCGAAATTTTCACCACGTGTTAAAGATGTAATTAGTTATAGCCGCGAAGAAGCAATTCGGTTGGGGCATGACTATATAGGCACAGAACACTTATTACTTGGCCTCATTAGAGAAGGCGAAGGCAAAGCTTTAAAAATGCTGAAAGCACTTGGCGTTGATAGCACTAAACTTAAACGAACCATTGAAGACTCTATAAGAAGTACTGCCAGCAACAATACAAACTTTGTTAATATACCTTTGACCAAACAAGCCGAAAAGGTTTTAAAAATTACTTATTTAGAGGCTAAGATTTTTAAGACGGATATTATCGGTACTGAACATTTATTATTATCAATCCTGCGCGATGAAGATAATTTAGCATCGCAAATACTATCGCAGTTTGGAATAAACTACGATATATTTAAACAGGCTATTGAAAACAGGATAGATGAAGATGTGGACGCACAAAAGAAACAACCAAGAAGTGAATTACCACCGGAGGATGATGATTATTTTGCAGGAGCAGGCAGCGGACGTGAGCAAGAAAGACGTCAGGAGCCTACCCGTAAAAGCGATCCTAAATCAAAAACACCTGTTTTAGATAACTTTGGAAGAGACTTAACAAAAGCGGCTGAAGAAGGTAAAATAGATGCGATTGTAGGTAGAGAAAAAGAGATTGAGCGCGTATCGCAAATTCTATCGCGCAGAAAGAAAAACAACCCTGTTTTAATTGGTGAGCCGGGAGTTGGTAAAACTGCTATTGCCGAGGGTTTGGCCTTACGCATTATGCAACGTAAAGTTAGCCGTGTATTGTTTAACAAACGCGTAGTTATGCTTGATTTAGCCAGCTTAGTAGCAGGTACTAAATACCGCGGACAGTTTGAAGAACGTATGAAAGCAGTAATGAACGAACTGGAAAAAAGTCCTGACGTTATTCTGTTCATTGACGAAATACATACTATTGTTGGTGCCGGTGGAGCAAGTGGAAGTTTAGATGCTTCAAACATGTTTAAACCTGCTTTAGCCAGAGGCGAAATACAATGTATTGGTGCTACTACTTTAAACGAGTACAGACAGTATATTGAAAAAGACGGTGCATTAGAACGCAGGTTTCAGATAGTAATGGTGGAGCCTACTACTCCTGAAGAAACCGTTCAGATATTAAACAATATAAAAGATAAATACGAAACCCATCATAGTGTAACTTATGAGCAAGCAGCGTTAAACGCTTGTGTAAGCATGAGTACTCGTTACATGGTTGACAGACATTTACCAGACAAAGCCATTGATGTAATGGATGAGGTAGGCGCAAGAGTTCACTTAAGCAATATACACGTACCAACCAATGTAATTGAACTGGAAAAACAAGTTGAAGAAATTAAGTTAGAAAAAAATCAGGTAGTAAAAAGCCAGAAATATGAAGAGGCTGCAAAACTACGCGATAAAGAAAAACACTTATTAGAGCAACTTGAAACTGAAAAAGCCAAGTGGGAAGAAGAAGCCAAAACACACCGTTACAATGTTACTGAAGATGATGTAGCAGAAGTAATAGCTATGATGACCGGTGTTCCTGTTAAACGTATTGCACAAAGCGAAGGTGAGCGTTTACTAAAAATGGGCGAAGAGTTAAACGGAAAAGTAATTGGGCAGGATGATGCAATTAAAAAATTAGCCAAAGCTGTTCAACGTAGCCGTTCAGGACTTAAAAACCCTAATAAACCAATTGGTTCATTTATATTCTTAGGACCAACCGGTGTAGGTAAAACCGAAATGGTTAAAGTATTAGCCAGATATTTATTCGACTCAGACGATGCGATGATTCGTATTGACATGAGTGAATACATGGAAAAATTTGCGGTAAGCCGTTTGGTGGGAGCCCCTCCGGGATATATTGGTTACGAAGAAGGTGGTCAGTTAACTGAAAAAATACGTAGAAAACCTTATTCAGTTATATTATTAGATGAGGTAGAAAAAGCGCATCCGGATGTATTTAACTTATTGTTACAAGTATTGGACGAAGGCTTTTTAACTGATAGCTTAGGCCGTAAAATAGACTTTAGAAACACCATTATCATTATGACTTCAAACATTGGAAGTCGTCAGTTAAAAGATTTTGGTGCAGGAGTTGGCTTTAGTACACCTAGTAAAGATGCAGGTTTCCAAAAAGACTCTAAGTTGGTAATAGAAAATGCATTGAAACGTTTCTTCTCACCTGAGTTTTTAAACAGGGTTGATGATGTAATTGTATTTAACTCATTAAACAAAGAAGCGATTACTAAAATTTTAGATATTAACTTATCAAAATTGGTTAAACGTATTGAAGAGTTAGGATTTAAATTTAACATTACAGACAGTGCAAAAGAGTTCTTAATTGAAAAAGGATTTGATGCAGACTTAGGTGCAAGGCCTTTGGCAAGAACCATTCAAAAATATGTGGAAGACGGAATAGCAGAACAATTGTTATTACAACATACCGGAGACGGAGAAACCATTGAGGTTGATTTTGACAAAGAAGCCAATCCTGAAGAGTTGAAAATTACAACCGTTAAAAAGAAAGAGAGAAAGAAAAAAGATACCACTGTTGACAAAACAACAGAAGAGTAATTACTTTCAAACCATAAAAGAAAAGGCTTTGCAACATTGCAAAGCCTTTTCTTTTTAAACTCGTTTATTGAATCTCCTGGCACAATTCTATCAATACACCATTGCTATTTTTAGGATGCAGGAAAACAATCAGCTTATTATCGGCACCTTGCTTGGGTGTTTCATTAATAAATACAAAACCTTCTGCTTTCAATCGGCTAATTTCCGCATAAATATCATCTACAGCAAAAGCTATATGGTGCATGCCCTCCCCTTTTTTCTCTATAAATTTGGCAATGGCACTGTCTTCATGCGTGGCTTGTAAAAGCTCTACTTTGGTTTCACCCGTTTTGTAAAATAAAGTTTTTACATTTTCACTCACTACAGCCTCTTCCTTATAAGGGGTAGTACCCAATAATGCATTGAATAATTTGCTGCTGACATCAGCATCCTTTACAGCTATACCTATATGTTCTATGTTGTTAAGCATGTTTCTTATATTGTTATATTATTTTGATTGTTAAAAGCAGTAAGCAATAAAGTAATTATCCAATTGGTAATAATGTACCGGCAATACCTGTTGCGTTTCGTTCTTATTCAGTTTACAATTAAATGTTCCCTCGTTGTTTGCAACAAAAGGCTGTACTTCCATATTTCCCCTGAAATCCAATTCCCGTTTCCCATACCATTTATACACGGCTTCTTTGGCACTCCAAATAAGTGTTTTATGTTCAATGGTATGGCCAAATTGTTTTTCAGGCTCATTCATAAATTTGTGTGCTACCCTATTAATTCTATCGTCTATTTGTTCAATATCCAAACCAATTTCGTGGGTTTTACATACCATTACACCTACATATAAATGAGAGTGTGAAATACTGATAAAATATTTTTCTCCATCAATGTATAAAGTAGGTTTGTTATGTATATCCTTATGAATTTCTATTTTATGGCTGCTAAATAAATGTTGCACCAATACCCTGCTTGCAAACCAATGTAAGCCTACACTCTCTGCCGGGTTAACAGGCTTGGAAGTATCATGAAAGTTTTGACTCAGTATTTCTTCCAGTTCTGCTTTTGTTTCAGTAATCTGCCAGATACCCAGTAGCACCTCATTGGTTATATTTTGTAAAGAAATAATTGGCAAAATATTTTTAGCTCGTTTTATTTATCGTTGCTTTGCAATAATAAATGTAAAGCTTTATAAAAAAAGCATTTTGCTTAAGCATGATAAAAAAAATAAACGTACAAAAGTTACATCAGTTTAGCGGACACAAGGATTGTATTTATACCGTAATCCCTTCCTTACATGCCGATTGTTTTTACTCCGGAGCAGGCGAAGGTTATGTGGTAGAATGGAATTACAAAACCAAAGCAGATGGTAAACTCATATGTCAGGTTCATCGTCCCGTATACAGTTTGTTACTATTAAAAGAACAGCAACAGCTATTGGTAGGTTCAGCCCAAGGAAATTTACATGTAATAGATTTAAGAAATAACAAAGAAATAAGAAATATTGAAGCCCATCAATTGGGTATTTTTGATATTAAGCTCCACAACGAAACCATTATAACTACAGGAGGAGATGGTAAAGTAAATATTTTTGACAGGCATACTTTTGCTTTACTGCACACTATTAATGAATCAAATAAAAGTGCCCGTGCAGTTGCTTTAAATACCACCCGGAACGAAATGGCTATTGGTTATTCTGACCACGCTATACGCATTTTTGATTTAAATACTTTCACTTTAAAAAACACCCTACAATACCATATCAATTCTGTATTTGCATTGAGCTATTGCCACCACGATAAACACTTATTAAGTGGTGGGCGCGATGTATTTTTAAAGTTTTTTGATGCTACCAAAAACTATGAATTAATAAAAGATATTCCGGCACATACTTTACATATAAACTCCATACAGTTTAGCCCTGATGGAAATTTATTTGCTACGGTAAGCATGGATAAAACACTCAAAATTTGGGATGGCAATACTTTTGATTTAATAAAAGTAATTGACAAAGCACGCAACGATGCCCATATTACTTCTATTAACAAAGTAGTATGGCTTAACAACAACCAGTTATTAACCGGTAGTGACGATAAAACAATTATGCTTTGGGAAATAAGCGAAAACGTGGAAACAGCGTATTAACAAACAATACAACCTCTTATCAAATACTATTTGTTATTAGCTCATTATAATTCATATTTTGAATATTAAATAAATGAAAAACTTTCTAATCATATTTACACAAATAAAAGAAAGTGCTATAGCGGCTTTTTATACCATGTATTTAAACAAGGTACGCACGCTCCTTTCTACCCTTGGTATTACCATTGGTATATTTTGTATTATAGCCGTACTGGCTGTGGTTGAAAGCTTTGAAACCAGCTTGCACCAAAGTGTAGAAAGCTTGGGTAACGATGTAATATTTGTAGAAAAATGGCCCTGGACCTTTGGCCCTGATTATAAATGGTGGAAATTCATGAACAGACCTAACGCTTCTATTGATGAAATGGAAACCATTAGCGAGAAATCGCAGCTATCGTCAGGGCAAATGTTAACCATTAATATAGGAGGTAAAACTTTAAAAAATGGAAACAATAGCGCAAGTGGTATTGATATACAAGGTGTAACCCACGATTATTATTTGGTACGCAATTTCGATATAGCCAATGGCAGGTACTTTACCGAAAATGAATCGGAAAATGGAAACAATGTTTGTTTAATTGGTTACAATTTAGCCCAATCTTTATTTCCCAGTATCAGCCCAATTGACAAAAACATAAAAATTTCGGGTATTAACTTTACGGTAATTGGTGTATTTGGTAAAGAAGGCGAAAGCTTAATAGGCAACAGTTTAGATAACATAGCCATTTTACCCGTAAATGCCGCGGCCCGTTTTGTACGTATCAATAGCGATATGGCCAATAGCCGCATACATGTAAAAGCAGGCTTAAGTGGAATACCAGCACTGGAACAGGAAATAAATGGAATTATGAGGAGCAAACGGAAACTAAAACCCGGACAGGAAGAAAACTTTGCTTTGAATAAAACCACTTTAATTACCCAACAACTGGATCAAACTTTTGCAACCGTTAACATAGCCGGTTGGATAATAGGCTTATTTGCCATGCTTGTAGGGGGTTTCGGCATAGCCAATATTATGTTTGTAAGCGTAAAAGAAAGAACCAACCAAATAGGTATTCAAAAAAGCTTAGGCGCTAAAAACTACTTTATTTTAATTGAGTTTTTAATTGAAGCCATTATACTTTGCTTGTTGGGTTGTGCCACCGGTTTATTACTGGTATGGGGCATTGTAACCATATTAGGCAGTGCTTTTGATTTTGTATTTTACCTCAGCTTCAAAAACATTGTAATAGGTGTTGTCACCAGTATTGTTATTGGTGTTATTTCCGGTTTTTTACCCGCATTAACAGCCTCTCGCTTAAACCCTGTTGATGCTATCAGGAGTAAATAATAAATCAATTTTTACAAAACCAATTCTTCAAACAAACGCTTAGCTGTTTGCTCTAAATCATTACATAAACCTGGGTGTGGTCTTGACAGTTGGATAGCGGAGCTTCTTACTGCACTTAGCCACCTGAAACGTGATGGCACGTCTAATTGTGCAATAGGCCCACATTTTTTATTACCACTGGCTATTCCTTCCAACGATTGTAAATTCAATTTAATCTGGTCGATGTCCAGCTCCTTAGAAAATACCAATAATTTAGCTTCATCAACGGTATAATGCACTTTGATAAATTTTGCTTTTTTGCAAAAAAGAATAATACCAACATTCACGAATTCTTCTCGCTCAACTATTGGTA
Organism: Bacteroidota bacterium; assembly: GCA_040388375.1. Classification (NCBI taxonomy): domain Bacteria; kingdom Pseudomonadati; phylum Bacteroidota; species Bacteroidota bacterium. The sequence continues at coordinate 327,889 of JAZKBU010000005.1, read as the reverse complement.
ACACGCGAATAACAGCGTACTCATATAAGTGTTTTTCTTGCATCTTGCGCTTCGTTTATAAAAGTATCTGAATGACCTAATCTAGTAACTAAAAATTGGTAATATATTTCTCTCAATGCTTCCGGGCTCTCATTGGTATCTTCCCAATTCAGCCATTCATCGGGAATAAGCATTACTATTTCCTTTATTTTTTCTGCTGTTAAAATCTTTTTAAACGCCTCGTTTACCTCTTCCAGTAACTCGGCCTTAGGTAATAAAACATGGTCTTTTACCAAAGCAAAACGGCTTTTGGCATGAGTTTCCCAATCGGTAAATGAGTGATGAAAATACAAACATGCGCCATGGTCAATTAACCACAACTCTTTATACCAGATAAGCATATTGGTATTTCTAACGGTTCTGTCCACGTTCATAATAAAAGCATCTAGCCATACAATTTGCGAAGCCAGTTTTGGAGCAATAGGTGTAACAACGGGATCAAAATTAATAGAGCCCGATAAAAAATGTAATGCTAAGTTTAACCCTTTACTCGCTTTCAGTAAATCCTGAATTTCCTGATCAGCTTCTGTTTGCCCAAAAGCTTCATCCAAGTTGGCAAAAACCAACTCAGGTATTTTTAATCCCAGTGCACGGGCTATCTCCCCCCCTACTAATTCTGCAATTAAAACCTTTGGCCCTTGCCCCGAACCTCTGAATTTAAGCACATACTTAAAATCATCAGCTGCTTCGGCTAAAGCAGGTAAGGAGCCTCCTTCACGCAAAGGAGTTATATACCGGGTTACTTCTATTGTCCGTAACGAAATTTTTTCTACTGTCATGTTATGAATGGTATCACCAACTAAAAGCTATCAAACAATAAACAACTCTAATACCAGCGCCAAAAGTACAAAATTTAACAGATATGGCGTTCGGCACTGAATTATTAAAAACCAAAGCATAGAAATGATACACAAAAAGGCTGCTTTTAGTCAAACCTTATTACACTTTAGGCATAATTTATTACTATTGCTGAAATTTTAAATACATTTATGGAAAACGTTACTACCCTCGGACAATTTATTATTGAAAAACAAAAGGATTTTCCTTTCGCAAAAGGTGAGCTTTCTCGCTTATTACGCGATATTGGAATAGCTGCAAAAGTAATTAGTCGTGAGGTTAACAAAGCCGGTTTAACAAGTATATTAGGCGACCACGGAAGCGTGAATGTACAGGGAGAAGATGTAAAGAAACTGGATATTATAGGTAATGAAATGTTTATTTCAACCTTGAGTAAAGGTGGCGAAGTTTGTGTATTGGCCAGCGAAGAAAACGATGGTATTATTCCACTACAAGGTACTTACTCAAAAAATGGCAAATACGTAGTTTGTATTGATCCGTTAGATGGCTCATCAAACATTGATGTAAATGTTTCCATTGGTACTATATTTTCTATTTACCGTAGGTTATCAGAGCCGGGTACTGAACCAACCGATGCTGATGTATTACAGGCAGGAAACAAATTAATAGCTGCCGGATATGTAATTTATGGTTCATCAACCATGTTGGTATTTAGCACTGGTAAAGGCGTAAATGCATTTACTTTAGATACTTCTATCGGTGAGTTCTGTTTAAGTCATGCCGATGTAAAAACACCTGATGATGGAAAAATGTATTCTATCAACGAAGGTAATGCTGCTGAGTTTCCACAAGGCGTAAAAGATTATTTAGCATGGGTAAAAGAAAGCGATAAAGCAACCAATCGTCCTTACACAGCCCGTTATATTGGTTCTATGGTGGCCGATTTCCACCGTAATTTATTAAAAGGTGGTGTGTTTATATACCCGCCAACAGCTAAAAGCCCTAATGGTAAATTACGCTTGTTATTTGAAGGTATTCCAATGAGCTATATTGCTGAACAAGCCGGAGGATTAGCTACTACAAGCACAACCCGCATTTTAGATGTAGAACCAACTGCTATACACCAACGTGTGCCTATTATTATGGGTTCAAAAAACATGGTGAATAAAGTAGTGGAGTTTATGAGTAAATAGTCGTTGGTCGATAGACCATGGACCATAGATAAAGCCATTTCATAACCAAAAGAAATGAAAAATAACAATAAAGTCACAGGTGAAATTGGAGAGCAATTAGCTTGTGACTTTTTGCTTAATAAGGGTTACGAAATAGTAGAACGCAACTATACACAGCTAAAAACAGAAATTGATATTATTGCCAAATACCAGAATTGTTTGGTAATAGTCGAAGTAAAAACAAGGAGCAGCAATTTTATAAACCCGGAAAATGCAGTTAGCAAAAGCAAACAAAAAACATTAACGGAGGCTGCGTTGTTATATCAAGAAAGCAAACAGTTAACTTGTGAAATGAGGTTTGACATTATTGCTGTTGTTAAATCGAAAACAGAAACAGAAATTATGCATTTTGAAGATGCATTTTATCCATATACAACCTATTAAAAATGGCTATTAAAATAATTGAATGTCCGCGCGATGCCATGCAAGGCCTCCACGATTTTATTCCAACCGCTACCAAAATTGAATACATCAACCAACTGTTAAAAGTAGGCTTTGATACCATTGATTTTGGAAGCTTTGTATCGCCTAAAGCTATTCCCCAGCTGGTAGATACAGCAGAGGTTTTAGCCAATTTAGATTTAGCCAATACCACCAGTAAGCTGTTAGCCATTGTAGCCAATGTAAAAGGTGCAGAAACAGCAGTTCAACACCCGGAAATAAAATACATAGGCTTTCCATTTTCTATCAGCGAAACCTTTCAGCAACGCAATACCAACAGCAGCATAGCACAAAGCTTAGAAACCGTAAAAGCCATTCAGGCTTTATGTGTTAAAAACAATAAAGAATTGGTGCTATATATTTCTATGGGCTTTGGTAATCCTTATGGCGATGTGTGGAATACTGAAATAGTAGAAAAATGGGTACAGGAAATGCATGCGTTAGGCATTAAAATAATATCGTTAAGCGATACCATTGGTATTGCCAATCCAGACTCAATCAGTTATTTATTTAAACATTTAATACCTGCGTTTCCTACTATAGAGTTTGGTGCACACTTACACACCACACCAAATACTTGGCAGGAAAAAATAGATGCCGCTTACCAAAATGGATGCAAGCGTTTTGATGGTGCTTTAAAAGGTTTTGGAGGCTGCCCGATGGCCTCCGATAAACTAACTGGCAATATGCCTACGGAAAACATGTTTATTCGTTTTAACGACTTAAATGAGCAAACAAATATCAATCAAGATGCATTCTTTAATGCAATGTTACTAGCCGATAAAATATTTGCCAACGCACACTAAATATGTTACTACGCCAAGCCAATATTAACGACATCAGAGCCATTACGGATATATACAATGATGCAGTAATTAATACCGTTGCTACATTTGATATTGACATAAAAAGTAACAATCAAATGTTAGCATGGCTACAGGCACACGATGAAAAATATTGTGTAATAGTGTGTGAAGTAAACAATGAAATTGCAGGCTGGGCAAGTTTAACCCGTTACAGCGATAGAATTGCCTACGACAGAACAGCCGAGTTTAGTATTTATTTTCACCCCGATTATAAGGGCAAAAAACTAAGCAAACCCTTAATGGCTGCTTGCATACAACAAGGCCAGCAACATGGTGTAAAAGCCATATTAGCCCGCATTACCGAAGGCAATCAAATTAGTATAAAACTACACGAGCATTTTGGTTTTTTTATGGTAGGAACCATGAAACAAGTAGGTGTAAAATTTAATCAGGTATTGGATGTACACTTAATGCAGTTGTTAGTAAAATAAATCTATTTAATTACTCATAACAAAAAAGCCATTGCAGTTAAAACTACAATGGCTTTTTTTATAACACTTGGTATATTAAATACTTTGTGCGTTTGCTTCTTTAGCTATTTTTTTAACCAAACCTTGTAAAACAGTTCCGGGACCACACTCATAAAAGGTACTAGCACCATCTGCCACCATAGCTTGTACCGATTGAGTCCATTTAACAGGCGCTGTTAACTGAGCTATTAAATTGCTTTTTATTTCTTCTACATTATTGACCGCTTTGGCTACATAATTTTGGTAGATAGGGCAAATAGGCTCGCTAAACTGTGTATTCATAATGGCTGCCGCTAATTCCTGGCGGGCAGGTTCCATTAATGGAGAGTGAAATGCTCCACCAACCTGTAATACCAAAGCACGTTTAGCACCTGCAGCTTTTAATAATTCGCAGGCTTTGTTTACACCTTCTATTGAACCCGAAATAACCAATTGGCCCGGGCAGTTATAATTGGCTGCAACTACTACTTCATCAGTAATACCTGCACAAATTTCTTCTACTTTAGCATCTTCTAAACCCAATACCGCTGCCATGGTTGATGGTTGCAACTCACAGGCTTTTTGCATAGCCATAGCACGTGCATAAACCAAACGCAAAGCATCATCAAAAGTTAAAACTTTATTGGCAACTAAGGCAGAAAACTCACCTAAACTGTGGCCTGCAACCATATCCGGTTTAAAGCTTTCGCCAGCACTCAATGCTTTAATAACTGAATGTAAAAATACAGCAGGTTGGGTTACCCTAGTTTGTTTTAAATCCTCATCAGTACCCGAAAACATTAAATCAGTAATGTTAAATCCTATTATTTCATTTGCTCTGTCAAATAGTGCTTTTGCGTCAGGGTTTGATTCATATAAATCTTTACCCATGCCCACAAATTGCGCACCTTGCCCCGGAAATATGTATGCGTTTTTCATAAAATAAATTTTGTTTATTGATTAATTACTTAGACTAAAAATACTATTCTCCCCAGTATTCTACGTAGTTATTTTCGGTTTCCACCAACTTAATATAATGCAGTTTACCATTCTGAATTTTAGGCTCCAAAATATTCCATATCTCTACTATGATGTTTTCAATAGAGGGTAAAATACCTTTCATAAACTCCACATCTTCGTTTAAATTACGGTGGTCTATCTTCTCAACTATTTCATCTTTGATCAAAGATTTCAGTTGCTTTAAATCCATCACCATACCCGTATCTGGGTTGGCTATTCCTTTTATAGTTACAAATAACTCAAAATTATGTCCGTGGTAATATTTGTTGGAACATTTGCCAAAAAAATCTTCATTTTCCTGCTCTGTCCAATTAGGATTGTATAACTTGTGAGCGGCATTAAAACGCTCTCTTCGAGTTATATAAACTATTTTTTGCTTATTATCAGCCATTTAATCTTTTTAAAAAACTTGGCAAATATAGGTGAAGTATTTGCTGTAAAACAAATTTGTTCGTCTAAAGATGCATATTACCTAATTAAGGAGCCAGCCTGCTTACTTTCCAATTATTAGAGGAAATTAATTCAAACAAAAACCTGTCGTGTAAACGACTGTTACGGCCTTGCCAAAACTCAAAGCTGATAGGTGTTACTATATAACCACCCCAATTGCTTGGGCGTAAAAGAGGTTCTTTGGCAAATAAGGCTTCCATTTTTTTTACGCTTTCTTCCAGTAATTTACGGTTGGCAATGACTTTGCTCTGTGGAGAAGCATGTGCACCTATCCTGCTTCCCAATGGGCGGCTGTTAAAATATAAATCTGATTGTTCATCCTGTATTTTAGCCACATGGCCAACAATACGTACCTGTCTTTGTAATTCGGGCCAGAAAAACACCAATGCAGCTTTGTTGTGTTTGGCCAATTGAGCGCCTTTATTGCTTTCAAAATTGGTAAAAAATACCAACCCATTTTCTTCAATTCCTTTTAATAAAACAATTCTGGCGGCCGGAAAATCATTTTCTCCGATAGTTGCTAAAGTCATGGCATTAGGCTCCATTACCTCTGCTTTCAATGCTTCATCAAACCATAACTTAAACTGACCAAAAGGATTTTTTTCTAAATCGCTTTCATCAAAACTTTTTAAAGTATAGTCTACTCTTATATCTGCTACATTCATCACAGCTTTTATTTAATACCCATTCGTTTTGCGCCAAACTCCAATATACCATCTATAAACTCATACGGCTTATAATTGTTTAAAGCACATTGGTGAAAAATAGCGGTAGCAGGTGTCATACCCGGTAACGAGTTAATTTCAATAATGACTACTTCTACCCTGTTTTTTTCAAATATTTTCACAAATGCATCTATACGGCAATAACCTTCTACATTTAAAACCTTGGCTGTTTTCTTTAAAACCTCCCGTACTTTTAAGCTTATTTCTGCCTGGCTTTTAACATTGGTGCTAAACCTGCTTGGTGTAATGTTTTGGCCTTGCCCTGCTAAAAACTTCTCTTCTAATGAAAGTATTTCACCTTCGGCCAATGTTTCGCTAGGCTCAAACATTTCATATTCCAGCTTTCCTTTTTTATAGTGCGTAATTAAACCGCCTGTTACTTCTAAAAAGTGTTTTGCATTACCTTTCTCTACAAATTTCTCCACCAAAAAGTACGATTTCATCGGAAACTCTTCTTTAGGTTTTAAACCTAATTTATCAGCCAACAAAGCATCCATTATTTCGGCATTTCTAAAAACACCTTCTGCGTAATTTACTAAATCATCAACCGATTTAATTTTTTTAACCGCACTGCTACAACCATCATCGGCAGGCTTTGCAATTAAAGGAAAACCAATCTTTTCAATTTGTTTAATAACTTGAGCCTTGTCTTTTTTCCAGTCTTTTTGCTGCACCAACATATGTTCAGCTATCAGTATTTTGTGTTTTTTCAATAGCTCGTTGGTATCGTATTTATTAATGGTAATCCTGCTGCTTTCTACATCGCTTCCGTTGTATGGAATCTTCAATTTATTCAAATAAGTTTGAACGGTTCCATCTTCACCCGGACGGCCATGCAAAGCTATAAATACAGCATCGGCCATTTTTTTCAATTCCTTATAATCAATTTTACGTGGAGCAAATAATTGCGCCTCCGCATCTCCATATTTTTTTATAATGGCATCGCATTCTTTAATTATTTTATCAATGATGGCTGCACGTTTAAAATGCGATAGCTTCTCTTTAATATCATCTGCATTGTCTTTCAACATTACGTTAATGGGCAACAACCATAATTCGTGTGCTTTATCATTACCTGTTACAAACACAGGAAATGGTTGGTACTTGGTGGATGATGCTAATTTTTCATAAATATTACGACCACTCTCCACTGATATATGACGCTCTGTTGAGTAACCGCCCATAAATACAGCTACACGTTTTTTATTTGATTTCTGGCTCTTATTAGCTGCAATTTTTGCATCTAAATATTGTAACAAAGTACGGTGATGAAAATGCACTTGTTGCGACTCTGCTCTTTCAGCAAGAGATGTACGGATAATATAAGTTAAAAACTGCGATGGGTTTAAACCTATTTCTGCTGCCTGATGAAAAAAGAAACTGGAAGGCATCATACCACTGGTGGTATTGGGGTCGTTTAAAAATATTTTTCCTTCTTTATTAATGAATCCATCTATACGTGCATACACATGAAAACTGAAAAAGCTAAACAAATTAGCACATGCTTTTCTTATCTCTTCTATCTTTTTCTCTTCAATATCAATAGGGGTAATTTTACGGCTTAAGCCAGGTAAATATTTACTGCGGTAGTCATATACTTCTTTTCCTTTTACAATCTCTGTGGGTGGTAATGCTACTGCTGAACCATCTTCATTTTTCAGGACTATACAACTAAACTCTCTACCTTCAATAAAGCTTTCAATTAAACATTCCGTTTCGCTATAAATACTTTCTAAGCGAATGGTTGCTGCTTGATTGGTTGATTTAGCTTTTGGAACAAATGTTTCATCCAGTAAAGCCCATAACTCATCGGGATGGTATATAATTTCTTTGTTATGCAGGGCAGGTAAACCAATACCTTCTTTTACATCAGTAATTTTTTGAATAAACTGTATTTTTTGTCTTTCATCTTTACCTATCCAATCCGTTTTTACAATGTCTTGAATAAAAAATGATTTTAAAACAGCATCTTCAAAAGTAGTAAAATCATCATGGCTGATAACACTTACACCAACCGAACTACCTTGATTAGCGGGCTTTACTACAAATGGTAAACCTACCTGCTCTTTTACGCTACTGTATATTTTTTTAAGGTTACTTAATTCACTTTTATGGAACGAAAAATACTTGGGTATATTCATTCCTGCACTTTGCATCAACGATTTTTGTAAACGTTTGTTCATGCCCAAAGCACTTGGCATAATACCAGATCCGCTATAAGGTATATCTAAAAACTCCAATAAACCTTGTATCGTTCCATCTTCACCATTGGCTCCATGTAAAGCTAAAAAAGCAAAATCAATCATTGATTTCAGCTCTTCTGTTTTAACACGTTTGCCTATCTTTTTTATCAATGATTCACCATTGTCTTTATGCGCAGCAGGAATGTTTTCAGCATAAATCTGAATATCGTGTTCTTGTTTTTTTAAAGCAGATACGGGCGGATAAAAGTCGCGGATGGAGCCTTTGTAAATGAACTGCCAATCCAACAAAATAAAGTTATTGAAACTATCAACAAAAATGGGAATAGCTTCAAATAGCGTTTTATCTAAGTTATCATAAACAGTGCGCCCTCCGGCAAATGATACCTCACGTTCGCGGCTATTGCCTCCAAAAAAAATGCCTACTTTCATATTGCTTCAAACCTAATTGAATTTGAGGAACAAAAGTATATTTATTAGCAGAAAATAATGTGAATAGTCACAATTATTGAACTGATAATAATAAACAAAAAGAGCACCTCACGGTGCTCTTTTTTACTATAAAATTCCTTCTATTAGCTTTTCTATTTTAATACCTTCTGCCTCGGCTCGGTAATTCTTAATCATACGGTGGCGTAGTATATTTAATGCTACGGCTTTTACATTTTCAATATCTGGTGAGTATTTGCCGTGTATTAAAGCATGGGCTTTGGCACCAATGATTAAAAACTGTCCTGCACGCGGGCCGGCTCCAAAGTCAATGTATTTTTTTATCTCATCAGTAGCCCACTCACTTTGCGGACGGGTTTTACTTACCAGCTTAACCGCATAGTCAATTACATTATCAGCCACCGGTGTTTTACGCACCAAGTTCTGAAATGCTAATATTTCCTGACCATGTAATATTTTATTTAACTCTACAGTTTTATTGCTTGTGGTTGATTTTATAATTTCAACCTCTTCAGCAAAACTAGGATAGTCTAATAATACATTAAACATAAAACGGTCTAACTGTGCTTCTGGAAGTGCATACGTTCCTTCTTGTTCAATAGGGTTTTGCGTTGCCAATACAAAAAATGGATTGGGTAAATGATGCAATTGTCCATTGATAGTAACCGACTTTTCCTGCATAGCCTCTAACAAAGCGGCCTGCGTTTTAGGAGGTGTACGGTTTATTTCATCAGCTAAAATAATATTAGCAAATATAGGACCACGCAAAAATTGAAATTCGCGTTTTTCATTCAAAATTTCCGACCCGGTTATATCACTCGGCATTAAATCCGGTGTAAACTGAATACGGTTAAACTCCAAATCTAAAACCTGGCTTAGGGTTTTAACCAATAATGTTTTAGCTAAACCGGGTAAACCAATCATTAAGGTATGTCCATTACTAAAAATGGAAATAAGCAATGATTCAACTACGTAATCTTGCCCAACAATTACTTTCCCAATTTCTTTTTTTAACTCGGTATATTTTTGGTGCAAAGCATTTGCAGCTTCTACATCGTTATTAAATTGCATGTTGCTATGGTTTTATTGAGTTGTTTTACTTTGCCAAGCTTCTAAACTTGGGCATGTTTTATATTCATCGGCAATGTGAACGTAAAACTGTTTACGGTTTTTATCAATCCAGCGTGCCAGTGTTTTATTTTTCTTATCCTCTTCGGCTGCTGTTTGCATTTTCTGATAATCGTCTTTTAAGTTGGCTACGTGTGGCAGGCTTTCCGATTTTAAGTACAAAACACGCCATACTTTTATTGGTTCACCTGTCTGGCTTTGTATGGTTGTTAATTCAGGCTCGGTCATGTCACCGGGTTTTAAACCCTGTATATTTAAAAATATATCTTTAGGTAATTCATCAACCGGAATTTTGGTATTACCCGCTGAACCATCTGTTAAATAACCACCACGGGCACCTGAACGTTTATCGGTACTGAATTTTTTAGCTGCATCAGCAAAAGTAATGGTGTCTATTTTTATCAGGTTAATAACAGAATCAATACGTTGTTTAGCCAAATCAATATCGGCTCTATAAATTTGTGGACGAATAAGCACGTGACGTGCATTTACTTCTTCTCCCCTACGTTTAATAGGTTGAATAATGTGGTAACCAAACTTGGTCTCCACAATACGCGAAATACTATCCTGTGGTGTTTTAAAAGCGGCTGCTTCAAACTCCGGCACCATCATTCCTCTTCCAAAAAATCCTAACTCACCACCCTGAACAGCACTTCCTTTATCATCGCTATAAATTTTGGCAATGGTTCTAAAATTATCGCCATTGAGTAAACGATCTCTTAACTCGGTAGCTTTTTGTAAAGCAATGTCCTTTGCCTCCTTCGATACTTTAGGCTCTATTATTATTTGCGCCACTTCAACTTCGGCACTGTAATAAGGCAAACTGTCTTTCTCTAACGAGTTAAAAAATGTTTTTATGTCGGTAGGCGAAATTTTTATATCCTTCAGTATTTTTTGTTGCATTTCCTGCACCAATAAACTGGTTTTTATTTTTTCACGGTAGTTTGCTTTTATTTCACTGATACTTTTACCGTAAAATTCCTCCAAACCTCTATCGCCTCCAAACTGCCTGGCAAAATACTGAATGCGTTGTTCCAACTCTCCTTCTATACGCTCTTCGCTTAAAGGCAAACTATCAACCTCGGCTTTTGTAGCCAATAGCTTCTCCGTTAATTTTTGTCTTAAAATATCGCAACGTAAGGTATCGGTAACACGCTCAGGGTATTCTTTTCTGAATTGTTGGTATTCAAATTCAATTTCTGAATGCAAAATAATTTTATCAGCAAAAACACCCACAATCCCATCAATGGTTTCGCCACTTCCGGGTTGTGCCTTACTTATTGCAGCCAGTACAATAAATGCAAAAAGAAAATTAAATTTTATTATTTTAAACACGCTTACTTTTTTTTATTTCATCATTCAAACGCTCACAAGGAGCATTTTGTTACTGGTATAAACTTTTTACTATTGTTTCGTCAACAGTAATATTGTATTTATTACGCAATTCTTTAATCCAATCTTTTTCTAATTGGTTTTGGTATTCGCTGGTAACAGCTCCTCTTGCTTCTTTTAAAGTTTTAACTTCGCTACCAACAACACCATTTACATAATAGAATTTAAAATTGTTATCCATATTGGCAATATCAACAACGCCTTTTTGCTCCCATAATTTATCAGCAGTGGCATCGTTTCTTTCTGATTTCACATCTTTCACAATTACAGAATTAGCTACTTTTTTGTTCAGTTTTGTCAATACCTCATCACGAGATTTTCCTTTAGAAAGCATTTTAACAGCTTCTTTTTTTGTTTTATCGTCAATACAAGTATAAACAGTATATGAAACTCTGTCTTTCCATTTATAATTGTTTTTATTGCTTTCATAAAACTTATCTAAACCAATAGTGTCAGCTACTGCTTTAGTCCATACTTTTTTATCAGTTAAATCAAACAATAAAATACCATCATTATACTCTTGCATTACATTTCTGAAATCTTCGTATTTGTTATCCAAGATACTTTCTTCGTAAGCAATACATTTATTATCGGCCCACTGACGGAACATATTTGCTACAGTCATTTGTATAGACGCTTTTTCTAATGGTTGTTGATTGGCTTTTACATAAGAGGCAAAATCTTTAACGCTGTAAGTAGCAGTACCAATAGTAAATAATGGGCTGGTGCTTATTTTATCTTCATCATAATTCCATGTTGCATTGATAAAGCTTGAATCTAAAGTAGCTGCAAATGCTTTTAAATTAGCCGGATTTTCTTTGTAATTGTTTTCTTTTTTAACACGTGCCACTACTGCTGCTTTTGAGCTTTCTGAGCGTGTATCTTTATTTGTTTTTTGTTTAATTACATCCAATACATCTTTATACTCTCCCAAAGGACGTGTCTCTAATAATTTAATAATATGCCATCCAAAGTTAGTTTTAAATGGTTTTGAAATCTGGTTAACTGTTAAAGCAAAAGCTACATCCTTAAATTCTTCCGGGTAACCGCTTAAACTGGCAATCCAGTTCATTTCTCCTTTATTTTTACTACTTCCTTCGTCTTGGCTATATTTTTCAGCCAATACACCAAAATTTTCGCCACTGTTTAATTGCGCATAAACTGAATCAATTTTATGTTGTGCATCCATTACTTGTTCCGGTGCCGCTTCGTATGAAGTACGAATCATAATATGTGCTAACTTTACTTCACCTCTGGCAGCACGTTTATCGTTAATTTTCAAAATGTGGTAACCAAACTGTGTACGGAACGGCATCGAAATATCGCCTTTATTGGTTTTGTAAGATTGGTTTTCGAAAGGATAAACCATTTGGAATACGGTGTACCAGCCTAATTTAGCACCTTGCTTTTTAGCTGATGGATCGTCAGAATATTTGCTTGCCAATGAATCAAAATTTTCACCTTTCAATGCACGTTTTCTTAAATCTATTAATTTATTGTAAGCGGCTAAGGTATCAGCAGGGCTTGCATTTTCATTACAAAACAGCAATATATGGCTACCATTAATTTCTGTCTTCATACGTTCGTATGCTTCTTTCATTAACGATTCGCTTACTTTTTTATCAGTTAAATATGGATTAGCTAATTGTTTTCTGTAGCCGCCCAACTCACTTTTAAAATTAGGGTTGGTATCCAATTGCATTAACTTAGCTTCTTTTACTTTTAGTTTAAAATTAATGTATAAATCTAAATATTCACGAACGTCCTTTTCTGTTGGTTTTTCTTTATTGGGTTTGTTTTTATAAAGTAATCTTTCAAATTCATTTTTAAAAACAGTATCTGAGCCATAAGTAAAAACAACTGGATTAGGCTTTACCACCGCTACTTCTTTTGGAGCAGTAACAACAGGAGTGGCTTTTTTACTTTTTTGAGCAACAAGTTGAGTTGAAATAGATAAGGTAAGAATTGACAGTGTTACTGATGCAATTTTCTTCATGTTATTATAATTATTCGTTTTTAAATTAGTTTACTAGTAAAGGATTGCAAAAATATAAATTTTAAGCAGGCTGCCAAGTTTTATAATAGAAAGGGGAAAGCACAAAACACACACATTTTCAGTACATTAAATAAAAACAAAATAGATTGTAAAATTTATTTTATTTGCAACCAGTGGAAATAACTGCAACCTGTTTACTTTTTGGCTTTGTTTGCTTGCAAATAGCGCTGGTCATTTCATTAGTAAATATAGATTTAAACAAACATAGATTTTACACAAAAGAACCTTTACCATTCGTTTCTATTTTAATTCCTGCGCGTAACGAAGCGGCCAATATCATAGCTTGTTTAAAATCCATTGATAAAATAAATTATCCTGTTGATAGATATGAAGTGCTCATAGGCAATGACCAGTCAACGGATGAAACAGCTCAACTGGTTGAAACATTTATTGCGGATAAACCCAACTTTAAACTCATAAATATTCATAAAAATATAGGTAAAGCTCGAGCCAAAGCCAATGTTTTAGCTCATTTGGTACACCAAAGCCAAAGCGAAATTATTTTTGTTACCGATGCTGATATTATAGTAAAACCGAGTTGGATAAAAGGCCTGTTGCCGCACTTTAAAAACGAAAAAGTAGGCATTGTTTCAGGTAGTACAGTAGTACAGTCAAAAACCTGGTTTGGTCAGCTACAAGGTATTGACTGGTTATATTTTTCGGGCTTGCTCATTGCTTTTGATAACTTAGGATTAAAGAGTACGGCAGTAGGCAACAACATGGCTTTTACCAAACAAGCCTATATGGCCACCGGTGGTTACGAAAACTTTGATTTTAGTGTAACAGAAGATTTTAAGCTTTTTACCCAAATACGTTCCAAAGGTTTTGAAAGTATAAATGTAATGGAAGCAAACAGCTTAAATATTTCAAAGCCGCAGCCACAACTGATTCCGTTTTTACACCAACGTAAACGCTGGCTTATCGGAGCCAAAGAATTGCCTTTTATCTGGCAAGCTATTTTTGGTTTGCTAGCCTCATTTTACCCTTTACTGATTGTGTTATTTTTATTCAATATAAAAAATGCTTTAACACTTTGGGTTTGTAAGCTGGCATTACAAACTATGCTTATTTTATTTTTAAGTTACAGGGTAAAATATAAGCTCCATTGGAAAGGGTTTATTTCGTTTGAATTGTATTCAATAATTAATACTTTCAGTACCATGGTATTTTTTGTTTTACCTGTAAAAATGATTTGGAAACAACGCACTTACTAAAATTTACTTATGTTATCGCTTAAACAATTTACCTTTAATGACTTTGCAGAAAATACTTATGTATTATTTGACGAAACCAAAGAAGCCGTAATTATAGATCCGGGATGTTATTATAAAAATGAAGTGGAAGAGTTGCTTTCATTCATTAAGCAGAAAGAATTAAACCCGGTAAAAATACTCAATACCCATTGCCATATTGATCATGTTTTAGGGAATGATTATTTACTTAACAGGTTTAACTTGAGCCTGTATTTACACAAGGATGAAATATTTACTTACAATGATACTAAGAGATGGACAACCATGTTTAATGTGCCTCCATTGCAGGTTCCTGAAAACTTAATATTTATTGATGAAAGCAGTGTTATTTCATTTGGCAACCAACAATTAACCTGTTTACTTACACCCGGCCATTCCATAGCCAGTTTAACATTTTACTGCAAAGAAGCCAATATTGCCATTGTTGGCGATGCCATTATGCAAAACAGTATAGGTAGAACTGATTTGCCGGGAGGTAATTTAACTACATTGTTACAAAGTATTCGAACAAAAATATTTACCTTGCCAAACGAAACAATGCTGTTTAGCGGACACGGACCAAAAACCACCGTAAAAATGGAAAAAGAAAACAATCCTTATTTAAAAAATTGATCATGATACAATACATAATAGTTGGAGTACTGTTTTGTTTAGCTGTATTCTACATGTTTAAATCATTGCGTAAATCGGTTAAAAGCAATAACTGTGGCGAAGGTAATTGTGGTTGTAAATAACCCATTATTGAGTCAATCATTTACATTATAAAAATTAAGTTCCAGTAAAAATTAATGACATTAAATACCAATAAGTACGAAACTCTTTTAACTGTAAGACCTGACGACATTGACATGAATAATCATGTACACAGCAGCAAGTATATGGATTACGTATTATTTGCCCGCTTTGACCAAATGGACCGTTGCTACAAAATGAGTATGGACGAGTTTTTAAAAAGTGGTTTTAACTGGGTACTTAAAAGCGCACAAATGGAATTTAAACGTTCATTGCTTTTAGGCGAAACCTGTAAAATAATTACCTGGTTGGAAAGTATGGAAGGCAACAGTTGTAAAGTATGTTTTCAAATACTGAAAGGTAATGGTAAGGAAAGTTACACAGGTCACTTCATCCACACCATGATTAATATACAAACAGGCCGAGGTGAAAATGTACCAAATTGGATTATTGAACGTTACTCCCTATAAAATTAGCCAATGAAATATATAATTTATTTTTTCTTTTTAATACTGATCATCAACAGCTGTCGTAAAGATGATGAATTTACATCGTCACCTGTTTCACTTAATTTTAGTACCGATACTTTAAATTTTGATACTATTTTCTCATTGAAAGATAGTGCCATGATTGGCTTACCCAAATCAATTACATTACAGGTAAGAGTAACTAATCCAAATGAAAATGCAGTCAAAACAAATATTAGTTTAGCAGGCAATCAATATGGTGTGTTCAAGTTAAATGCAGACGGAATTTCAGGAAGTGGCATATCGCAAAGCATTAACGATGTAGAGATAAGAGGAAAAGATAGTATTTATATTTTTGTACAAGCTTACATCAATCAAAACAACCAGAATACGCCTTTTGTGGTGTACGATAATATTTTGTTTAATACCAATGGTAAAGCACAAAATGTAAACTTAGTGGCTTGGGGACAAGATGCTCATTTTTTACGTGATTCTATTTTACCCGAAAACACCACTATTACCTGGAACGATGATAAGCCTTATGTAATTTATAACTCCATTCTGGTACCTAATACATCAACCTTAAAAATAAATCCGGGCGTAAAAGTATATAGCCATGTTGGCTCCAGCATATTTGTAAATGGCTCTTTAAACATTGATGGTACTGCCGATAATCCGGTGGTATTACAAGGCGATAGGTTAGACGATGATTATAAAGAAGTAGCTGGACAATGGCAAGGCGTCCACTTATTATCATTAAGTAAGAATAATAAAATTAAAGGGGCCGTTATAAAAAACGGATTTATTGGGGTAAGAGTTGACTCGCTTTCGCAAAATGCCAATCCTAAACTAACCATGAGTCAAACCATTGTGCAAGACATGAGTGCTGTGGGTGTATTATGTTATTCGGCTCAGGTTAAATTAGATAATAATGTGGTAAGCCATTGCGGACAATACAATTTTATTGGTGAATACGGTGGCGACTATGAACTAACCTTTAACACTTTTGCAGGCTTAGGTGGTTCGCAAGCCAGACGAAATGCCAGTGTGGTACTAAGCAATACACCTTACGTTGATGTGAACAATGTGGTAACCAAATTTTCATTGAGCTATAACTTACGTAATAATATTATTTGGGGTAGCAATGAGGATGAAATAGATTTTGTAAGAGATGAAAATGGGATATTTGGAACACGCAAAATTAGTTTTAATAATATTCGTAGTGTATTATTCAGAGATGAAATATTACAAAACACAGCCGACATCAGCAATAATCAAATTGATTCTGACCCATTATTTGTGGACTTCAACAAAAAGAATTTCAGACTAAAAGCAGGCTCGCCTTGTATCGGAGCCGGTTTATTTATCAATACATTTCAGGTAGATGTAACTAATAAATTCAGGAATAATCCCAATACAAGTATTGGCGCTTACGAAGCTGACTAATGTGATAGTCTATTAGTTTTCATAATTATCACTTTCTCTTTTCATCAACTCCTCTTGGTGTAGTTGGTTTTCTAAAATAGCCCCTACTCCGTTATCTTTATATTCAGATTGCTCTTTAATAAAAATATCGCGATGGTTACTTACTTTAATAATATAACTGGAAAAATAACGTCCTTCAAAAAAGGCATCAAAGCTCATTAAAGCAACATCGTTTTTCCGGTTATAAACACATTTTGAAGCCAGCAAATTTCTGATGTCATTTTTCTTATTGGGTGTATTGTAATAATAACGCAATACACACAAATCCTGATCGCCTAAATCAATACCGCTTACTTTCATTTTAAATACGGGTGCAATACTAATTACACGAATATTATAAGTGCTGTGTTTTTTATCAAAATACCAATCTTCCACCACACGTAATTTATATACACTGCGCAATGGGTCAAATTGATTGATTACAGTATCTATTTGGGTTATATCAGGATTGTTTGGGTCTGTCGGATTTTCTACAAACTCGGTATCGGAGCCCAATTTTAAAAAATCTTCTACGGTATAAATAGAAGTACAACTATCATTTTTGTAAGGAGTGAGTTTTTTGTTTTTAACTGCATTATACAACAATACAGCAATGGCATTATGTGGGTATTGTAATACTTGATTTTGTTTTTCACGTAAATCAATAATACGCACTATTCTCTTACTAAAATCAACATCGCCTTCTCTTAAATGAGGCCAAGGAACAGGTATATTATTTTCAATACTACTACACGAAAAAGGTGCTTGTTGTTGTGCTAATGATCTGTTACTTCCCAATAATAAACCAATCATTATAAGTATATAAAAAAACCGCATAGTACCCATAACGTTATCCCATTTAAATTAGCCTAATTAAAATTTAAATCCATTCCATCAAAAGTACCACTACTCATTAACAACAAATTTTCTTTTTTGGTATAATGTTGTTCAATAAAACTGCGTAATTCATTTTTATCGGTAAATACTTTTACATTATTGCCAAAACCAGCAGCTACTTCTTCGTTGGAAAGCATAGGCATTTTTTTCATTTCCAAAGCATGCTTACTAAACAAAACAGCACTTACATCGGCCAATTGCATGGTATTTAAATAATGGGGTAAAAAAGCTTTGTTTAAACTACTAAAAGTATGGAGCTCATAAACAGCTATTAATTTCCTATCCGGGTTTAATTCCCTTACGGCATTTACCGTTGCTTTCAGTTTGGAAGGCGCATGTGCAAAATCGCGGATTACAAGTGAGTCATGGTTCTCAAATAATTTTTCTAAGCGTTTTGCTGTTCCGGTAAATGACTGTATGGCTTCCATAAAATCATCATTGCTAACACCTGCAGCTTCACAAGCATGCATTGCTGCCATCATATTTTGTAAATTATGGGTGCCAAATATTTTTAAGTCTATGCTTTTATCTTTATACGTAATGCTTACTACCCCTTCCTTTACTTCAAAAGGAGGCGTTACATAAGGTATTTTTTTTGCTTTAACATCGGCTGAGTCTATCAGTTTATTTACTTCATTATCATTGGCTGAATAAATAATAGAACCAGTACTATCTATATCCTCCACAAAAATTTTAAACTGCTCAATATAATTTTCAAACGTTGGAAACACATTGATATGATCCCAGGCAATACCGGTTATAATACCAATATTTGCTTTATATACATGGAATTTGGGTCTTAAGTCAAGGGCTGATGTTAAATATTCATCACCTTCAAAAACGGCAATTTTAGCCTTATCGCTTAAACCAACCATGGTTTCAAAACCTTCTAACATGGAACCAACCAAATAATCAAACTCCACATTGCACTTGTTAAGTACATGTAAAATCATAGCGGTGGTAGTAGTTTTACCATGACTACCTCCTATTATAATACGTAATTTATCTTTAGTTTGCTCGTACATATACTCCGGAAATGAGTATATTTTTAATCCTAATTCCTGCGCTTTAAGCATTTCCGGATTGTCTTTTCGGGCATGCATACCCAAAATTACTGCATCTAAACCTTCATGAATATTATTCAAATTCCAACCCATTTCAGCCGGAAGTAATCCATATTTATCTAATCTTGATTTAGCGGGTTCATATATCTCATCATCGCTACCTGTAATATGATATCCTTTTTTGTGAAGTGCAATGGCTAAATTATGCATTACCGCACCGCCTATTGAAATAAAATGAATGTTCATTGTGCTAAAAATATTTATAGGTACGCAAATTACTTCTTGTAAAAATTTATGCATTTACCTTTTATTCACATTTGTTATCAGTAAGTCACTATTAATTAATAAAAACCACACTAATTTTAATGCTGATTGAAATAAAATAATCCATTCCTATGCTAAAAAGATGGATTATTGCAATGAACAAAATTTAAGCTTTCCTTGAACTCAAATATTATTAACCGGCATGCATTCTCCTATTGTATTGCGTTGGTTCCTCCCGAACCTTCACTGGGTAAATTAAAGCAATTACAGACCGATTTAGCTTCATTATATAAAATCCCCTGTAATCAAAATTTTCAACCTTGTATTTTGTTAATTGAGCCTTTTATTTGGGATAATAAAAAGGAATATTTATTGACTGATGCTTTAAAGAAATTTGCACACAATCATTTCTCGGTTGAAATTGAGGTGAATGGTTTTTCGAATAACGAAAAAGCCGTGCAATTAAATATTTTAGAAAAACCTGTTTTAAATGAAATTCAAAAACAGCTCAAATTTCATTTAGATATGCATTTAAAGTTAATTTACGGACCAAGTGAACCTGAAATATACCACCCTTATTTAGATTTAGCTTTTAGCAAAAAGTCAAAGCTTGGCACCAGGAAATTAGTACAAAAATTACAAGATTTTGAGTTCAATGTACACTTCATTGCCAACAACTTTTCACTATTTCGCTATGAAACAGACCATTACAAACAAATTGCAGACTTTTATTTAGAATAATTTTTTTGCAAACTAAATTGACAATAAGAGAAATAAACTTATATTTGCCCCCAATAAAAATAAAACTACCATGTTCACACGTTTAAAAAGAAAAGACAGAAGAAATAAAACTAAATCGGATTTACGTAACCAACGCATAAAATTAAATACGCAATTAGTTAAAGTAAAATCGCCTAACGCTGAGCGTACAGTTATTATCGACTAATTTTTATACATTATTTCTAAAAGGCCAAAACTTTATCAGTTTTGGCCTTTTTTTTATTTAATTTGTTATGAGCCTGTTACGGTCTTTTTTCAATAATTAACCAGCATCCCTCCAATTATTTATTGGCCGGAATTAAATAAAAAAGGCTTCACTCTTAATACAGAGCAAAGCCTTTCTAAATTAAATTATAAATGTTTAGTTTTTAGAGGCTACCCAAGCAGCTACTTTAGGTGCTAATTCTTTTTGCGATTTTGCTCCTACAAACACACCGATATGCCCGCCAGGGAAAGCATAAAGTTCTTTGTCTTTTGAACCTATTAAATCATTTACCGGAATGGTTGAATTATTAGGAATAATATTGTCTTCGGTAGCATAAATATTTAAAAATGGCATGGTTACATTTTTCAAATCCACTTTACGACCATCTAATTCGAACTCTCCTTTAATTAATTTATTATCTCTCCATAAATCTTTAATGTATTTTCTAAACATTTCGCCTGCTAAATCCGGGCAATCTGCTTTCCATTTTTCCATGCGTAAAAAGTTTAACATTTTAGCTTCATCATCCATCATATCCATTACACCAAAATATTTGCTTACATCCATACTTGGTTTCAATGAGCTAAAGCCTGCATTTAACATATCTGCAGGAATAATACCTAAATTATCAACCATCGCATCTACATTGATATCTTTTGTCCATTTGTAAAGCATACAAACGCCTTTATCGCTAAAATCGTAAGGTGTTACATAAACAGTTAATGATTTTAGTTTTTCAGGATGTAAAGCTGCATAAATGGTACTGAATGTTCCACCCTGGCAAATGCCCATTTTATGTATTTTATCGCTTTTGGTGGTTTTGCGTATATAATCAACCGCGCCATCCATAAAACCTAAAATATAGTCTTCCATGGTCAGGTATTTATGTTGTTGCTTAGGGTAACCCCAATCCATTATATAAATATCCAATCCTTCGTCTAACAATTTTTTCATTAAACTTCTGTCGGGTTGTAAATCCAATACATCATGGCGATTCATAATAGCAAAAGAAACCAAAACGGGTGTTTTTACTTTTGCCGGGGTATCACGCTTATAATGGTATAATTTAACTAAATCGTTTTCCCATACCAAATCTTTAGGTGTCATACCTATTTCAACTTCTTTTATTTTTTGTAATACTTCGTAACCTTTTACAAGCTTTTCACTTGTTTTGGTCATCTCTTCCATCATTGATTGAATGCTCATATAGTTAAATTTTTTAGTATTGCGAATAAATGACATTTAACCACACTACCTAATCTATTTTAATTTTTTTTGTACTTTATGCAAATCGCTGTAAATTTTACACTTATATGGTATAATATTTGATTAGTGGCAATTAGTTAAGCCTAAAACAAAATATCTTTGCCAGCCCTAATGAGAAACATAATTTTATTTTTAGTTATTGTATTTGTTTACTCGCAATGTGCCAGCTCACGTTATCCTAAAAAATACGAAAAGCTAGGAATATTCTCAAAAGACACTTTAAAAGAATACAGCATAGGTAAGGCAAAGGATAATAAAGTAAGTATTCAGTATTTAGGCTGTAATAATTACATTATTAAATATGGTACGGATGTTATTTGCATTGATCCGTTTTTTTCGAACAACAGTTTTATAAAAACAAGTAGTGGCAATATTCAATTTAAACAGAAGTATTTTAATATAGGCGCTTCTTACATCAATAAAAACAATATCAGCTTTAAAGATATTGATGCCTTTTTTATCAGCCACTCACACTACGACCATATTTTTGATTTACCTTATTTATTGCAAACTGATTCGGTAAAACCAGATGTAAAAATATATGGCGATAATTCCAGTAAAACCGTTTTGCAAAATTTTTTAAAACCTAATCAATTTATAAATGCTGAAAATTGGGTCAAAAAAGACTCTGTGAATAAATGGGTTTATATTAGCAGTAATTTAAGGATACTTATTATTCCTTCTACCCATGCTTCGCACTACAAAAAAATACATATTATGAAGGGTAATTGCGATAGTAATTATTTTAAAGGTTTTACCAATGCTTGCCAAAAAGTGAATGCGCATCGGTTTAAAGAGGGGCAGAATTATTCTTTTTTGATTGATATAATGGAAAACAATAAGGTAGTATGCCGAATACTAAATAAAACAAATGGGTGTGAATTAAACAATGGTTTGATAGATGCTAAATTACTGGAAGAACATCCTGTTGATATTGCTTTAATGCAAATTGCTTCTTCTAATTTTACCAATTGTGTACCTCAAAATTTACTCACACAAACCAAGCCAAAACAGGTTATTATAGGGCATTGGGAAAATTTTTTCAAGCCTTATGGTAAACAAAATATTAAAACAATACCGCTTACTAATTTTAATGTATTTTTTGACCGGGCCACTGCTATTAAACCAGAATGGCCATTTGAAAAATTAAGCGATAAGTTTTTTATGCCAAGACCGGGTACTATGATTAATTTCTATTACTAGGTATGCATACAAAAGCTTTAAATACTCTGCATAAAATGCTTATTGCTATTGATAGTATAACAATATTTCAATTAAATATTATCAGCTATCAGCTTCATGTAGCAATTATAAATAACAACAGTAAACCCCCTATTCAGTTAGTATTTACTTTAGATGAACTCGTTTACAAGCCTCATTTAATTAAAGCCAGGGTACAATCCATTTTAGGTTTTAATACTAAAATACATGCCAGACAATGTGTAATTAAACACATTGATGCCAACGAATCGGGTTTATTTTTTGAAGAAAACCATTTGCTGGGCAATGTTACGGGAGCATATAAAATTGGGTTATACTATAAGGATAAATTGGTAGCATTGGCCCTTTTTAGCAAAGGCAGGCGTATGAACAGGTTAAGCGAAGACAAGCGCTCATTTGAATTAATCAGGTATTGCAATAAATGTAATTATACGGTTGTGGGCGGGCTTAGTAAGTTAATCAATCATTTTGCCAATGAAAAAACAGCAGGTGATATAATGACTTATATTGACAAGGATTTTAGTGACGGGGATAGTTTTAAAAAGATCGGATTTAAAACTATTGACGAAAGCACTCCTATTGAATTTATAATAAGTAAACAGGATTACAGAAAATATGCTAAGCTGAATATGCCTAAGCCTGTTGAAGAAGCATTTTTAGCCAATGCTGACAATTTTTGGCTAATTAAAAATAATGGTAATTTAAAAATGGTTTTAACTTTTGAGGAAAAAACTAATTGAATTTAAATGGAGCAATCATGATGAACTCCGGTATTAATACTTCAAATTCTTTTCCATCCATTTGGCGTTGCATGGTATAGTAGCCAAACATTTTACCAAACTCTCCTTGTAAAGCACAACCCGAAACGTAAGTATATTGCTCTCCGGGTTCTAATACCGGTTGCTGACCAACTACTCCATCACCTTCTACTTCACTAAACCCATCTAAGGAGTCTATAATATCCCAATGTCGTCTTAAAAGCTTTATAGTATACTCTCCTTTGTTTTCAATAGTAATTCTATAAGCAAACATATGGTGTCCTTCTGCGTTGTTTACCTTATCGTTTTGATAAGATGTTTCAACACTAATTTTAATATCGTTTGATATAGCTGTTGGCATAATTATACAATAATAAGTTTTCTTTCTTGAATTTTATTTATTTCACAAGTAAGTACTATTTTTTTTACAATCAAATGGTAAAATATTAATAATTGCTTTATAATTAACTGTATAGCTCATTAAAAAAGACCTTCTTCGGAGGTCTTTTTTAATAGGTTTTATTTATCAAAATATGTTTAAGGCGTGCTGTTGAACTTCTGCATGCAATATTCGTAACCATCCATTTTTCCTAATATTTTATACTGGTTGGCTAAATCAGCCCAAGCTTGCTTAAAGTTTGGATTCATACCCAAGCAGTATTCGTAATTAGAAGCAGCCTGTGTTGCATTGTTCACTGCCTCGTACGACTTACCTAAATAGTAATAAATTTCCGGTGTTTGTCCGTTAAACTTTAGAGCTGTTTCTAAACGCTCAATAGCTCCATTATAATTATTCATATTTAAATAGGCTAAAGCTGAATAATAATAGGCCTCTGTGGTATTGTTTTTATAGGTAGTGGCTTTTATACTGGCATCAATACATTTTTGGTACTCTTTTTTGTTAAAGTACAATAAGGCTTTATTGGAGTATGCTGAATAGTTTTCAGGGAATAAAGCAATGGCTTGATCAAATTCTTTATCGGCTGCATCAAACTGGTTGGTTAACATTAAGGCAAAGCCATACATACGATGCGCTTCTTCGCTCTTAGGCTCCCACTCTACTGCTTTTTTAAAGTACATAACCGAAGAGTCAAGTTGTTTGCCATCTATTGTTTTATATCCCATTGGCATATAATTAACTTCACGTTTTACTACTGCAGCCAATGGAACATTATCAGCCATAACAGTATAAACGGTGCCACGCGGAGGAAATGCACCATTTAACAATTCGTTTTTTGAATAGGTACGGGTTGTTAATATTAAATAATCCCATTCAGGCTTTTGCTCTTCGTACTCTCTCACCCATTGAAACTGCAAATCAGGATTGATTTTATTGGCATAATACGAAGCTGTTAATGGCTCGTTATTGATACAAACCAATGCTTTTTTGCTAGGCTCTTGTTTGGCAATCCACTCGGCTGCTTCACGGCACGAGTTAGAGTAATAATCGGTTTCGTAATTACCGTAAGCACCATTTATACCTCCTACTAACTCGTTAAAATATACATACTGGTTTGGATGATTTTTTACAAACCAATAGGTTGGCTTGGCAAATAAACCTAGTAAAACAACTAAGGAAACATACTGTACTATTTTATTGTTATTGCCAATTAAATAATCGAAAGCAACGGCTGCAATTGCCACCAACGATGGAACAATGAATAAATAATGTCGCCAACCGTTGTAATAATTAATGTTTGAATACTCGGCATAAGCTATTGGAAAAGCAACCATAAACAATAACATGAGTGCAATACCAATACGTATTTTATCTTTAATCCATTTTATTAATACTATAAATAAACCTAAGCCTGCTAACAGGTATAGCGGGTTTCCTATAGCTAAAAATTTAACTACATAATACCAAGGTGCTTGTAAAAGCATATACATACGCTTGCCTTCAAATATTTCTACATTATTGGTATAAAATGAATTATCTGATGCTTTGGCAAAAGCGATAAATGGATTTTTAAGTGGATTACTTAATCCGTAAGGCCATAATAAAATACCGAATATGTAACCTAATACGGCTACTGTTAAAAATATTTTCAGGTAATTAGGTATTAAACCCATTGGCTTTTGTGTTTTATCTTTAAACAGCCAAAGCCATTGTATACCTATAAATAAAGCAAAATAAGCCAGTATCAATAATGCACCTATACGTGAGCCTATACCTAAACCAACTGCTAATGCCAACCATACTAAATTGCTGCGCGATGGCTTTGGCATTGACTTTAATATTTTAATAAAAAAGTATAACGACATGGCAAAGCTGGAAGCAAAAGGAATATCGGTAGGATTATTCATGGAATTACCAAACCACCCCGGATTAAAAACCATAAATAATATGGCTAATATTCCACCTCGCCAGCCTACTAATTGCTTAACGGCTAAACCACAAAATATAATGCCTATTAAGCCATATAATGAATTGATAAAATGGCGTGTTTCAAATGGAGGTAAATCGAAAGTAGTATAAACAATGGCGGCTACAGTATTGATTTGTTCACCATAATAACGGTAGGCTTGGCGTACATAATCGGCATTGCCTTTTGGATCGGCAATGGCACTGGTATCGCTACCCATGCTGGCAAACCATTTATAAGAAAGTTGTGAGTAATCGTTGTGCTGACGCTCATCCCAAGTCATTCCAAAATCGCCACTAAAAAAAGGCATGGCAAATGTTGACAATACAATCAAAGCAAAAAACACCAAACGGTACAACGGATGATTGCCATTTTTAAAGCTTACTTTATTGGGTAATTTTAATTCGGCCAAGGCTGCACTTACAAAATAATTCCAGCGTACGGCAATTGCTTTAATGGGGAATAATAATCCTTGTACAATACCTGTTTTGGGTACTTTATTTTGGGCTACTATGGTATAGTCAACTGTGTTTATACCATTGCAATGGGCAGTATACAACAGAGCTAAATGACTATTGGCTGCTAATAATTGTTGGCTAAACAGGGGTTGCGCTTCTTCGGTTTTTACTATTAATATTTCGCCTGATGTTTGTTTTGTTTGTAAAGGGGTAAAAAAACGTACTGCTGAACTATAAAACTTTAATCCCCAATTTTGCAATGTACTTAGCTTTGTATATGCTTGTGTAGTATAACCTATAGCATCGGCTTTTACAGTGCGTTTATTGGCATTAACCCAGGTTACTATATTATTTATATTTACTTCATCTATGTTTTCAACTAAAACACTATTGGCTCCGGTAGCTTGTTGTAATGCTTGCGCATAGCCGGCTCCTAATGCTTGTTTTTTCTGGTTATAAACTATAAACGATTTATTTTTTGCAGCTAACTCTGCGTACGCTTTATTGCCTTCTACTTTTGTTTGAGCTGCCGCATTTTGTGCTATAAAAATTACTTCTAAATCGGTTTTTGATTTAAGTGTATATTGGCAAATATGTTCGATGGCTTTTTCGTCAGTCGCTTGTCCGCTAACTTGTAAAAGCAATGAAATTTTTGATTCGTTTAAAACGCGTTTTTCCATCATTAATTCTTTAAATCTTTTCGAAAACAAATAAATTATTTAAACCCAATTGAAATGTCTTTTTGGTATGCAGTTTAAATCCGTCAGCAAATATGGTTTCGGTATCGCTTGGCTTAAACCCATAATGTTCGTGCAATTGCATGCCATCAATTAATTTCAATTTACCCAAAACATCTAATATTAAATCTACCTGAGGCGAAGGCACTGTGATAATTACTTTGCCTCCTTTTTTTAAATATTTAGCACAGTTAGCACCTAATGTTTTTTGCTGTTCCGTTGGTACATGCTCTAAAACGGCTAACATGGTAATGGCATCAAACTGTTCTGTTGAACTACCCATTGCTTCGGGAAAGTATCCTGGTAAAATACTGTATTTCCCTTTATTTATAACGATTTCAACGGTTGGTTCTATCCCAACTCCTTTATCAATTAAGTGGCTTAATTTTTCAAACATAATACCATCATCGGTACCAATATCTAATACACTACTTCCTTTTTTTATAAATTGTTTCGCTTTTGAAATTCTAACGTCTTGTAGGTATATGTCTAATTTTTTCATGTGTTTATTTTTTGTTAACCCCCAATACGCTTAAGAAAAAGCTGGATAATATAATTTGTAATCCAATAATGATACAAACTACTGAGGGTATTACCACCCTAAGAATGGATGAATAATCTAAATATCCAAAATTTACTTTATTCCACAACATAACTGAATAAATGGAACCACCAATGCCTATAGCGGTTACGAGTAAACCTACTATCAATGACGATTCGAGGTTTACATATTTATACATTTTGTTTAAAGTTTGGTTTTGGGGTAAAAAGCCCATTTGTATGGCATAAGTTCGGGTAAATATGGCAAAATTAATGGCCTGAAAACCCGTAATGACAAGAGCTGCTGCGTATAATAAAGTGTTCGTGTCGAAATATATATTGAATAAATGTACAGGACCTTGCATAATGCATAAACCCATAATACCCCCAACCAACATTAAGAATATGCCCGGTATTAAAAATAACCATTTAGGGCTGTATAATAATAAAAAGCGTAAATGACGCCATCCATCGCGCCAGGTTCGTAAATGTGGCGGACGCGAACGTCCGTCCGGTGATAAGGTTGTAGGTACTTCGGTAATATTTAACTTAAATATGGTGGCTTTTACCACCATTTCGCTGGCAAACTCCATTCCAGTAGTTTGCAGGTTTAGTAGGCTTACTATGTCTTGCCTGAATCCTCTTAAGCCGCAATGAAAATCACGTGCTTTACTACCAAAAAACAAACGTCCAATAAATGATAAAACAGGATTGCCTAAATAACGGTGTAAAAAAGGCATGGCTCCTTTGGCTACTCCACCTTTAAAACGGTTACCCATTACCAAATCATGTCCTTCGCGTAGTTTTTCTACAAATAATCCTAAACGGCTAAAATCGTAACTATCGTCACTATCGCCCATAATTACGTATTTACCATAGCTAGCTTCGATAGCTGCCATTAAAGCACTGCCATAGCCTTTACGTGGCACGTCAATTACGCGCGCACCTGCCTGTATAGCAATAGCCTGACTTCCATCTGTACTGCCATTATCGCCAATAACTACTTCGCCTTTTATATTATTTTCCTTTAAATATTTCATGGCTTTGTCTATACATATTTTAAGCGTTTCCGCTTCGTTTAAACAAGGCATTACTATACTTAACTCTACGTTTTCTTTATTTTCCAAATTGTTTAAAAATGAATGATGGTGTGCGAAAATATAAAAATATTGCTATCATGCATTTAATTTATTGTCTTGTTTTGTTAAAGCAAATGATTTAATAACTTTGGGCACCAAAATAAACGGAAAAGAGAAAAAACATGCAAGCCTCTAAAAGAATTGCTTTACCTAAAGAAATAAAAGAAAAAAATATCCTTATTCCCCTAAGAGACATTGGTTTGGACTATTTAGGTATTGTATTATCCATTGCGCAATATGGCTATTTTCAAAATATAGTATCGCTGATAGCGGCCATTATTTTAACCGGTATTTTTATTTACCGCCTGCAAATTATAGGGCACGATGGTTTGCATTACGCTTTGGCTGAAAACAAATCGGTAAACGATTTCATTACCCGCTATATTTTATTGTCACCACAATTCACCCCAATGAGTTTAAACAGAACCAACCATTTAAACCATCATGGTAAATTTGCTACCAGTGAAGATGCTGATTGGCAATATTACCAAGCGAGTGATAAAAATACTAAATCGAAATTTTATATGTGGTGGGCCAATGTAATTGGTTTTGGCTTTGTGTTTAAAATTGCGCATAAATTATTATTTGGTAAAAAAACGGATGCCATTCAGAAAAAAGCTGCCAATAACAAATTAGAAGGTTTAATGAAAGATTTTATGGCTTTTGCCATTACACAGTTGATTATACTGACCATTTTTTATTTTACTCTGGGTTGGATGTATTATTTTATTATTTGGGTAGTAGCTGTATTTGGGGTGTTTATTCCATTAAATACTATCCGTAGTTTTTGTGAGCACTCTATACCTGAACCTGATGATAGTGCCACGAACAGGCTTTATACTTTTGAATCTAATTTTTTAGAATCATTTATTATTGCGCCTCATAATATGAATTACCATTATGAGCACCATGAATATATGTACGTTCCTTATTATCAATTGCCTCAATTAAAGAAACTTTTGATGCAAGCTGATAACGGTTATGTGGAACATATAAGACTTAGCTATTGGTCGCATATCAAGTATTTCTTTTCTCATCTTCCTATATTATCTAAATAAATAATGAAAATAAAACTGATTGAAAGCTGCAATGTTTGCGGCAACAAATCATATACTCCGCATACGCAAGGTTACGATTTTGAATACCAAACTACTTTTGATACTTTTAACCTAGTTACCTGTAATGCTTGCCAACATTTGTATTTACAAAATGTGCCTGATATGGAGGAGTTGCCCGTTATTTACCCGGATAATTACCAGCCTTATTTATTTGAAACAGATTTAAACCCTGTTGTGCGTTGGTTTAGAGACCGTGTACAATTGGCCAAGGTAAAGGATTATAAAAAACACATTCCCGCTAAAGCCAATATTATTGAAATTGGTGCCGGCTCAGGTATTTTAATTGAATCGTTGAAACGTTTTGGCCCTGATACATGGAAGCTAACAGCCAACGAATTTGAAATGAAACGCTTAAGCCGTTTAGAAGGTAAAGGCATTCATTTTAAGCTGGGTAATTTTGAAACGATTGAGTTTGAAGAGAAATACGATGTCATCATCATGAATCAATTAATTGAGCATTTGTATGACCCTGATAAAATATTAAAACGCTGCCACAGCATTTTAAATCCTAATGGCATTATAATTATTGAAACGCCTAATTATGATTCACTGGACCATCGCTTATTTAAAAACAAGTATTGGGGAGGCTATCATATTCCAAGGCACTTTAATATATACAGCGATAAAACGCTTAAGCTGCATGTAGAGAAAAACAATTTTACTGTGGTAAAACAGGAGTTTTTACTGTCGCCTGCTTTCTGGGTACAATCTATGCACCATTACTTTTACGATAAAAAAAGTAGCTTAAACAAATTCTTTACGCTTAATAATTTATTGGTAACAGGTGCCGTTACTTGTATGGATGTATTGCTTAAACTATTCAGCAAAACATCGAACCAGCGTATGGTGGCAAGGGTAAAATAAACCCTTGTTTAGTCCATATCAATAGAATCATCGCTCAATGAGTCTGTGCCTATTTGGGCTTTTATAGCTGCTTCTAACGAATCCATTGCGTCCTGCTCGTTGGTTACTAAACTATCTACCGTTTTCTCTTCCTGCTTGTTTAAAGGTGCATCGTTTGAGCAACTGCTCATTACTAAACTTACGAAGGCGGCTATGGCTATAACTTTACGCATATATGTTGTATTTTGAAATATCAAATTAAAGGCTTTTATAGCATAATTGAAAATGTGTTTATAAAAGCCTTTGACTATGCTTGTATTTTGCTTCTTCGCATCTATAAAAACTTTACACTGGATAAAGGATTTGTGATTGAAAAATACGATACTTGGTTTTTAAAAATTAACATACTAGTTTTATTGGCTTAAGTAACCAATAAAAAACGCCCAAAGTTTTTGACTTTGGACGTTCTGTTATATTGTTTAAGTTATGGTTTATACTGTTTCTTCTCCTTTGCGTTTTTTCACATAGTAAAAACCCAATACGGCTATTAAACCAAGGTATAAAGTAGCTGATGAAGCCAAGGCAATTTTTTGTCCTTTTTCTACTACCTCAGGTTCAAATTTAAAGGTTATAGTATGTTTACCTTCGGGTACTATCATAGCACGTAAAACATAATCAGCTCTGAAGTGTGGTACTAGTTTATCATCAACGTATGCATTCCAACCTTTATCGTAAAATATTTCGCTGAACAGGGTTAACTGCGGTGTAGTTGTATTGCTTTCATAAACCAATTTATTAGGCACATAGCTTGTTAATTTTATAGTACCGGTACTATCGTAACTGCTTTTAAAATTAGCTAAGTCTTTTTCAAAACGTTTGTCAATAAAGGCTAACTCTTTTGATTTAAATCCTGTTAGTGCTTTTATTTCTTCATCTGCATTGGCTACAATTTTATAGTTTGGTACAAACCATGCATTGCCATTGGCATCGGGGTTACGTTGTGCAAACTTTTGTCCTGTTGAATCGCCAAGGATAAAATATTTAACATTAAGCATATTGAAACACTCCATGTTATTTTTTGCCAACTGCCATTCTATTAACTCCTGGAATCTGCGCATTTTAGCCCCATGGTAACCGCCTATACTTTTATGGTAATAGGCTGTAATAGCATCTTTATCAAAATCAGTAGTGTTGTTATAAACCCTGTAATTAGGATCTGTATCTTGTAAAATAATTTCGTCAGCAGTGCTTTTTTCAAATAATACTTCCGCTTTTTTCTTTTCAAAATCGCGCTCGTTTAAGTAACGTTTATCTACTTGCCATAAATCGCCAAGTATTAATAAACCTATTACTATCATGAATACGTTTTCTTTTATTTTCTTATTGTAAAAAGCCCATATTAAAGCACCTGCTGCTACTATTAAAGCGAATGAACGTAAGGCATCCATTTGCATTAAGCTTTCCCTATCGGCCATTAATGCAGCTACTAAACCTTTATCCATTCTATCATCGCCCATACCTGTAAAGCTGGCAAACATACCGGGAGCCATAGCCATTATTAAACAAATAGCAGCGGTAATACCTCCTCCATATTTTAAACCATTCATCAGGTCTTTTTTGGTCATTTTACCACTGATTAACTCCCGTAAACCTAATATGGCCATTAAAGGGAACAAGGTTTGGGTAAGGCATAAAATAAATGTTACCGACCTGAATTTATTATAGAAGGGGAAATAGTCGAAGAATATATTGGTTAAAGGCATAAAGTTACGCCCCATTGATAAAAATATGGCCAATACGGAAGCAGCTAAAATCCACCATTTGGCATTTGATTTTACTACTATCATTCCGAATATAAACAGGAAGCAAATAATAGCACCATAATAAATAGGACCTGCTGTATAAGGCTGATCGCCCCAATAGGTTGGCATTTGTTTTATTACTTCTTTGGCATTGGGATAACCTGCATTTTGAAACAATTTATAGGTTTCACTTTTGGTACTTAATTCACCGGCACTTGAACCTCCGTAAAAATTTGGAATCAATAACGTCATTGGTTCTGTAACACCATTACTCCAGGCCAAAGCATAGTCTTTGTCTAATCCAGTGCTGCCATTATCGGCTGTTTGTTTTCCATCGGCAGCAACGGTTAATTCACTTGGTGAACGTAAACTGTATTTACCATACTCTTCGGTAGCTAATAAACCTGTTATATCTGTTCCTACTGCTACCAAAGCAGCAACCATTAAAAAGGCTCCGCTTAAAATTAAGTTCTTTAGGTTGTTTCGTTTAATGGCATCTATTAACTCTACTATAACCCAAGCTATAATAACAAATATGATATAATAGGTTATTTGTAAATGGTTAGCTGCTAACTGTAATGACAGGGCTATACCTGTGAGCAAAGCCCCTATTAAACGGTTTTTATGAAAGGTCATTTGTATACCCGCAATAACCAGCGGAATAAAGGCAATGGCGTTGCCCTTGGTCATATGCCCAGCATCTATATTGAGAAAATTGAACGAACTAAAGGTAAATGCCAGCGCCCCTATAATGGCCAGCCATGCATTTACATCAAATACCAAGAGCATAATGTATGAGCATATAAACAACAGGAATATGGTATCCATTGGATTTTTAAATACCTGCTGAAATTTAAAATACCAATCGTAAGTCCAGTTACCCGTATAGGAAGCACCTATTAAATAATTGGGCATTCCACCAAAAATACTATTGGTCCAATAGGTTCTTTCGCCTGAGGCCTTCTCAAATTTAGCTGTTTCTTCGTAGGTAGCACGCCATTGGCTTACATCATATTGTTTTAATACTTTGCCACTAAAAAATGGTTGAAAGTAAATAAACATACAGAGTAAAATTACTCCAACAGCCACTAAATGGGGTATGGCTTTTTTAATCACGTTATTATTCATTATGCTTTAAAAATTTGGTCGAATATAAGGTTAGACGGGAAATTTTTACGTAAAAAAATACCGCTCAAACAAAATTTAACCAACGTATAATGGGTGGTGATTAGTTTCTGAAAAAACTGTTAAAATATAAGCAACAAGTATGCTCTGCTAAAATGTTTAAAAATACAGAAAGTAAAATGGCTATAACTAATCTATAGCAAAGCGGGTATAGTAACCTGTTCCGTTGTAAGCGCGTTTGCGTGGGTGTGCTTTGCAAGCATCACTGCAAGCGCCTTCCATTTCATCTGCACAGCTTTCGCACATATTGAATTGGTCATTACACTCCACATTGGCACAATTTAAATTACGCGGAGCGGGGCCACCACATTTTTTGCAGGCTGAAATAACGGTAGGATTTATTTCATTAACGGGAACACTCACACGACCATCAAATACATACAATACGCCTTCAAAATCTTTTCCACCAGTTTCTTTAGCATAACCAATTATTCCATTGTGTAACTGGTATACATCTTTAAAACCTTCTTTAATTAATAGTGCCGATGCTTTTTCGCATTTGATACCACCTGTGCAGCAGGTAATTATTTTTTTATCTCTGTATTGTTCCAGTTCGGCTATTTTTTCAGGAAACTCTCTAAAATTTTCTATATCAAGCGTTATGGCATTTTTAAATTTGCCTAAGCGGGTTTCGTAATTGCTACGTACATCTAAAATAATTACATCTTCCTGATCTTTTAAATCCAAAAATTCCTGACCTTTTAAATGTTTACCAGTTTCTTTGGTAGGGTCTATTACTTTAGGGTCGCGCAAACCACTGTATACTATTTCTGTTTTATACCTTACATGCATGCGCTGAAAAGCATGTTCCGCCACTTCGTCTATTTTAAACTCGGTTGAGCTAAAACGGACATCGGCTTTTAAATCTTTCATGTATTGTTCGCATGCTTCGCGGGTACCACTAATGGTTCCATTAATACCTTCATGGGCAATATATATGCGCCCACGTAGCTTTAAGCTTTTACAATAAGCCATGTGTTTTGCAACCATATCTTCGGCATCGTCAATACGGGTGTAATTGTAATATGCTAGTACTAAGTAATTAAGTGAATCTGTCATAAACGGGCGCAAAGATAATTTTTTTTGAATTTTTTGCGTACAAATTTCTAACCTGATTTTCTATTATGCTATGACAGGAAGCAGACTTTTCTTTGCAAAAAATCAATTTTCAGCAATAGTCTCCGTTTATTTTTGTTCGGTAAACAAGCTGGTTTGTTTTTCAAAATCGTACAGGGTGGTTCTACGCAAGCGATAGTAGCTCATCCAATATTCTTTCAGGGTTTGGTAATAATTATTACGCGCTAAGTCTTTTTCGGTTTGGGCTATATTTAAATTGGTATTGTCAATTTTACCAATAAAATAGCGGTTTTTGGCTACTTCATACCGTTTTTGAGCTATGGTATCGGCTTTGGCACTAATGAATACACGTTGTTTTAATTGTTTGTATTGCATTACCTGAAAAACTACTTCCTGCTCTAAATTTAAATAGGCTAATTGTAATTCGGCATCTTTGGCTTTAAACTGGTGTTTAGCGGCTTTGTAATCATTGCGGTAACGCCCCCAGTTCATTAATGGTACATTTAAACCTATACTCACTCGTTGCTGGTCTAAGGGGTTTTTATAACTACCTTC
Organism: Bacteroidota bacterium; assembly: GCA_040388375.1. NCBI lineage: Bacteria > Pseudomonadati > Bacteroidota > Bacteroidota bacterium. The sequence continues at coordinate 292,451 of JAZKBU010000005.1, read as the reverse complement.
TATATTATCGGCCGTATTACTTAAACCGTAAGTAGCATTTAATTCGGCATTGGGTAATTTATTTAACTGTGCACGTTTTAAACTGGCTTCTATTTGTTTTTGCTCTATGTTTATTTGTAAAAAATCGCTTCGACTTCTTACTGCATTGGCTACAGCTTTAGTAATATCCGGCTCAAAAAAGGGCAAGTTGGTTTCCGGTCGTAACTCAATCTGGGTTTCCTTTGAAAGGCCTAAAATAATTTTGAGCTGGTTCATGTTATTGCTATAATTCAAGGTAGCCTGGTCAAAACTATTTTGCGCATTCATTAAACGCAATTCGGTTTGCAATAAATCATCCTCCCCTATTTTACCTAAATTATAGCGCCCTCTGGCTAAGCGCAACAGGGTATCGTTTACGGCTAAATTGAAACTGGCTAAATTATATTCAGCTTCGGCATTTACCGCATCAAAATAGGTTTGTGTTATTTGCATAGACAATTCTTCTGTGCGCTCAGCATATTGTCTGGAGGTTTGTTTGTAACGAAGCTTGGCTAATTGCCACTGAAACTTTAACTCGTTAAAACGCAACAAGGGTTGTGTTACTCCTACCAATAAAGGCGATGCCTGCCAGTTGGTATAACCACCTGAGCTTAACAAATCAAACCTGTTTAAAGCCGATGAAACATACACAGTTCCGCCTGTAGCCAATATGTTTTGTTGTAATGTTAAATTGGCGTTTGACTGCGCTTGGGTACGCTCAATAAATTTAATGGTTCCATCGGGTTGTGGTACTATTCCAATAGACCGGTCCAGTCCGGGTGCATTGATATTGGCATTAATGGAAGGCAATAAATTGGTATATGCCGATTTGTAATTAAACTGCGCAGCATAAAATGTGTTTAAATTAATGCTGGCCTGCAAACTCTTGTCTTTAGCCATTTGTACGGCTTCTAACAAACTAATTTTCAGTTGCGCGTTTGACTGATGCCACACACTCAACAAAACCAATACAATACCAAATTTTATTTTATTCATTCTTTCATAGGATTGGGGCTACCAATATTTTAATCTTGTTTTTATTTTATTCAATAATAAAAGTATTTATCGAAAAACATAATCCGCTTATCAAAAGCATGTGCTATATAACATACAAAGCACATTTTTTTGTTTACTAAAAAATAAATACTTAACTGTTTCGTTAATACTTTTGCTTGTAATTATATTTTTTATGCAACAAACCTATTATGTACATAACCAAACCAATAAACACAATTGGATAGGGATAGCAGGTTCTTTTATATTCCATGCTATTATACTGTTAGCATTGTACTTTTTTATTTTGGTTCCACCTAATCCACCTTGGGAAGAACAAGGTATGATGATGAGCTTGGGTGAACCCAACATGGGTGGACCAAGTGAAACACCTATTGAAAATCCGCAACCCAACGAAACGTACACACCCATTACGGAGCAAACGGAACAGCCTGAATTAAGCCAAAGTACGGACCCAGAGGTAGACGTAGTGGCGAAGGATGTACCGAAAAAACCAGATAAGAAACCAGCGGTTGAACCTCCTGTGGAAAGACCAAAGGAGCAAATAGAATTACCTAAAAAGCCCACTGCCCGATCTATATTTAAAAGAAATACAACTGCCAGCGATAACCAAGGTGGCCGTGGCGATGGTCCTGTACCGGGCAATGAAGGCGACCCAAATGGTGACCCTAACGGAGTACCGGGCGGGACAGGAACAGGCACCTCAGGAACAGGCACCTCAGGAACAGGTACCGGAGGCAAAGGTTTTTCTTATAGTTTATATGGCAGACGTATTTCACGTAAACCCAATATATCATCTACCTCTAACGATGTAGGTATTGTAATTGTAAACATTACTGTTGACAGAAATGGTAATGTAACCAAAGCAGAAGCTCCTGCAAGAGGAAGCACAACCCTGGTAGCCGATAAAATAGAAAAAGCAAAACAAGCGGCTTTATCAACCAAGTTTTCGCCAAAACCTGATGGACCAGAAGAACAATACGGAACCATGACTGTTAATTTTTCTTTTGAGTAGTACCTTTCTATTAAACATATAACCAAATAGCTGTAAACTATCATATTAAGATTTACAGCTATTTTTTTTGTATTTAGCCTAAACAATTACATTTGTCACCGCAAATAAACGGCTTATGTTTATTTGTAAAACAATTTACATTTTATCACTTATATGAAATACGATATAACAGTTATTGGTTCTGGTCCCGGTGGATACGTTGCTGCCATCCGTTGTGCACAATTGGGTTTTAAAACGGCCCTTATTGAAAAATACAGTACCCTTGGAGGTACTTGCTTAAATGTAGGTTGTATTCCTTCCAAAGCATTATTGGATAGCTCGGAACATTACCACAATGCTACCCATACTTTTGAAACACATGGTATAGAAGTAAAAGGACTAAAAGTAAATTTAAAACAAATGATCGACCGTAAAAACGGTGTGGTAAAAGTTACCTGCGATGGCATTGACTTTTTGATGAAAAAAAACAAAGTAGATGTATACAAAGGTTTGGGTTCATTTGTTACCAAAAATCAAATCAAAATTAGTGGTGAAACGGAACAAGTAATTGATACCGATAAAGTAATTATAGCTACCGGTTCAAAACCTACTTCATTACCGGGCATTACTATTGATAAAAAAAGAATTATAACCAGTACCGAAGCACTTAACATGACTGAAATACCAAAACACTTGGTAATTATTGGTGGTGGTGTAATTGGCTTAGAGTTAGGTTCGGTATATGCACGCTTAGGTTCAAAGGTTTCAGTAATTGAATATACCAATACCATTATACCAACTATGGATGGTACTTTGGGTAAAGAGTTACAACGCAGCTTACGCAAATTAGGCTTTGAGTTTTTCTTTAGCCATAAAGTAAAATCGGCAACAAGTAAAGGTAAAGAAGTTACCATTACTGCTGATAATGAAAAAGGCGAAGAGGTAACTTTTACAGGCGACTATTGTTTAGTTTCAGTAGGTCGTAAAGCATATACTGACGGATTAGGTTTAGAAAATATTGGCTTAAAAACAGATGAACGCGGACGTATAGAAACCGATGCTCATTTGGAAACAAGCATAAAAGGTATATACGCTATTGGCGATGTGGTAAAAGGTGCTATGTTGGCACACAAAGCCGAAGAAGAAGGTGTATTTGTAGCAGAAACCATTGCCGGACAAAAACCACATATCAATTATAACTTAATACCGGGTGTAGTGTATACATGGCCTGAGGTAGCAGGTGTTGGTGCTACGGAAGAAGAATTGAAAAAAGCAGGCGCTAAATACAAAGTAGGTAGTTTCCCTATGCGTGCTTTGGGCAGAGCCAGAGCCAGTATGGATATAGATGGTTTGGTAAAGGTAATAGCCGATGCTGAAACCGATGAAATATTAGGTATGCATATGATTGGACCACGCGTGGCCGATTTAATTATAGAAGGTGTAGTGGCTATGGAATTCAGAGCCAGTGCAGAGGATGTAGCCCGTATGAGCCATCCACATCCTACTTACTCAGAAGCAGTAAAAGAAGCTTGTTTAGCAGCTACAGAAAACCGCGCTTTACACGTATAATTTTTTATTCAATCCATGATAGAAAATCCGTTGCTTAAACAGCGGATTTTTTTATGTTGTTAACTTTATTCATTAACAAACCCAACAGCCTAAATTTAAAACTCTATGCATATTAAAAGTATAGCCCAACGTATACATGTAAACGAAAAGCAGGTAGCCAGTGTGGTTCAATTATTGGAAGAGGGTGCTACCATTCCGTTTATAGCCCGTTACCGTAAAGAAGCAACAGGCAGTTTAGATGAAATAAAGATAGCGGAGATAAAAAGCTTGCTTGATGATTTGATTGAGATGGATAAACGCAGGATAACCATTTTAAAAGCCATTGAACAACAAGGTAAATTGACACCTGCTTTACAGGCACAATTAAACAATGCAAGCAGCTTACAAGAGTTAGAAGATATTTATTTACCCTATAAACAAAAACGCAAAACAAGGGCAACTATAGCTATTGAAAAAGGATTAGAGCCTTTGGCTAAAACCATTTATTTACAAAACGAAAAAAATATAGATACACTGGCTGCCCGCTATATCAATGCCGATGTAAAAGATATAGATGAAGCTTTGGCAGGTGCAAGAGATATTATAGCGGAATGGGTTAATGAAAATGTAGCGGTGCGTAATAGTATCAGACGGTATTTTGAGCGTGATGCAGTATTATATTCAAAACTAAAAAAAGGTAAAGAAACAGAAGCAGCTAAGTATAGCGACTACTTTAACTTTGCTGAAGAGCTAAAGAAAATTCCTTCGCACCGTTTATTGGCCATCAGGCGCGGACAAGAGGAAGGCTTTTTAAAAGTACATATTGATATAGTAGCGGAACAAGCTATTGATAGTTTGGTAAGGCAACTCGTAAAAGGAAATGGTGCTGCACAAAAGCAGGTAAGCTTAGCCATTGAAGATGCTTACGATAGGTTGTTATTGCCAAGCATTGAAACAGAGTTTGAAAACCTATCAAAAGAGAAAGCCGATAAGGAAGCCATTGTTATTTTTAGCACCAACTTAAGGCAATTATTGTTAAGTGCTCCTTTAGGGCAAAAACGTATTGTGGCTATTGACCCAGGTTTCAGAACAGGTTGCAAAACCGTTGTATTAAATGAGCTGGGCGATTTACTGCGCGAAACAGTTATTTACCCGTTACAAAAACAACAGGAAAGTATTTATGCTTTAAAGCATTTACTAAGCGAATATAAAATTGAAGCCATAGCCATAGGCAACGGAACAGGCGGACGCGAAACGGAAAGTTTTGTAAGAGATTTAATTAAAAACAACGAAGCCTTTAAGCCTATACAAGTGCATATGGTATCAGAACAGGGAGCATCTATTTACTCTGCTTCGCCCATAGCACGTGATGAATTTCCTGATAAAGATATAACAGTCCGTGGCGCGGTATCTATTGGACGCAGGCTTAAAGACCCATTGGCAGAGTTGGTAAAAATTGATCCAAAATCAATTGGGGTGGGACAATACCAACACGATGTAAATAATAAATTACTGAAAGAAAGTTTGGATCAGGTTGTAATTAGTTGTGTAAACCAGGTAGGTGTTGAGCTGAATACCGCCAGTAAACATTTACTCAGTTACGTATCGGGCTTAGGGCCTGTACTGGCACAAAACATTATAGATTACCGAAGCGAAAAAGGAAAGTTTAGTTCGCGTGCGCAATTGAAAAAAGTACCCCGTTTGGGTGAGAAAGCATTTGAGCAGGCTGCTGGTTTTTTACGTATTCATGGGGCTAAAAACCCGTTGGATAACTCAGCCGTGCATCCTGAAACGTATGTTATAGTAGAGCAAATGGCAAAGGATTTAAACGTAAGTGTAAACGATTTAATAAGCAATCCTTCGCTGCGCAATGGTATTGATTTACCTAAATATGTAAACGCACAAATTGGCTTACCTACTTTAACTGATATTATAAATGAGCTGGCTAAACCAGGCCGCGACCCACGCGAACCATTGGCTGAATTTGCTTTTGGCAATGTAAACAGCATTGATGATTTGGTAGAAGGAATGGTGCTGCCCGGCATTGTAACCAATATAACTGCTTTTGGTTGTTTTGTGGATATAGGTGTGCACCAGGATGGCCTCGTTCATATATCGCAAATGGCCGATAAATTTATTAAAAGCCCTAACGAAGTAGTGCAGTTAAACCAACGTATACAAGTAAAGGTAACGGAGGTTGATAAAGCACGCAAACGCATTGCTTTAAGTATGAAAGGTATTTAACACTGGTTGTTTATTTACAATGCTACTGTTGTTTGTTAAGCTTACATAAACAGACCTGTGAGCGCATGCCATTTTATTTGGCAAAGTTATATTTCCTCCTATATTTGTTAAACAAGTGTTGCGTAGCAAAACCTATGGCTAAACAATACTGCCTATTTAAAAACATAATTTTAAACCTATTTACCCCAAAACAACATGAGTCACGTAGTTAGACAAACCCTTGGCCGGGAGGCTCCAAAAAGCAAGGCCGACCGCTTAAAAGCACGAAAATGGAAAACCGTTAGAGTGGCACTTACAAAAGATGATTTTGAAAAGTACTTCGATTTTTTAAACGATGCTGTCGTTTTAAGAAGCAGTGCTGAAGGTGTTCCTTTAATGACCACCACCGGTATTTTCGGCCCCATTAAACCCGGTACTACTGTTAAATTAACTTACGGTGTAGGTACAGGCGTGGAAGAAGTTCCTTCAAGCGGACAGGAAACAACCTTGATTGACAGGTTACATCATTTACAACACAACAATACACCCGATGCAAAACACGCCAATACCATTAATGCCAATTGGGTAAGCGGTAAGGACGGTGGAGGCATACCCGGCTTATCATCTTCATCAAATGTATTTGGTGGCACAGGCTCTTTGTTCATCAACCAGTCCGATGTGGTTATACCCGTACTTGATCCAAGCAATGACGCTTATAAAGATACGCTTGCTTTTTACGGAGGTGTTTTATTAAAACCCGGTGAGGCCTTTAACGTAGGTTTTGATTTACCTTTGTTTGGTGTGGAATACGATACGAGCTTACCTGATTATATAAGAAACTATGCTATGCAGCCTTTTAGCGGAGGTGGTATGTTTGTGGAGCATCACGAGTTCCCGCATATTTTTCATCCAAGACCTGATGAAGGTAAAGAAGTGTATTGCGAAGCCAAAGTTACTTTAGGCCGCAAGAGCGTAAAATTCGATCCTAAAAATCCGCAGTTTACCTTTACTACTTTCAGGGTTCCGGCTGATGGTTCCGCTGTGGCTATATTACCCGGAACTATACACAACGATAGTTTTACCAATGGTAAACTAAGTGTGTTTGTAGCTGATGTAATACCCGATAAAGTAGATACGGTAGCCTTCAGAGAATCGGCTCCTTATAAGAATATACGTATTGAAGATGCTAACGATTAATGATTAAAAATACAACGCAATAGCGTACGGTTGTATAAACTGTACGCTATTGTTTTTAAGTTGCATGACAAAAAAACAAACGAACGAAACACGTAACGACTTTTACAAACGCCTGCTATATATTACTGCAGGAATTCTACTCATAGTTTCTGTTTGGCACAAAAGTGGCCCTGAAAGATATATTGCATTAGCCGGGTTTATCTTAGCCATGTACCAGCTCATTATTTTAATAAGCACTGCGCAATATATAATTGACGATTATTTCCCTCCACGTAAACCATTTGAAAGATCGGCTAGCCCTTTTAACCGGTTTATATATAAAGGTTCCGCACTTTTCTTTTTTATTGGCCTCGTATGTATAATTTTTGAAATAAGGCAGCTGGATAATACCATTAATGGCAAGCAGTTATTTTGGTATAGTGGCTTTTTAGGTTTAGCAATAGCAGGCATTATAACATGGAAACTAAAAAAAGCAAACAGAGGCGTGTATGATGAAAGCAGCAGACGCATTACCGTTCATGCCGGATTGTTTTTAGGTTTCTTTTTATTTATACCCAGCGCTGCCAGTTTTATCAATCATTATTTTGCCAACCCAAATATTGTTTGTAACAAGCACATCATTAACAAAAAAGAAACTAGCAATGGCAGGAGACATACATCTTACTGGTTATATATACAACTGGATAATAACATAGAAGAAAGATTTGATGTAGGGCTGCAACTTTTTGATAAAGTAAACGAAGGTGAAGCCATTGAGCTTTGCACCCAAAAAGGTAAGCTGGGTTATCCTTTTGTTGATGCATTTAAACCTGTTACTACCGATGCAGGCAATATTATTATTGACACCAAGCAGTAATTACAAAGCCATCAAACAACACTTATAAAGTTTTTAAGCGTTCCAAAAACGATTCCTTCAAAGTCTTTGATATATCAGGCATAGACTGGTCAGTCATCAAAGCAAAAAAACCATCGTGGTTAATAAACTTTTGTACCTTTTGTAAGTTTATAATATGCGATTTATGGCAGCGGTAAAACAAGTTGTTATCCAGCTTGGCTTCAAAATCTTTCAGGCTTTTAGAGGCTATATGTTTAGTCCCGTTATCCATATGGAATTCCGTATAGCTGCGCGATGCTTCCAGCCTTACAATATCTTTTTGCTTTAAAAATATAATACCATCCTTTACCTGTATTTCTATTAATAAATTAGTATCGTGCTTAGCTGAAGATGGTGTTTTATCGTGCACATCCATAATGTTTTTTAAGCAGGTTCTAAAGTCAGCATCGTCTATCGGTTTCAGTAAATAATCAAAAGCTTTGTTTTTAATAGCCTGTATGGCATACTCCTTGTGAGCAGTAGTAAACACCAGCTTAAAGTCTTTAAAATGAAGCCTTTCCAATAATTCAAAACCACTCATCGTAGGCATGCTTATATCTAAAAAAACCACATCGGGTTTATAATCTTCAATCAGTACAATACCTTCGGCTGCGTTTAAAGTAGTGGCCACTACACGTATCGTATCAGGGTTTCTGGCTGCAAGTATTTTCAGTGTTTCAATACCTGCCGTTTCATCATCTATAATAATAGCTCGTAACATATATTAGCTTTTCAATATAGGTAAAATAATAATTACAGTAGTACCCAAGCTTGCTCCGTTAGCATCCTTCTTATCTATAATATCAACCCTACCCTCTATTTTATAGGTTTTCTTAATGAGCTCTATACGTTGTTTTACAAAACTAAGTGCCAGTGAGTTTTTCTTAAAAGTAGTTTCTTTATGCAAGCTGGCATCGCGCCCTACCCCATTATCGTCTATAATACATTTAATGGTTTTGTCGGAAACATATTCAAATCTTATCTGCAAATGTCCGTCATCGTTTTTAGCCAGCAAGCCATGCCATATGGCATTCTCTACAAAAGGCTGAATCATTAAATGCGGTATGTAAGTATTGTCAATATCAATTTTACTATCCATTTTAATGGAATAATAAAAGCTGGGGCCAAAGCGCAACGATTCCATTTCCAGATACGCTTTCAATATATTCAGGTCTTCCTTTACCGTTAAATTATCCCTAGCGCTGCTTTCCAATAGTTCCCTTATCAGCTTCGAAAACTTTGACAAATAAATTTCTGCCTGGTTGTTTTGTCCGCTCATTATAAACTGCTGTATGGAGTTTAAGCAGTTAAACATAAAGTGCGGGTTCATTTGCGAAATCAATAGCTTTTGCTCCAGCTTAACACGTTGGTGTTCGGCCTTCAGTCCCTTTTGCCTGCCCAACAAATAAGTGATGATTAATATGGCTACGAGTAGTATGCCCAACACCATCACAAAATACCTGCTTTGGTTCAGTTGCAGGGTTTGAATTTCGTTTTCCTGTGCCAGCAGCTTATACTGGTTTTCCTTCTCTTCTAAGTTATAGGCAAACTCTTTTTCCAATGCTTCTTTTTGCACTTTTTCGTTAGAGAGTGTGTCTTTGGTAACTATATACAATTCATATATTTTTAAAGCTTCTTTATAGTTACCTTCTTTTAAATATATTTTTTTAAGCAAACCCGCCAGTGCCGGAATTTGTGCGGTAAATTGAATGGACTGCGCCATGGCTAAAGCCTGCAATGCTTCCTTTTTAGCCTGCTTATTATCGCCCTTTAAATAGCTGATGGAGGCCAATGAATTAATAGTACTTGCTATTACTCTTTTGTCCCTAATTTCTTCCGCCATGGTATAGGCTTTGTTGGCATAGTAATAAGCGGAGTCGTAATTCTTTTTAATAATATAGGCCGAACAAACCGAATTGTATATCTGCACACCATATATGGTTCCTTCCAGTCCTTTTATATACTGTAAGCTTTCCAAATAATAAGGAACTGCTTTTTCCTCTTCATTCAGTGCCCCGTAATCGCTTCCTATATCAACCAGCGCGCTCGAAATACCAAAATCGTATTTTATTTCCCTGCATATTTTAAGGCAGGCAAAATGTATTTTCAATGCCTTGCGTACCTCGCCCGATGTTAAATAGAACAAAGCCAGCGATGAATAAAAATCAATAATGGATTTCTTGTCGTTTAGCTCCTCTGCTATTTTTAAACCTTTGTAGCTTAAAAATATTGATTTCTTCCTGTCAAACTGCCCGGCATACAGGTGCTCTAAAATTTTAATAATGTTTACCTGCTCTTTCTTAAACCCGTTTACTTCCGCTATGAGCAAAGCCCTGTTATTAAAATCAATGGCTTTATGTACATTGCCTTGTGCCATGTAGGCCAACCCAATATGCGCAAGTATTTTAGCCTCGTACACCAGCATATTATACTGGCGGGCATCGTTCAGCAAAACCTCCCAATATGCTACGCTGGGATTTTTTAACCGCTCACCAATTAAGTAGCTCAGCTTTACGCGGTCGGTATCAACTTTGGTGTGTAAATAAACTTGCTGCAATGAGTCCAGCTCGCGTTTTTCAGTAGCGTTTTTAGTTTGCGCAGCAGCAGTATATAACAATGAATTGAGTAAGAAAAGAAATATGCCAATCTGTTTTATATACATTTAGTTCTGTAGTTTTTTATCCATTTAAATAGTTGTTGTTGGGTTTACTTACCAAAAATATACATTTACAGGTACAATTAAGAGATTATTAAGAAGTTTTATAAACATGTGAATGTTTTTGTGCTAAAATGATGGCATGGAGGTATTATTTATATGGTTTATAAATTAGTAGTTGCTGCTATGTCATTAAAAAGCTTTCCCGCCATTGCAGGCATTTCCTCCGCTGGTGCGAGTGTCTCGCTCGTTCCGCGTTACCTTAATGCCATTGCAGGCGTCCTCGCCTGTAATCAGTTCCGCCCTTTTGCCGTTGTTGTGTCTCCCGACCAACAACTATTTAGCCTCTGCTGGTGCGAGTGTCTCGCTCGTTCCGCGTTACCTTATGCCATTGCAGGCGTCCTCGCCTGCAATCAATGTTTTCTTTTTTTTGTTTCGATACTTTTTGCATTGCCAAAAAAGTATCCAAAAACGCTAGACTGCTTGTTGGTCGGGAGACACAACAAGGGACAGAAGTGGGAAGCCCGCTCCCGTCCCGATAACTATCGGGATTGTCTGCCCAGCGCGCGCCTACTATTGAGGTTTAGTGGATGGTTATTAAATTTTGTGGAGAGGACTTGAAAGATGGTTGAGAGGTGTTGTGATGGAGCTGAGA